>JALYXB010000271.1 GCA_030947305.1 Actinomycetota bacterium | reverse complement strand
CGCCCCGCTTAATGCCGGCGAATTCACCATCGTTGGACAGTTGGAGGGGTCGAACCGCACGGTGACCGTCGATGTCGGACTGTCGCCAGGACCGTCGATCGTAGACATGCCGGCGCCCGGTTGCTGGCACCTGATCCTCAAGTGGGGCAACACTACCGACACCATCGACCTTCGCTGGCAGGCCGGCTGAGCACACCGGGGGTCGCAAACCGTGATGGCGCATCGGCCAACGACGGTGCCTCTCGGCGGTAGAAGCTGTGCCTACGCACGGATCTGCGGGCACTGCGTGGACGAGTGCCTTGACTCCGCCGGGTGACCGTCAGAATGTGCGGTGCCACTATCGTTCACTCCTGTTCGCGCACCCAGGTAACAACGGCGGCTGCATAGCCGGCGGGAACAGACTTCGGTAGTTCGGCGACCGGTAGCCACGCCAGCTGCCCGTGCTCGTGGGAGAGCCGCAGTGGTCGCTTGGCCGCCAGATGACAGCCGTAGGCGGCCACCTCGACAGCGGCGCCGACCGACGGGATCGGCAGCACGAATCGGCTGACCAGCGGGCCGACCCATACCTGCTGGCCGGTCTCCTCCATCACCTCGCGAGCAACCGCGTCCACTTCTGACTCGCCGGGCTCCAGTCGACCGCCCGGCGGTTCCCACTCCGCTCGATCGTTGCGGCACAACAACACTCGAAAGCGGCCGTCGGAATATCGTCGCAGCACGATGCCCTTGGCGGACAACGGCAATCGCCTGTCCATCGGTGGGCTCGCTTCGATCGATTACTCGGCTGCGTTGGTCGACCTGCACTAACACCAACACCATGATCATCTTCAGCTACTGAGTTGATCATGACGTTCGTGCATCGGTACAACGCCAATGGTCGCTCGATGCCGTCGTTTGGCGACGTTTCGCATGCATGAACGCCATGATCAACTTTCGCGGTGAAGTTGATCATGGCGTTTATGTCGGCGCAGCCCCGCGCTCGATGATCACCTGCGCTGGCGCAATCGCGGTAGTAGCGGGAGAATAGCCGCGGAACTCAGATCAGGCCCAGACCCTTGACGGCGTCCCGCTCCTCATTGAGTTCGGCGAGGGATACGTCGATCCGGCCGCGGGAGAACTCGCCCAATTCCACGCCCTGCACGATCGACCAGTTGGTGCCGTCGCTGGTGCACGGGAACGAACAGACCAAGCCCTCGGGCACGTCGTAGGAGCCGTCCGACTCCAGCGCCACACTGGTCCAGTCGCCGTCCGGGGTGCCGTGCACCCAGGTGTTGACGTGGTCGACGGCAGCGCTGGCGGCAGATGCTGCAGACGAGGCGCCCCGGGCTTCGATAATGGCCGCGCCGCGCTTGGCAACCGTGGGAATGAAGGTGTTCTCCAACCAGTCCCGGTCGACCTGTTCAGCGATGGACGTTCCGTTGGCCTGTGCGGTGTACAGGTCGGGGTACTGGGTGGCCGAGTGGTTCCCCCAGATGGTCATCTTGCTGATGTCGGTGACCGAGATGCCGAGTTTGGCGGAGACCTGCGCCAGTGCCCGGTTGTGATCCAGCCTGGTCATCGCGGTGAACCGGCCGGCCGGAATGTCCGGGGCGTGGGAACGGGCGATCAGCGCGTTGGTGTTGGCTGGATTGCCGACCACCAGCACCTTGATGTCGTCGGCAGCGCCGGCGTTCAGCGCCTCACCCTGCGGCTTGAAGATGCCGCCGTTGGCCTCCAGCAGGTCGCCGCGTTCCATGCCGGCGGCCCGCGGCCGGGCGCCGACCAGCAACGCGACATTGGCGCCATCAAACGCCGTGGTCGCATCGTCGGTGATGTTGATGCCGGTCAGCAATGGAAATGCGCAGTCGTTGAGCTCCATGGCGGTGCCCTCGGCAGCTTTGAGTGCCGGGGTGACTTCCAGCAGGTTCAGCTCGAGCGGGGTGTCGTTGCCGAGCATCGCGCCGGAGGCGATGCGGAACAACAGCGCATACCCGATCTGGCCAGCTGCGCCCGTCACGGTCACTTTCACCGGGGCATTCGACATGGACGGCAAACCTCCTCGTCACGCCGCACGGGTCAGTCCCGCCGGCCGGACGCAGACGGTGGTGCCGCCCGCGCCGCAGGCATTCAGCATGTCAGGTCCGCTCCGGTGGCGGGGAACCCGGCTGCGGTGTGAATGGTCTCAACCGGTGGCCGGCTGGCCGGCCGATTCACGCCCGGGGAGGCTGGACGCCGAACCGGGATCCAGCAGCCACCTGGTCACCGAGCGCCCGGTGGCGCCGGCTACCGGCACATCCCGCTCGGCCGCGCCGCCAATCGCACTGGCGACGGCTCCCGACTTTTCAACCCCGGCGACCAGCATCCATACCTCTTCCGCGGTGCGGATGGTCGGCAGGGTCAGCGATATTCGGGTCGGTGGCGGTTTCGAACAGTTGCGGACCGCCACCACCGGCCGGAGGTCGGTGAGCGCGGGGGAGTGCGGGAACACCGATGCCGCATGGCCTTCGGGCCCCATCCCCAACAGCACCAGATCGAATGTCGCCGGCAGCGTGGTGACGTAGGCGGCGGCGGCTGCATCGACATCGTCGCCGAATTCACCGTCGGACGCGGCCATCTCGTGCACCTTGGTCGGGTCGAGCGGGACATGCTCGAGCAGTGCTGCACGCGCCTGGCCAGCATTGCGGTCGGGATCGGCGGTGGGTACGAAACGTTCATCACCCCAATAGATCTCGACACTCGACCAGTCCACCGCGTCCCGGGCCGCTGAGGCATTCAGTTGGCTGAGGGTGGCAATTCCGGCGCCGCCTCCGGTCAAGGCGATGGTCGGGATGCGCCCGGCGGCCTGCACGTCGAGCAGCTTGCCGATCAACCTGGCCGCCGCTGCGGCCGCCAGCAGGTCGGCGGTCGGGTGGACGACGATCTCGGTCAGGCCGCTCATTTCTTCGTATTTCCGCGCGGCCGTGCCGTCGATGTGCGGGCGGCCGCGGTCTTTCGGGCTGCCGGCTTCCGGATGGCAGCGGGTTTGCGGGTGTCCGCGACGGTGCCGGTGGCGTTCGACTTCTGTTTCCGCGCTTTCGGGGGCACCGTTGTGCTGGATCCCTTTCCGGACAACAGGTCAAGGCCCTTGGTGAGCACCTCGGCGTAGACCTCGTCGTCGTCGAGCCGACGCAGTTCCTCGGACAGGCAATCCCGCAGCGAGCGCCTGGGTAGCGCCAGCGACCGTTCCGGCTGATGCTCCATGGTGAGGGTGGCAGTCTGCCGGTCGGGGCGCTCCAGCCGGATCGTTCCGGACCTGCGTTCTAGCGTCACCGAATGCATGCCCGTGCCGGCCCTACCCTTGACCGTGCGCTGGACGGGGCATTTGAGTTGCCAGGCCAGCCAGCCGGCCAGCAGTTCGGTGGAGACCGAATCGGGGGCCCCGGCCACCACGGCCGAGCGAACGTTGTCGTGCGGCGGCTGGTCGAGCGCCGCTGCCAACAGTCCGCGCCAGTTGGTGATCCTGGTCCAGGCCAGGTCGGTGTCTCCCGATCGGTAATTGGCGCGGCGGGTCGCGAGCGCGCTCAGCGGCCGTTTCGCGGCCGCCGCATCGGTGATCCGGCGCCTGGCCAACACCCCGATCGGGTCCTGGGCGGCGTCGTCCGGGGCCGCACCCGGCCACCAGGCGACCACCGGTGCGTCCGCCAATAGCAGCGGAACCACCACCGACGCGCCCTGCTCGGCCATCGGGCCGAACAGCCGCAGCACGATGACCTCGCTGGCACCCGCATCGCCGCCGACCCGGATCTGGGCGTCCATCCTGGCCGCTCCGCGCTTGGTGCCCTGGGCCACCACGATCACCCGGCAGGGATGCTCGAAAGATGCAGCATTAGCCGCCGCAATCGGCGCCTCCGATCCGGCCTCTTCGGTGACGATCACCAACGTCAGCACCCGGCCGAGGGCGACGGTGCCACCGCGTTCACGCAGGTCGACCATGGACTTGTTGATGGCCGCCGACGTGGTGGACGGCAGGTCGATGATCATCTTGGATGGTTCGCTTCCTTGGTCGTTCCGGGCCGGTTCGTAGCTCTCCCCCACTCGCTGCGCTCGCGGGAGGTACCCCCAACGTCGCTTCGTCCCGTTGCCACCACTCCCTGTCCGCTCACGGTCGCCGCCAGCTGCGTCCGTCGCGGGCCATCATGGCGTCGGCCGAGGCCGGCCCCCAGGTGCCGGACAGATACGGATCCGGCGCGGTATTCGTTCTGGCCCAGGCCTTTTCGATGGGGTCGAGGATCTTCCAGGACAGTTCCACCTCTTCGTCCTGGGGGAAGAGCGACGGCTCCCCGAGCAGCACGTCGAGGATCAGCCGCTCGTAGGCCTCCGGCGAGGCTTCGGTGAACGCCTGCCCGTAGGAGAAATCCATGTTCACGTCGCGGACCTCCATCGTCGGGCCTGGCACCTTGGAGCCGAACCGGATGGTGGTGCCCTCGTCCGGCTGCACCCTGATCACCAGCGCGTTCGAGCCGAGTTCCTCGGTGTCGGTGTGGGCGAACGGCAAGTGGGGTGCCCGTTTGAACACCACGGCGATCTCGGTGACCCGCTTGCCGAGTCGCTTGCCGGTGCGCAAATAGAAAGGCACTCCGGCCCACCGGCGGGTGTCGATCATCAACTTCACCGCCGCGTAGGTCTCGGTGCCCGACGACGGCGAGATCCCGTCCTCCTGCAGGTAGCCGGGCACCTTCACGCCACCCTGCCAGCCCGCTGCGTACTGGCCGCGGGCCGTCATCGACGCCAGGGCCGCACCGTCTCCGGCCGGGATCTTGACCGCCGACAACACCTTGGTCTTCTCGGTGCGCAGATCTTTCGGCTCGAACGAGACGGGCTCCTCCATCGCCGTCAGCGCCAGCAGCTGCAGCAGGTGGTTCTGGATGACGTCCCGGGCGGCGCCGATGCCGTCGTAGTAGCCGGCCCGGCCGCCGACGCCGATGTCCTCAGCCTGGGTGATCTGCACGTGGTCGACGTAATGCGAATTCCAGATCGGTTCGAATAACTGGTTGGCGAATCGCAACGCCAGCAGATTCTGAACCGTCTCTTTGCCCAGGTAGTGGTCGATCCGGAAGACACTTGAGGGCGGAAAAACCTCGCGTACCAGATGGTTCAGCTCCCTGGCCGACTCCAGGTCGTGCCCGAACGGCTTCTCGATCACCACCCGCCGCCATGCCTCGCCCTGAGGGTCGCACAGGCCGGATCGTTGCAGCTGCTGCAGCACAGCCGGGAAGGCGCCAGGCGGGATCGACAGATAGAAGGCGTGGTTCCCGCCGGTGCCGCGAGTCCGGTCAAGATCGTGCAAGGTGGCCGCCAGGTTGTCGAAGGCGTCGTCGTCATCGAAAGTGCCCTGCACGAAACGGATTCCCTCGGCCAGGTGCCGCCAGACATCTTCGGAGAATGGTGTGCGGGCACCTGCTTTCACGGCGGCCCGGACCACCGCACTGAACTGCTGGTCGTCCCAGTCTCGGCGGGCGAACCCGATCAACGAGAAGCCGGGTGGCAGCAACCCGCGGTTGGCCAGGTCATAGATGGCCGGAATCAGCTTCCTGCCGGACAGGTCGCCGGTGACGCCGAAGATCACCACCGAAGACGGCCCGGCGATCCGCGGGAGACGTTTGTCCCGCGGATCGCGGAGCGGATTGGTAGGCGTCATCTGGGCCGGGTCAACCGCTGAGGGCAGCGGCCAACGCGTCCAAACCGGCCGCACGATCGGTCAGGTACAACCCCAGCAGCGGACGACCGTGATCAGTGAGCACGGAGCCGTCGCCCCTGGCCTGTGCCAGCTGCAGGGACCCGAAGGTAAACGGTTGACCGGGAATCTCCAGATCCGCGCCGTGCGCTCCCATGATCTGCAGGAAGACACCGTTCGGGTGGCCGCCCTTATGGTACTGGCCGGTCGAGTGCAGAAACCGCGGTCCCCAGCCGAAGGTGGTCTGCAACCCCGACTTCTGCGCCATCAGCGGGCGCAGTCTGGCCGCGTCGTCTGCCGTCCGATCCAGGTAGGCCTGGATGGAGACGTAGCCGCGTTCCGGCGCCGCAGCAAGGAAATTCGCCAGCAAACTCTTCAGATCCGTTGCGCCATCGACGATCTCGGCAGGGCCGTGGACTTCGATGCCGTCGAAGGTCAGGGCTGACCGGTCGGAGTCGTCGGCGCCGGCGGTGTCGGCGGTCTCTGTCGGGCCGCCCAACAGTTTGCGGGTAGCCGTCTTGGCCGACTCGACGTCGGGCTGGTCGAACGGGTTGATGCCGATCTGCCGACCGGCCACCACGATGGCGTACTCCCAGGCCAACATCTGTGCGCCGAGGGGCCCGGCTATGGCGAACGCGAAGCCGGATACCGGCGGGACGCCGGCGGACGCGCCGAGCGAAGCCAGTACGGCATCGGGGCCGGCGTCCGCGAAGCCGGCGGCCTTGGCGTCCTCCACCACGACCGGCAGTACCCCCTTGCCCTGCTTGCCGGTGGACTCGGCGATCAGCTGCTCGGCCCAATCGCCGAAACCCTTGATGCCACTGCCGGTATCGGCCAGTACGATCTTCTCGGCGCCGGCGTCCTGGGCCAGCCCGAGCAGGGCTCCTATTACCAGTCCCGGATTGGACTCATCGTCGGCCGAGAGGCCGGGAGCTGCCGCGGCTGCCTCATCCAGCAACCCGCCGATATCGACTCCGGCCAGTCCGGCCGGTACCAGTCCGAAGGCGGTCAGTGCGGAGTACCGGCCGCCGACGTTCGGGTCGGCCAGGAACAGCGCCCGGTAGCCTTCGTCGCCGGCCAGCTCGGCCAGCGGCGAGCCGGGATCGGTGACGACCACGATGTGCTGCCTGGGATCGAGCCCGGCGTCGGTGAACGCCTTGGCGTAGACCCGCCGGTGCGAATCGGTCTCGACGGTGCCACCCGACTTGCTCGACACCACCAGCACGGTGTGCTCGAGATCGTTCTGCAGAGCGGCGCGCACCTGACCGGGGTCGGTGGTGTCCAGCGCCACCAGCTCCTTGCCGTGGGTCGCGCAGATCACCTCGGGTGCCAGCGACGAGCCACCCATTCCGGCCAGCACGACGTGGGTGAGCCCGTCGGCGGCCAGTTCGTCACGCAGCTTGCCGACCGAGCCCAGCAGGGGGCGCGAGGTGTCGGCGAGCGTCGCCCAGGACAACCGGATGGCCGCCTCGTGTTCGGCGTCCGCCCCCCACAGAGTGGGATCCTGCGCCGTCATCTTGGACGCGACCTGCGCCGAAACCAGTTGCTGCACAGCGGATTGCAGCACGGCCGGATCGGGGACGGTGACGTCGAGAATGAGGCCGCCAGGCGCCGAAATGGCGCCGGTGGTCTCGGTCACTTGGCACCCCCCTGCTTGTCGAGCTCGGCCCCGACGGTGTCCTTTAGCTCCTGCCAGGACTTGGCGAACTTGTCAACTCCCTCGCGTTCCAGCACCTGGTAGACATCGGCCATGTCAATACCGATGGCCTCCAGCCCGGAGAACACTGCTGATGCCTGCGGGTAGGTACCCCTGATGGTGTCACCGTGGATCTCGCCGTGATCGGCGACAGCGTCGATGGTGTTCTCCGGTGCGGTGTTCACCACACCATCGGCCACCAGGTCCACCACGTACCGGGTGTCCTCGTAGGCCGGGTCCTTGACGCCGGTGGATGCCCAGAGCGGCCGCTGCCGTTTGGCCCCGGCAGCGGCCAGTTCGGCCCATTCGCCGCTCGGCTCACCGGAACCGAAGCGTTGCTCGTACAGCCGGAATGCCAATCGGGCATTGGCGATCGCCGCCTCGCCGCGCAGCGCCTTGGCCTCAGGGCTGCCGTTCTGGTCGAGCCGTTTGTCGACCTCGGTGTCCACTCTGGAGACGAAGAACGAGGCCACCGAGAACAGGTGGGCGATGTCGTGCCCGTTCTCCTTGGCCTTGTGCACGCCGGCCATGAAGGCGTCGATGACCTCGGCGTAACGGTCGAGTGAGAAGATCAGTGTGACGTTGACGCTGATGCCCTCGCCGAGCACTGCGGTGATCGCCGGCAGTCCTTCCTTGGTGGCCGGAATCTTTACCAGCACGTTGGGCCGGTCGACGATCTTGGACAGTTCCTTGGCCTGCGCGATAGTGCCGTCGGTGTCCTTCGCGAGCCCGGGTTCAACCTCGATGGATACTCGTCCATCGACGCCATCGGAGGCGTCGAACGCCGGCCGCAGAATGTCGGCGGCATTGCGCACGTCGTCGGTGGTGAGCGTTGTCAGCACATTGTCGATCAGCGCGCCGCGGGCGGCCAGCTGCGCCACCTGGTCGTTATAGGCGTCGCCCTTGGACAGCGCCCCGGCGAAGATGGTCGGATTGGTGGTGACGCCGGAAATATGTTTGGTGGACATGAGTTCGGCGAGATTGCCGGATCGGATGCGGTCCCTGGACAGATCGTCCAGCCACAGTGAGACGCCCTGCGCGGTGAGTTCACCGAGCCTGTCGCGGGTGCCCGTCGATCCCTTGTCGGTGTTGGAATCCTGCGTCATAACCGTCACTTCCCTTCGGTCCGGCCGGCGGGGCGATCCGCTTCTGCCGGGTTATCCATGGTTGTCTCGTCGGCGCGGTTCTTCGCCGGCGGGGTGATCAACGGGCCGTCGGCCTGCTGCGTCGCGGCCAGTGAGTCTTCCGCGGCTGCGACCACGGTCTCTGCGGTGAGCCCGAATTCCTTGTAGAGGGTGGCGAAGTCGGCCGAGGCACCGAAGTGTTCCAACGACACCGGCCGACCGGCCGAGCCGATCCAGCGGTACCAGGGCTGGGCGACACCGGCTTCCACCGAGACCCTGGCCGCGACCGACGACGGCAACACCGACTCGATATACGCGGCGTCCTGTCTCTCGAACCAGTCCAGGCACGGCATCGATACCACCCTGGTGCCGATGCCCTTGTCCTGCAACACCTTCCGAGCGGCGACAGCGAGTTGAACCTCCGAACCGGAGCCCATCAAGATTACCTGGAGATCACCGTCCGCGTCGGCCAGCACGTAGCCACCCTTGGCCACTCCGGCGGCGTCTGTGCCCTTCAGGGTCGGCACGTTCTGCCGGGTGAGGGCCAGCCCGACCGGACCGGAGAACCAGTCGTCCTGCCGCTCCAAGGTGGCCTTCCAGCCGTACGCCGTCTCGTTGGCATCCGCCGGCCGGACGATGGATAGACCGGGGATCGCGCGCAGGGCGGCCAGGTGCTCGACCGGCTGATGGGTGGGGCCGTCCTCGCCGAGGCCGATGGAGTCGTGGGTCCAGACGTAGATGACGGGTGCCTGCATCACGCTAGCCAACCGAACGGCGCCGCGCATGTAGTCGGAGAAGACCAGGAAGGTGCCGCCGTAAGGGCGGGTGGGGCCGTGCAGTGCGATACCGGTGAGGATCGAGCCCATCGCGTGCTCGCGAATGCCGAAGTGCAAGGTCCGTCCGTAGGGCTCTGCCTGCCATTCCTTGGTGGCGGCGGCGACCGGACCGAATGAGTCGGCGCCCTCCATGGTGGTGTTGTTCGACTCGGCCAGGTCGGCCGAACCTCCCCACAGTTCGGGCAGCACGCCGGCCAGTGCCGTCAGTACCTCACCGGAGGCCTTACGGGTGGCGACGCCCTTTCCAGTGCCGTCGGCATCTATCGGGTAGCTGGGTAGCTTGTCGGCCCAACCGTCGGGCAGGGTGCGGCTGGACAACCGGTCGTACAGTTCTTTGTTGTCTGGGTACTTGTCGGCCCAGGCGTCGAAAATAGGTTGCCAATCGGCGTGCGCCTTCTTGCCACGATCTCCCAGTTCCCTGGTATGGGCGAGGACCGCGTCGTCGACCTGAAAACTCTTGTCGGGGTCGAAGCCCAGGATCTTCTTGACGGCCGCGACTTCCTCGTCGCCGAGCGCCGAGCCGTGCGCCTTGCCGGTGTTCATCTTGGTGGGGGCCGGGTAGCCGATGATCGTCCTGATGGCGATGAAGGACGGCCGGTCCGTCACACCCTTGGCGACTTCGATGGCGTCCAAAATGCCGGTGACGTTCTCGCCGCCCTCGACCAGCTGGGTGTGCCAGCCATAGGCGGTATACCGGGCGACCACATCTTCGCTGAGTGCGATGTTGGTGTCGTCCTCGATGGAGATTTGGTTGTGGTCGTAGAAGACGATCAGGTTGCCAAGGCCCTGGCGGCCGGCGATGGAGCTGGCCTCGCTCGTCACCCCCTCCTCGATGTCGCCATCGGAGGTGATGACGTAGATGTAGTGATCGAAGGGGCTCTGGCCCGCCGCCGTGTCCGGATCGAACAGTCCGCGCTCACGGCGGGCGGCCATCGCCATTCCCACCGCGGATGCCATCCCCTGGCCCAGCGGGCCAGTGGTGATCTCCACCCCGCGGGTGTGGTGGTGCTCCGGGTGTCCCGGTGTCTGCGAACCCCAGGTGCGCAGCGCCTGCAGGTCCTTCAGCTCCAGCCCGAACCCGCCGAGGTACAGCTGGATGTAGAGGGTGAGACTGGAGTGCCCGCAGGACAGCACGAACCGGTCACGGCCGGCCCAGTCGGTGTCCGCCGGGTCGTGCCGCATCACCCGTTGGAACAGCGTGTATGCCAATGGCGCCAACGACATCGCGGTTCCAGGGTGGCCGTTACCGACCTTCTGGACGGCGTCGGCGGCCAGCACTCTAACTGTGTTCACCGCTTTGGTGTCCAGCTCCGTCCAGTCGGCTGGAACATGGGCGGTGGTGAGCTCGGAGGGGGACTGGTTGTCTGCCACGTCGGCGACCTTCCTTGGGGCGATCACTCCTCGGCGGACTCGCGCTCAGGAGCCGCGACCGGAGGATCGAGAACGGGACGGCATTGCGGTGACCGCTGGCGCTGGTGGACCGGCCCGCTCGGTGCCGGTGTCGGCCAACGCTTCCTGGTCGATCACTTCGCTGCCGAGCCTAGCCCCGCTGATCGGCGGCTGCCCGCGGGGCCGCAACGGGTGGGGCGAATCGTCGCCGATGCCCCGCGACGCCTACGATGAGCGAGCAAACGGTGGGCTGGCCGGCAGCGGTGGTTATCAGATCAGATGACAGGAGTTCGCGCACTGTGACGGTCGCAGACGGGCCCGATCCGCAGGCCGCCACTGGTGCAGCGCCGGCGCCGGCGGCCGACATCCTGCTCGACCCGAACGACCTGCGCCCGGAGCCGGCCAACGGCGATCCAGCGGCCGACACCAGGATCACAGCGCCGCTGACCGGCCGCGCGAAGATCGCCGCGTACGTCGCGCTCACCAAGCCGCGCATCATCGAGTTGCTGCTGATCACCACCGTCCCGGCGCTGTTCGCTGCCCAGCGCCAGGTGCCGAACCTGTGGCTGGTGCTGGCAACGCTGGCCGGCGGAACGCTGGCCGCCGGCAGCGCCAACGCCCTCAACTGCGTGGTCGACGCCGACATCGACGCCAAGATGCGTCGGACCAGGGTGCGCCCGTTGGCCAGGCAGACAGTGACGGCGCGAGCCGCGCTGCTGTTCGGCGTGGTCCTGGGGCTGCTGGCCTGCAGCTTCCTGTCGCTGTTCACCAGCTGGCAGGCCGGCGTGCTGGCGGCGGCGGCAATCCTGTTCTACGTCTTCGTGTATTCCATCTGGCTCAAGCGCCGCACCAGTCAGAACATAGTCTGGGGTGGGCTGGCCGGCTGCATGCCGGTGATCATCGGCTGGTCGGCGGTCACCGGTGGTATCGGCTGGCCGGCCTGGGTCTTCTTCGGGGTGATCTTCTTCTGGACTCCGCCGCACACCTGGGCGCTGGCCATGCGTTACCGCGACGACTACGCGGCGGCGGGAGTGCCGATGCTGCCGGTGGTTGCCCCCGAGCGGGTGGTAGTGCGGCGGATCGTTCTCTACAGCTGGGCGATGGTGGTCTGCTCGTTCCTGCTGATTCCGGCGTCATCATGGATCTACGCCGCAGCGGGCGTCCCGGCCGGGCTGGGCTTTCTGGCCTGCTCACATCTCCTGCACCTGAAGGTGATGCGCGGCGAACCGGCAAAGCCGATGACGCTGTTCCATCTGTCGAACCTGTATCTCACGGTCATCTCTGTCGTCTGGGCCATCGACGCCGCGGTCGGGCTGCCCACGCTCGGCTGGCAGTGGTGACGTCCGCTCCCCCCGTTGCCGACGACGATGCACCACAGCGGCCGTCACCGGCTGGCCGCTCCAGGGTCGTTGCCCGCCTGCGGAAGTTCGCCGGCGGCCGGAATGCGGTGGCGATGATCGAGAGCCTGGGTGCCGAAAGAGCAAGGATCGTGCTGATTGGTTCCGATGGCTCTTTCGGTGATGTCGTTGTCGACTCCGTAGCTGCGGCCGATCAGGCCTGCCGGCTGGCCGGAATCAACGTCGGATCCTGGGATCGGGAGACCGCGGCGAAACTGGTCATCCACCGCTCCGACCGGACGAAGATGGCCGGCACCGGGCGTTAGCCGGGAAGCTGATCCACGCCGCGAATCCTGGTACCGAGGACCATCCAGGTACCGGCGAGCACCACCATGACGGCGCCCAATACGTGCGTCACCACCAGCACCTCCGGAACCCCGGTCGCGTACTGCACCAGTCCGAGTATTCCTTGGGCGGCGGTCACGCCCACCAGCAGCCAGCCGCGTTTCAGCAAGCCCGGGGGCGCCTTCACAGCCAGGAAGCCGACGGTCAGCGCGACCAGCAGGCCGAAGAAGCCGAACATCAGGTCGGCGTGGACCTGGGCCAGCGCTCGCACCGGAATGTCCAGCCGAACCGTGTTGACATCTCCTCCGTGCGGACCTGCCGCCGTCACCAGGGTGCCGGCAATGCACAGCGCTCCCAGCACGCCGAGCGTCGCCTGGGCTAGCACCCGCAGCGGGCCAGGCACCAGGTTCCTCGCGGGACCGTCCGGTTCGCCGATCCGAACAGCGGTGACCAGCGCGAAGGAAACCAGCAGCAGCGACACCAGCATGTGCGGCGCGACGGTCCACCAGGCAAGCTCCAGATGAACGACCACGCCGCCCCAGACGGCCTCGACCAACACCCCGACGACGCCGACGGCCGCCCACCGAAGGACTGCGCGCCGGCGCGGCCGGTGCAGCCACAACAAGACAAAGGTGCCGAGTGAGGCGACCAGCACGATTCCGGTGAAGGTGCGATTGGTGAACTCGATGGCCTGCCGAACACTGGCCATCCCAGTTCGATATTCCGGAACGAGCGTGCCCGGTTGGCATTCCGGCCAGCTGGCACAGCCCAGTCCTGACCCGGTGACCCGGACAGTGGCTCCGGTCACCGCGATGACCCCGTTGGTGACGACGGCCGACCAGGCGAAGATCTTCAACAACCGATCGGACCGCAGCAGCGACCGCAGCCCGCCGACGGCGGCGCCGGTCCGAGGCGGCTCGGGGGCGGTCGATCGATCGGCCGGTGACCGGGCACCGTCCGTGGTCGCCGGAGCTTCGCGGTTCGACGCTCGATCGTGAGTTGCCGTCATCGGTGTTCTTCGCTGCTCTTTCCATGCTGACGAGTCGCCCTGGCAACTCGAGGGTAGGTCCTGTCCGGTCCCGGCCACGACCTCGACAGCGCCGCAGTGACGGGATCGGCCACCGGCAAACCGTGCCGCCACAGCAGGAACAGCACGACGCCAGCGACGATGCCGGCGGTGGCCACCGCTTGAATGATGGTGAACGGCGGGATAGTGGCGCCGTTGGGCATGATGATCAGCGAGTATGCCGCGGTAAACCACACCGCGCCGGTGCGGAAACGACTGTTCGCGGTCGATGCCGCGAGGGGCAGCACAGCCCACAGCAGGTACCAGGGCTGGATGACGGGGCCGAGCAGCACGAACGCCCCGAAGGCCAATCCGAGGCCTGCGACCGGTTCCACCCGCCGCCGCCAGCTGAGCCACATCACCCCGACGGCGAGCAGTGCGCCCGCCACCGTGCCCAGCGGCCGCATCACCGAAATCGCCGCATCGCTGTGATCACCGAGGCCGAGCAGCAAGCCGAGCTGACCGGCGCCGATACCCAGCGATGTCGATACCGACAGGAACGAGCGGACCATGCCGGGCGCACCCAGCCCGGCCAGCCAGCCGAACCCGTCACCGGCCGCCCAGCTGAGGATCCCGAACACCACCACCGCCACCGCGGCCACCGGAACGGCGCGCCGGAGCAGATCACGCCAGCTCGTTGAACGGCGCAATGCCAACGCGATCACCAGGAACGGCAGTGCCATAGCTGCAGTGGCCTTGATCGCCACCGCCAGTGTGATGATGGCAACGCCGATCACCCAGGACCGGTCGAGGGCGATCGCCAAGCCGGCCAGCATCGCCCCCAGCATCAGTGCCTCGTTATGGCCGCCGGCGATCAGGTGGAACAGCACCAGCGGATTGAGGGCTCCCAGCCAGAGCGCGGTCACCGGATCGATGCCGCAGACTCTCGCCAACCGGGGGAGCGCCCAGATGATCGCGGCGATACCCACCAGCTGCACCAGCCGCTGCACCAGCACTGCGAGCACCAGATGCTGGCCGGTGACGGCCACGATGGCCTTGCTGATCATCAGGAATGCCGGCCCGTACGGGGTCGGGGTGTGCTGCCAGCGCGCGTCCACCTGGTGGCTGAACACGTCGGAGTCGCCGAGGGTGTCGTAGGGGCCTGCGTCATACGGATTGAAGCCGTGCACCGACATCGACCCGACGGCCAGGTAGGAGTAAACGTCGCGGGAAAAGATCGGCGGGGTGACGAGGAACGGCACCGTCCACATCGCGAGCGTGTGGCTGAGCTGCGACCGGGACAACCGGCGCACCCTGCCCGGCCTGGCCAACCGGCCGATCAGCAGCCAGCACATCACCAGCAAACCCATGCCGGTGTACGACACCGCCAGCGCGCCGGAGGAGATCCTGGACATCAGCCCGAGGATGCGGATGCCGTCGAACGGGTTTGGAATCGGCGAAGCCGCCCCGTAGGACGAGGTCGAGCCGATCATCATCAGCAGCGCGCCGGCCGTGCCCCACCTGCGCAGCCGACTGAGCTGCTTGGACTCATCCGGATCCAGCGGGTCGGCCGCGGGGTCCAGCTCGAGCTGTGGTTCCGCCGTCCTCACCCGCAGAAGTCTGTCATCTCGAGGTGACTCCCACGGCAGGCTAAGGGTGCCCTTATTTGTGATCGCTTCGGAAAAACGTCACACTGGTGTTGTGAAAACCGCACAGCTACCAGCTGGCACGGCTACTGCCGTGCCATGGTCGCCTGCGGGTAGTCAGATCACCGACTCCGATCGCAGTGACGGCGGGACCAGGGCGGCGGTGATCAGGCAGCTGGTCGAACGACCGGCAGCCGCCGTGGAGATCGCCGAGCGGCTGGGAATCTCACCGGCCGGCGTCCGTCGACACCTGGACGCGCTGTCCGACGAGGGTGCCGTTGCCTCCCGGGAGTGCCGCGGCCGTGGCCCGCGTGGCCGTGGTCGCCCGGCTCGGGAATATCTGCTCACCGATGCTGGTCGCAGCAAACTGCCGCACGCCTACGACGAGTTGGCGGTGGAAGCGCTCGAGTTCCTGCAGCATTTCGGCGGGGAACAGGCAGTGATGGCCTTCGCCCGGCAACGGGCAGAAGCCCTCATCGAGCATCGCCTCGGCGATCTGGCGGCCGCTGCCGACGGCTCGGCCAGGATCGACGTACTCGCCAGTGCGCTGTCCGAGGCCGGCTACGCGGCGACCGTCGCCCGGGTCGGTATCGGGGAGCAGCTGTGCCAGCACCACTGCCCCGTTGCCCATGTGGCGGCGAAATTTCCGCAGCTGTGCCAAGCAGAGCTGGACGTCTTCGGCGAGGCCATCGGCAGCTACGCCCAGCGGCTGGCCACCATAGCCCGCGGGGACTCCTTCTGCACCACCTTCGTCCCCACCCCGACCGATCTACCGATGCCCGGCGCCGGTGTACCTGACGGCGCCGGCCGCCAGGTCGGCAAAGTCCCGCAACAGGTAGTAGCTGTGCCACCAATGGGAAGGAAGAATTTATGACCACCGCCGCAGAGAAGATCGAAGAAGGACCGTCGCAGTCCCGCATCGAACAGGCCCAGACCATCGATTCGTTGGGCAGGTACGCCTTCGGGTGGTCGGACAGTGATGTGGCCGGCGCCTCGGCTCGGCGTGGCCTGAACCCTGAGGTGGTGACCGACATCTCGGCGAAGAAGAGCGAACCCGACTGGATGCTGCAGCGGCGGCTGAAGGCGTTGCAGCTGTTCGAACGGCAGCCGATGCCGAGCTGGGGCGCCGACCTTTCCGGGATCGACTTCGACAACATCAAGTACTTCGTGCGATCCGGGGAGAAGCAGGCCGCTTCCTGGGAGGAACTACCCGACGACATCAAGAACACCTACGACCGGCTCGGCATCCCCGAGGCCGAGAAGCAGCGGCTGGTCTCTGGAGTTGCTGCCCAGTACGAGTCGGAGGTGGTGTACCACTCCATCCAGTCCGAGCTCGAGGACCAGGGCGTGATCTTCCTGGACACCGACTCCGCCCTGAAGCAGCACCCGAAGATCTTCGAAGAGTACTTCGGCTCGGTGATCCCCAGTGGTGACAACAAGTTTGCTGCCCTGAACACCTCGGTCTGGTCAGGCGGGTCGTTCGTCTACGTGCCGCCCGGCGTGCACGTGGATATCCCGCTGCAGGCCTACTTCCGGATCAACACCGAGAACATGGGCCAGTTCGAGCGCACCCTGATCATCGTCGACGAGGGCGCCTACGTGCACTACGTCGAGGGCTGCACCGCGCCGATCTACAAGTCCGACTCGCTGCACTCCGCAGTCGTCGAGATCATCGTGAAAAAGGGCGGCCGCTGCCGCTACACCACCATCCAGAACTGGTCGAACAACGTCTACAACCTGGTCACCAAGCGGGCCAAGGCCGAGGCCGGCGCCACCATGGAGTGGGTCGACGGCAACATCGGCTCCAAGGTCACCATGAAGTACCCAGCGGTCTGGATGATGGGCGAGCATGCCAAGGGCGAGGTCATGTCGATCGCGTTCGCCGGCGAGGGCCAGCACCAGGACACCGGCGCGAAGATGCTGCACCTGGCGCCGCACACGTCCTCAACGATCATCTCCAAGTCGGTCTCCCGGGGCGGCGGACGGACCTCCTACCGCGGTCTGGTTCAGGTGAATCCTGGTTCGCACCACAGCAAATCGACCGTCAAGTGTGACGCGTTGTTGGTCGACACCATCTCGCGCACCGACACCTACCCCTACGTCGATGTCCGCGAGGACGACGTGTCGATGGGCCATGAGGCCACCGTCTCGAAGGTGAGCGAGGACCAGCTGTTCTACCTGATGAGCCGGGGTCTGACGGAGGACGAGGCGATGGCGATGATCGTCCGCGGCTTCGTCGAGCCGATCGCCAAAGAATTGCCGATGGAGTACGCGCTGGAGCTGAACCGGCTGATCGAGTTGCAGATGGAAGGGGCGGTGGGTTGAGCGGCCCCGTTGGGCGGATCACCCCGTTGGGCGGATCACCCCAACGGTCCGCTCACTTGTTGATGGATTCGGGGCCACGCCCGTCCGCGGCGGCGCACCTGACCGGCGCGATCGAACGGCCGAATCTGCTGGCATCGCTCATGATCTTGTGAAGAAAGAGAAATGAAGTGACTCTGACGACTGAGGCGCCGAATGTGGCGAGCGCCGTGGAGACCACCGACCGGATCAGCAAGCACCTGCATCCGGTGGGATCCCTTGCGGTCGCCGACCATCCGGTGCCGACTGGCAAGGAGGAGCAGTGGCGGTTTACCCCACTGCGCCGGCTCCGTGGGTTGCACGCCGACGCCGAGTTCCAGCCGAGTGCGACCGCTTGTGAGTGGACCTCGCACGACAACGTGACGATCCGATCCGTCGACGACGAGGCCGAGTTGCGGACGTTGCGCGGATCCTCCGGATTCGCGCCGACCGATCGCACCTCAGCCAGAATCCTGGCCGAGGTGCCGTCGACGCTCTTGGTGGACATTCCCGCCGAAGCAGTCGTCAATGAGACGATCGTGGTGTCGCTGGCCGGCACCGATCCGGCGGTCACCGAGGCAGGGCATATCGTGCTGCGGTTCGGCGTCAACTCCAAGGCCGACGTGGTGCTCACCCACTCCGGATCCTCGTCCATTGCGCAGCTGGTCGAGGTTGTCGCCGGGGACGGCGCGATCGTGTCGGTGACGACGCTTCAAGAGTGGGACAACGACACGGTTCACCTTGCTCACCATCACGTCTCGGTCGGTCGAGATGCGAAGGTCAAGCACGCGGCGCTGACCTTTGGCGGCGACCTGGTGCGGGTCTCGACGTCGGTGTCCTACGCCGGCCCCGGCGGCGACGCATTGCTGCTGGGCCTGTACTACGCCGATGCCGGACAACACCTCGAACACCGGATCTTCGTCGACCACGATGCCCCGCACTGCAAGTCCGACGCGCTGTACAAGGGTGCGCTGCAAGGAAAGTCGGCGCGCACCGTGTGGATCGGTGACGTGCTGATCCGCAAGAGTGCCGAGGGCACCAGCACCTATGAGATGAACCGCAACCTGTTGCTCACCCGGGGCGCGCGCGCCGACTCGGTGCCGAACCTGGAGATCGAGACCGGCGAGATCGTCGGCGCCGGCCACGCCAGCGCCTCTGGCCGGTTCGACGACGAGCAGCTGTTCTACCTGGCGTCCCGCGGCATTCCGTCCGACGCGGCGCGCCGGCTGGTGGTGCGCGGCTTCTTCCGCGAGGTGCTGCTGCGGCTCGGCGTACCCGCGGTTGTCGAGCGTGCCTCGGCCACCATCGAGCGCGAACTTGCCGTCACCGGATACTGACCCGAACGGCTCGGCCCCCCGATCTCATCAACAAGGAGCAACTGAAAAGCCATGGCAACACTGGAGATTCGAGACCTGCACGTCTCGGTCGTCACCGACGAGGCACCCATCGAGATCCTGCGGGGCGTCGACCTGACGATCTCGTCCGGCCAGACCCACGCCATCATGGGCCCGAACGGTTCAGGGAAGTCGACGCTCGCCTACTCGCTGGCCGGCCACCCCAAGTACAAGGTCACCTCCGGCACCGTCACCCTCGACGGCGAGGACGTGCTGAAGATGACCGTTGACGAGCGAGCGCGTGCCGGGCTGTTCCTGGCCATGCAGTACCCGGTCGAGGTGCCGGGGGTGTCGATGTCCAACTTCCTGCGCACCGCTGCCACCGCGATCCGCGGCGATGCGCCCCCGATCCGGAAGTGGGTCAAGGAGGTCAAGGAGTCGATGACCGGCCTCGACATCGACCCTGAGTTCGCCGAGCGCAGCGTCAATGAAGGCTTCTCTGGTGGCGAGAAGAAGCGGCATGAGATCCTGCAGCTGGAACTGCTCAGGCCGAAGATCGCGGTACTGGACGAGACCGACTCCGGCTTGGACGTCGACGCCTTGCGCGTTGTCTCCCGCGGCGTCAACAAGTTCCAGTCGGAGACTGGCGGCGGCGTGCTGCTGATCACCCACTACACCCGGATCCTTCGCTACATCAAGCCCGATGCCGTGCACGTGTTCGCCGCCGGTCGCGTTGTCGAGTCAGGCGGCCCCGAGCTGGCAGATGAGCTGGAAGCCAACGGCTACGTCCGGTTCACCTCCGCCACGGCCGCGTCCTGACGGCTGCCGACGATCGAAGGACCCGAGTATGACGAGCATCGACGAGATCGCGCCGAGGGTGGCCAACGCAGCGATGTTCGCCCGGCTGCGGGACGACTTTCCGATCCTCGGCCGTACTATTCGGGGCGGGAAACCGTTGGTGTATCTGGACTCCGGTGCTACCTCGCAGCGTCCAACGTGCGTGATCGACGCCGAGCAGGAGTTTCTGACCGGGCACAACGGTGCGGTGAAACGCGGTGCCCACCAGCTCGCCGAAGAAGCCACCGACTTCTACGAGGGCGCCCGCTCACGGGTGGCGGCGTTCGTCCGCGCCGGCCGCCCGGACGAGATCGTCTTCACCAAGAACGCCACCGAGGCGCTGAACCTGGTGGCGTACTCGTTCTCCAACGCCTCGTTCCTGCCGGAGGATGATGCCGGTGCCGGATTTCGGATCGGGCCGGCCGACGAGATCGTCGTCACCGAGATGGAACACCACGCGAATCTGCTTCCGTGGCAGGAACTTTGCCGGCGAAGCGGTGCCAGGCTGCGCTGGATTCCGGTGGGGGAGGACTTCCGGCTCGACCTGTCGGGACTATCCGAGATCGTCACCCCTCGGACGAAGGTGCTGGCCGTGACCCACCAGTCCAATGTGCTCGGCACGGTGAATCCGGTCCAGCTGCTGGTCGCCGCGGCCAGGGCGGCGGGAGCGCTGGTGGTACTCGACGCCTGTCAGTCGGTGCCGCATCAGAGCGTGGACGTGTCGGAGCTTGACGTGGACTTCGCCGCCTTCTCCGGGCACAAGATGTTGGGGCCTACCGGTATCGGCGTGCTGTACGGCCGCTATCAGCTGCTGCAGCAATTGCCGCCTTTCCTCACCGGCGGCTCGATGATCGAAGAGGTCTTCATCGATCACGCGACCTATGCGCCGCCGCCGGCCAGGTTCGAGGCGGGCACCCCGATGACGTCCCAGGCGGTGGGTCTCGGCGCTGCCGTCGACTACCTGGATGATGTCGGGATGCGCACCATCGCCGAGCACGAGGCGCTGCTCACCGGCTATGCGCTGCAACAGCTCTCGGCCCTGGAAGGGGTGCAGATCTTCGGCCCGGAAACGACAACGGATCGCGGCGGCGCGGTGTCGTTCACCGTCGACGACGTCCACGCCCACGATGTCGGCCAGATCCTGGACGATGCCGGCGTGCAGGTGCGGGTCGGGCACCACTGCGCGTGGCCGCTGCATCGCCGGTTCGGGCTGGCCGCCACCGTGCGGGCGTCGTTCGCGCTCTACAACACCGTCGACGAAGTAGACGCGCTGGTCGCGGGAGTCGTTGCGGCACAGCGGTTCTTCCTCAGACCTGGGCGAGGCTGACCGATGCAGATGGAGCAGCTATACCAGGAGATCATCCTGGATCACTATCGGGCGCCGCACCACCACGGGCTGCGGGAGCCGTTCCAGGCCGAGGTTCGGCATGTCAACCCGACCTGCGGCGATGAGGTGACGGTGCGGGTTGACCTGGCCGAACCCACCGATGCCGGTTCGACCGTCCGCGACGTGTCCTACGATTCGGTCGGCTGCTCGATCTCGCAAGCCGCCACCTCGGTGATGACCGATCTGGTGATCGGCCGTCCGCTGCCGCAAGCCCTTGCGGTGCTGGACGAATTCACTGACATGGTCACCAGTCGCGGAACCATTGCCGGCGACGAGGCCACACTCGGCGACGCGGTGGCTTTCGCCGGGGTCGCGAAGTACCCGTCGCGGGTCAGGTGCGCACTGCTGGGCTGGATGGCGTTCAAGGACGCAGCGACCCGAGCGGTCACCGGATCGAATAACGAAGGAGCACATCTATGAGCGAGACAACAACCGATACCCAGGCACAGGACAGGGCCGGCCGCAGTGCCGCAGACCTGGACGCCCCGCTGCCAACCCTGGCGGAGCCGACCGCCGGCCAGCAGTCGGACACCGCGCCGAGCGGTGGCTCCGCGGCCGCCGTCGACGATGTGCTGGAGGCGCTGCGCGATGTAGTCGATCCAGAACTCGGGATCAACATCGTCGACCTCGGGCTGGTGTACGACGTGGTGATCGACTCCGCCAACACCGCCACCCTCGATATGACGTTGACCAGCGCCGCCTGCCCGCTCACCGACATGATCGAGGATCAGGTGCGGGCTGCTCTCACGGGTGACGGACTGGTCGAGGACTTCCGGATCAACTGGGTGTGGATGCCGCCGTGGGACCTCACCCGGATCACCGACGACGGTCGTGACCAGCTGCGGGCTCTTGGCTTCTCCATCTGAGTAACCTGGCGTGCCGAGGATCAACTTCATTGCCGGCCCGCCTCCTCGCCGGCGGGGGAGGGGATAGGTTGCGGGGCGTGGATGCCCGACTGGAACGCAGGAGTCCCGAACCTCGGGACGGCGTGCAGAGCCTGGCCACCGCGACCGAAGGCGCGTTCCGGGACGATCTGGAGCGCATCAGATTCTCGCCATACTTCTCCCGGCTGGCCGCCGTCACCCAGGTGGTGTCGCCCGGAGCGATCGGTGCCGTGGTCAACAACAGGCTCACCCACACTGTCAAGGTAACCGCAGTAGCCAGGGCCATCGCGGTGAAGATCAAAAGCGGCGACAATGCTGCACTGGCAACGGATCTCGGCGGCTGCGACCCGGTCGTGGTGCAGGCAGCGGCATCCGCCCACGATCTCGGCCATCCTCCGTTCGGGCACCTGGGCGAACGCATCCTGGACCGAGTGGCCCGCTCGCGATTCGGGCTCGCCGACGGCTTCGAGGGCAACGCCCAGACCTTCCGCATCGTCACCGCGCTGGATGTGCACGGCTCCGTCAGTGACGGACTCAATTTGACGGCGGCGGTGCGGGCCGCGGTGCTGAAGTACCCGTGGGCACGGTTCGGTTTCCCCAGCCCGCATCCTTCCGAGATCGAGCCCGGCCCCAAGGGCGCCGGTCGGGTCGACGAGGCCAGGGGATCGGGCAAGTTCTCCGGCTACTTCCTGGACGTACCGGAGCTGGCGGAGGTGCTCTCCGCCTACCCCAAGATCGGTCCGTACCGGCAGACCGTCGAATGCTCGGTGATGGACGTCGCCGACGACATCGCCTACTCACTGCATGATCTGGACGACTTCCACCGCGCGGGTGTGCTGCAGCACGCCGCCATCGCGGCCGAATTCCGCACCTGGGGCAAGGAGCGCGCGAGCCTTGCCAACCTCGACACAGCCTTGCTCGTCACCGAAGAGCGGCTACCGGGCCGCAGTTTGGAGTTGTTGCGGCGGCGGATGCAGCGCAAGGACGGCTGGATCTTCGACGACGAGGTGTTCGGCACCGCAATCGGCAGGGTGGCCGGTGACCTGGTCGACGGTCTGCTGGCCGCGCCGTTCGATGCGTCAATGGCCGCGGAGCGGGCCTTGGAGGCCTTCACCGCCTCGTGGATCGCACACCTTCAGGGTTCTGTGGTGGTGCAGGGGGATCCGCACCAGCGGTCGGCGTACGTCTCGTTGAGCCGGCAGGCCTGGCATGAGGTGGCGGTGCTCAAGTTCGTTCACCAGCGTTTCGTGCTCGACCGGCCGGACCTGGCGATGTTCCAGCGCGGCCAGGCGCAGCTGCTGTCCACCTTGGTCGCAGCCTTCGAGTCCTGGCTCACCGACCCGGCCGACCTGTCCCGCGCGCCCCGCCGGCTGTTGGATCTGGTCGAGCTGGCCACCAACGGCTATCGGCACATCGCCCGGCAGCGGCCGGAGCTGCTGGTCGGCCCCACCGGTGAGCGGACCAGCGGCGCGGACGATCTGGCCAGACTCGGCAGGGGCAGGGGCATCATCGACTTTGTCGCCTCGCTCACCGACGACGAGGCGGTCCGATCGGCGTCCACCCTCACCGGCGGCTATGCCCGGCTGCGTGGTGGCAACCTGTGAGTTCCAGGGTGAGATCCGCGGCCGGCGGTGGACGGACGGTTGACGTGTCGCCGGCCAGGTTGCCCGGCTGGGTCACCCGATTCGGGTTGCGCAACAACGGGATCGCCGACTTGACCGCCGACCCCACCGGCGTCAGCATCGTCGCCGGCGACGGTACTCGGGCGCGTATCGATGTGCCCTTTCCGCCGATGACGGTCGGCCACCGTGAGCCGGTGGAGGCCGTCCTGGACCATCTGGCCGGCGTCGGCGCCATCGGAGTGATCCTGGTCCGTGCCGGGGCGCACTCCGTGGGCATCTGTCGGGACGGGATTGTCACCGGATCGTCCACTGACACCCACTATGTCCAGGGGCGGACAGCCGCCGGTGGCTGGTCCCAACAGCGCTATGCCAGGCGGCGTGGTAACCAGCTGGTCGCTGCGCAGGAATCGACCTCGACGGCGGCGGCCAGCGTGCTTTCCGACGTTCATCTCGACGCTCTCATTGTCGGCGGTGACCTCCGCAGCATCGCGGCGGTGCTGGATGATCCACGCCTTGCGCAGCTGATCGCGTTGCCGCGAAGGGAGTTTCGCGACATCGCCGAGCCGCGCCGGGTGGTGCTCGACGACGTCGCGCACCGCAGCCTCGACGTGCAGATCACCATCCGCGACGGCGGCTCACGTGGTTGACGGCTCCCGTGATCACTTGACGGTTGGACTGTCCCGGAATCGAGGCTGCCGTGATCAGCAAGCGCTATCCACCGTACCCATAATCGCCGCCAACGGCTGCCGACGAAGAGGCTGCAGCCGGGGATGGGGCGCCGGACATCGCTACACCGGCGGCCGTCACCACCCACCAGCTTTTCAAGATTCCCTGCCCCTTGACATCGCCTGCCGCCTTGTCGGCGGCGAAGTAGTACAGCGGCCAGCCGTTCAGCGTCACCTGCTTCTTGCCGTCGGGACCAGGCATCGTACCCAGCGTTCCGGTGATCCCGTCGCCCGTCGGAGTGCCGGTCGCCAGCAGAGGCGGCCACGTCGCCTGGCATTTGCCGGTGCACGAGCTCTTACCGGATCCCCTGGCGTCCTTGGTAAACAGGTACAGCGACCTTCCAGCAGCGTCGACAATGATGTTGCCGAGTGACGAGTGGGCGACCCTGAGACTTGCCCCGGTAGCTGCCACCGGCCCGCCACCGGATGCGGCGACCGAGCTAATGCCGGAGGCGGCGACGGAGCCGGCTGAGGTCGTCGCCGGTGCACTCGTGATCGGAGCCGGCGAACTGGCGGCGGCCGGGCTGTTCGCGGTGGTGCCATTGCTCCCGCAGCCGGCCAGCAGCACGGCTGCGGTGGCTACGGCTCCTATGACCGACATTCCGCGCATGGGACCCCTTCCCTCGTGATGAACCGGACATCACCGGCTGTAATTGGGGACGACCATCAACCGGAAGCGGTTCAGCCGGCAGCGGCTTCGAACCGAAACGACCGCGCCGACGTCTTCATGGATATCGGGTGCTACTCGGAGCAGGATCGGCGCTGCAATCAACTTTCGACATCAACGACGACGCGACCGGATCGGAGGTGCACATGCCGCTCGGTGACGAGGTGGTGGCGGCGTTGTACGTCGAGCACGCCGACGTGTTGCGCCGCTTCGCGCTGCGGGCCGTGCACGATCCCGGTCGCGCGGAGGATCTGGTCCAAGAGGTGGTGTTCAAGGCGTGGCGCCGGGCACCTGAGCCGGACGACATGCGTAGCTACTTGTTGGCCAGCGCCCGCAATTTGGTGATCGATCAGTACCGGGCCGCCGCCCGTCGACCCCAGGAGAGCCAGGATGCGCCGATTCCGGAAACGCCGGCGGCTGCGGGCGATCCGGAGGCCGAGGTCAACCGGCTGCTGGACCAGATCCTGGTGGAGGAGGCTCTGACCCGCCTACAGCCACATCACCGAAAAGTGGTGCAGGCGTTGTATTTTGCCGGGATGTCGGTACAGCAGGCGGCGGACGCGCTCGGCGTCCCGGCCGGCACCGTGAAGTCGCGCGCCTACTACGCGGTGCGCTCACTGCGGACGATCCTGGACGAGATGGGAGTGCAGCAGTGAGCACCGAACGCGAGAACCTGCACGAACTGCTTGGTGCCTTCGTCCTTGGTGGGCTGGACCCGGAGGAACACCGCGCCTTCACCTCGCACCTGCGCAGTTGTGCCGATTGTCAACGGGATGCAGCTCAGCTGTCAGGACTGCCTGCCTTGTTGAGCCTGGTACCGATGGATGTTCCTGAGGCGGCGCCCACCGGTGCTGAGTGGTCGGCGGCTCCGTCGACCCCAACGTCGACCCCGACGTCGACCCCGACGTCGACCCCAACCTCGACCCCGACGTCGCTGACCGACCGAATTCGCCGGGACCGCAGGCGGCGTCGGGTCAGGACCGGTGCGTTGATTGCCGCTGTCGCCGCCGCCTTCATGGTGTTGGGCTTCGCGATCCGGCCGGTGATTGTGGGAAGCCAGACCGCAACGGTGCAATCGGCCGGCATCAGGGTGCAAGCGGTGCCCGCCGATCCGGCGCATCCGGTGCAGGCGGCACTGCAGATGTTCCCGAAGCAGTGGGGCACCCAGATGGACTTGCAGGCTTCGTATCTGCCAACCGGCGGACTGATGGCGCTGTGGATCATCGGCACCGATGGCGCCAGCCATCAGGTGGCCAGTTGGACGGCCACCAACGCCGGCCGCTGCAGCCTGTCCGCGGCAACGTCGGTACGCACCAGTGCCATCGCCAGCATCGAACTGCGCACCGCGGCCGGCCAGAAGTTGGCTACCGCGCGGCTTGCCGGATAGCACGGCCGGCCGCTCCCGCTGAGGTATCCCCGTTGAGGGAGCCCGATCTGAGGTAGCGCTCCGGCCCAAATAGGGAGCACTGCCGATGTAGCCGACTACCTCAGACGCCGATCGTTGCTATCGAACCGCTGATCAGCGGATCGGACGAGAGGCAGAAGATCATGTGGAACGCATTGGACACCGAAGCGGCGTACCGGCGCGAGCAGCTGACGCGGGATTGGCGCAGCAGCGGGTCGCGTCACTGGTGGTCGATCGGGCGGTCGCCGGCAGCTTTGAACGCGACGCGGGCGATCCCAGCTCAGTCAGCGCCGACCCGGCGGCCCCGCCCGGCATGACCGGCGGCGCGTCCCCGGCGCTGGCGCAGCGGCCACTGTCGGGGTGTCGGTCCGAACGGCAATGATGGGTCTTGTGATCGTTGATCGAATGGCCAGCACGCTGGTGGGCAGGACAGCGGAGCTGGCCGAGCTGCGCAAGGTGCTCGGCACCGAAAGTGGTGCAGGAGCCGCAGATTCGGTGGTCACGAACCTGCGCGCCGGGTCCGGCCAGCAGGCCGTGCTGCTGGCCGGGGACGCCGGGGTGGGCAAGAGTCGGCTGCTGGCGGAGCTGGTGGCCGCGGCCCACAGCAGCCACACGGTATTGATCGGGCACTGCCTGGATTTCGCGGAATCGGCGCCGCCGTACCTGCCGTTCGTTGAGATGTTCGGCCGCTTCGCGGAGGAGAATCCGGCGCAAGCAAGGGACCTGGCCACCAGGCATCCAGCAGTGGCGCATCTGTTGGTTCGACCAGGCTCGCTCGGCGCTGTCGGCTCCGGACAGGCACCTGCGGCGGTGGGCAGGGATGACCTGCGTGCTGATCTTCAGGCGGCGCTGAGCGACCTCGGCTCCGAGAAGCCATTACTGGTGGTGGTCGAGGACGCTCATTGGGCGGATCGGTCCACCCGGGACCTGCTGGGCCTGTTGCTCTCCCGCGGGTTCGGATCCGGGGTATCCCTGGTGGTCTCCTATCGCAGCGACGACGTGCATCGTAAGCACCCGCTGCGAGCTGCGGCCGCAGAGTGGATGCGACTGTCAGGAGTCCGCCGGCTGACGCTGGAACCGCTGCCCGACCCGCAGGTGCGCGATCTGGTCGGCCAGCTGGCCGCCGGCACGTTGCCGGAGGCGACGATCCAGCAGATCGTCGCCAGGGCCGATGGCAACGCCTTCTTCACCGAGGAGCTGGTAGGCGCTGCGGACTCCGACACCGCCTTGCAGATTCCCGACGACCTCGCCGGGTTACTGCTGGTGCGGCTCGACCGGCTGGACGACGATGCGCGGACGGTCGTCAGCGTCGCGGCGGTAGGTGGCCGCGGGGTATCGCACGAGGTGGTGGCGCGGGTGGTCGCCCTGCCCGAAGACCAACTGGAGGCAGCGCTGCGGGCGGCGGTGGACGCCCATGTTCTCGTCTCCGTCGGCCGCGACGGCTACGGCTTCCGGCACGCGCTGCTGGCCGAGGCCGTCTATGACGACCTGCTGCCGGGGGAACGCCGGCGCTGGCACGACCGTTACGTGCAAATCCTGGCGGCGCTGCCCGACTCGCAGGCACCGGCTGGGCATTGGGCCGAGATGGCCAGGCACGCCCGGGCGGCGCGGGACGACGAGATGGCCGTCATCGCGGGTATCAAGGCCGCTCGCGAGGCCAGAGCCATCGGCGGCCCGACGGAAGCAGCCGAACAATATCGACTGGCACTTGATCTGTTGGAGAGCCGCCCCGACTTGGCCCCGGAGGTGGACAGGATCGATGTCGTGGAGCAGCTGGCGGCCAACTTGTTCGCCGCCGGCGACGGCCCCGCTGCCATCGACGTTGCCCGCTGCCTGGTCGACGATCTCCCGGCAACGGCGGACGAATCGGTACGGGCCCGTTCGCTGGCCCTGTTGGCCGAATCCGCTCTGGCCGAGGACTCCTGGCTGGCCTTCCAGACCTCCGAACAGGGGCTGGCGCTGATGTCCGCCGATCGCCCAGGGCCGTTGCGGGCCAGGCTACTGTCGGTCAATTCACGAGCCAGTATGGGCATCAACGACGTGGACAGGACCAAGGCCAGCGCCGGCGAAGCACTGGCGCTGGCAGAGCGATTCGGGCTGACGGACGTGGTCGCGGACGTGACCACCACGCTCGCCCGATTGAAGGAATACACCGGTGATACAGAGGCATCGATCGCTGAGCTGACGGCAGTCGTCGGCAAGGCCAGGCGGGAGGGCCAACTCAGCACCGAGCTGCGCGCCCAGCATCACCTCGGTGGGGTCTACCTGGGGGTCGGCGATCTCGCCGCAAGCCTTGCCGCCTACACCGTTGGCGCTGAACGGGCCTCAAGGACCGGTCGGCACTACGCGCCCTGGGGGCTGGATGCCAGGGTTCTGGCGGCCATCACCGCGCACATCATGGGGGAGTGGACGCTCGCCGATGCGCTGTTGACGGCAACGCCTGGCCAGCCTGCCGGCCGGATACCCAGTCCAGCCGCAGGCTCGCTGAACGCGGCGGCGATGCAGTTGGCCGCGGGTCGTGGCGAGCGGCAGCGTGGTCTCGAGCTGCTGGCCTCTGTCCGGCGGGACTGGGGCCACGATGGGTTGATCGTCGCCAATGCCGGTTTTGCCGCCATTGACCTGTACGGCGACGGCGGCGACTTGGCTGCTGCCGTGGCGGTTCACGACGAGATCGTCGACAAGCTGAGCACCATGTGGTCCAGCTCGCTGTTTCCCGGCCGGATCCGACTGTCGGGTCTGTTGCTCGGGCAGCTGGCTTCGGCGGCGGCAGCGGCCGGAACCGCCAAGCGGGCCTCGATGGTGGCGCGCGGTCGGGAACTCGCGGGCGTCGCGGACCAGATCGGGGCCGCCAGGGCGGCCGCCGCTCGCCCGTTCGGACCGGAGGCACTTGCGTGGTTGGCCAGGGTGACCGCCGAGGATGCCCGACTGCGGTGGGTGGCAGGCGTCGACCCACCGGCCGCGGCAGAACTGGTGGCGAGTTGGGAAACGGCGGTGGCCGGGTTCGACGCATTCGGTGCCACCTTCGAGGCGACCCGCAGCAGGGCACGGCTGGCCTTGACCCTGCACGCTGCCGGCGACGACCGGCGTGCCGCCGAGGTCGCAGCAGCAGCGAGAGCGGTCGCAGAGAGACTTGGCGCCGCACCGGTGCTGGCCGAACTGGCCGCTGTTGGCGGAGTGGCCGCGCCGGCCGGCAAACGACGTGGCCGAACGGCAACCGATCGTCTGACAAAGGCCGCCCAGAACCACGCATCGGCCGAGGCGCTCACCGCCAGAGAACACGAAGTGCTGCAGTTGGTGGCGCAGGGCCGCAGCAATGGCGAGATCGGTAAGCGGCTGTACATCAGCACCAAGACGGTCAGCGTGCATGTGTCCAACATTCTGGCCAAGCTCGGCGCTGCCGGCCGAACGGAGGCGGCGGCCATCGGGCGCGACCGCGGCCTGCTCTGAGCGGACATGTCAAGGATCACCGGCGGCCAGGCTGGCTGTCGTCAAGAATGCGCTGGTAGCCCCGGTAGAATCGGGCCACGTGATCACCGCAACCGGCCTTGAACTGCGGGCCGGTACCCGGATCCTGCTGACCGACACCACGCTGCGCCTGCGAAAGGGCGATCGGGTCGGGCTGGTCGGCCGCAATGGTGCCGGCAAGACCACCACGCTGAAGGTGCTGGCCGGCGAAGCGCAGCCGTATTCGGGCACCGTCACCCGTAGTGGTGATCTGGGCTACCTTCCGCAGGATCCCCGCGAGGGCGATCTGAGGATCAGCGCCAGGGATCGGGTGTTGTCGGCCCGCGGTCTCGATGTGCTCGCGGCCGATCTGGAGAAGGTTCACATCCAGATGGCCGAATTGGCCGAGGGCCCGGATCGCGACGCCGCCGTCGACCGCTACGGCCGGATCGAGGAGCGGTTCGCCGCCCTCGGCGGATATGCCGCGGAGTCGGAGGCTGCCCGTATCTGCTCCAACCTCGGGCTGCCGGACCGGGTGCTGGCCCAGACCATGGAAACCCTGTCCGGCGGTCAGCGGCGGCGGGTCGAGCTGGCAAGGATCCTGTTTGCGGCGGCCGATGCCGGCGAGACGGCCGGTTCCGGCCCCGGCCGGTCGATGTTGCTGTTGGACGAACCGACCAACCATCTCGACGCCGACTCCGTCGTCTGGTTGCGCGACTTTCTGAAGAACTACACCGGCGGCCTTGTCATCATCAGCCACGACGTCGACCTGCTGGCCGCCGTGGTGAACAAGGTCTGGTTCCTGGATGCGGTCCGCGGCGAACTCGATCCGTACAACATGACCTGGCAGCGTTATCTGGACGCCAGAGCTACCGATGAGCAGCGCCGCCGCCGCGAACGCGCCAATGCCGAGAAGAAGGCAGGGGTACTTCTCACCCAGGCCGCCAAACTAGGCGCCAAGGCCACCAAGGCGGCCGCGGCCCACCAGATGGCACGGCGCGCCGAGCAGCTGATGGCCTCGCTGGACGACGTGCGGCGCTCCGAAAAGGTTGCCAGGATCCGCTTCCCGGCACCGGCGCCGTGCGGTCGCACCCCGCTGACGGCAAAAAACCTGTCGAAGGCCTATGGCTCGCTCGAGGTGTTCGCCGGCGTCGACCTGGCGATCGACCGCGGCAGCAAAGTGGTGGTGCTGGGCCTGAACGGAGCCGGCAAAACCACCCTGCTCAAGCTGCTCGGCGGCCGAGAAGCCGCCGACACCGGGCAAACAGAAGCCGGGCACGGACTCAAACTCGGCTACTACGCTCAGGAACACGACACATTGGACTTAGACGCCTCTGTCTGGGAGAACATCCGGCATGCCTCACCGGACTCCGGCGCTCAGGAACTGCGCAACCTGCTCGGCTCGTTCCTGTTCACCGGCGAGCAGTTGGAGCAGAAGGCCGGAACCCTGTCCGGCGGCGAAAAGACAAGGCTCGCCCTTGCCGGGCTGGTGTCCTCGGCCGCCAACGTGCTGCTGCTCGACGAGCCGACCAACAACCTCGATCCGGCCAGCCGGGAGCAGGTTCTTGATGCCTTGAATCGGTTCCAGGGCGCCGTGGTACTGGTCACCCACGACCCGGGCGCGGTGATGGCGCTGCACCCGGAGCGGGTGATCCTGCTACCGGACGGCACTGAGGACCACTGGTCGGCGGACTACCTGGGTTTGGTGGAGCTGGCCTGACCGCCGGCGCTTGGGCCGCCCGTGCGGTGGCGGTAGCGAGCAGGGTGTTCGATGATGGGAGCGAGCCACCAGGCAATTTCTCCGCCGTCGACCGTGAGGGCCGACGCACCCCGTCCGCCGAGCCGGCGCCCGGCGCAGAACAGCGCACCAGAAGGGTTGTGCCATGGCCGCTACCAAGAAGGTCCCAGCAGCGAAAGGTGTTTCAGCGAAACCTGCTGCGAAGAGCGCAGCGAGAGCAACCGGGAAGATGGCGCTCAAAAAGGGCGTCAGGATAACCGGAGCCAACAGGGAATCGGTGACGGCCAAGGTTCGCCAGCGCTACCAATCCGGCGAGAGCATCAGGTCGATGGCCGCCGACCTGGGCAGGTCGTATGGCTTCGTTCACCGGATATTGGTGGACGCCAAGGTGCCGCTGCGCGGCCGCGGTGGCGCCACCAGGGGCAACAAGAACTAGCGCCCCGTTGCTGGTCACCCGCGGCTCCGAGCGCTGCTCCCGCCGGCCCGCTGGTGCCCAGAGCGCCGGGGTGGAACCTTCAGCGCAGCAACGCATAGAGTTCGGGGTTTTCCGCGACCGCCCGGTCGACCAGTGCGGCCGCGATCCGTGGTGATCCCACCAGCGGATGCAGGGTGAAAGCCAGCCTGGCCAGCTCCATTGAGTATTCGTTCACCGCGGCGATCAGGGTGCGCTCGGCGGCTCTGACTGCCGCCATCAGACCTAGCTGATGCAGGGTGAGTGGCCGATCGACCGGCAGTGCATCCACGCCTGTCGCGGTCACCGTTCCAGGGATCTCCAGCACCATGTCTTCGGGCAGCTGACTGATGGCGGATCCGTTGCGGCAGTTGACGATGACGGAGCGCGGCCGGCCACCGGCCAGCGCCGACATCAGATCCAGCGCGACGTGTTCGTAGCCGCCGCCGACCAGGTCCTGCTGGTCGCGGTCGTGCTCGCCGCGTGCCTCGGCCAGGTAACTGCGCTCCCTGCGCATCCTGGCGTCCGACCAGGCGCCAAGGGCTGCCTCCGGATCGGAATGCGCTGCGGCGTAGAAGCTCTGCTGGTCGGCGGCCACCACCTCACCACGGGTGGTACCAGCCGTCAGTTCGGTCACCAAGTCGCGCTGGGAGTAGTAGAAGTACAGGTACTCGTTCGGAATGGCGCCGAGCCCACGCAGCAGTTCGGCGCCGAAGAGGTGGCCCTCCTCGATGCCGTTGAGCGCGTCGGTATCGGCGAGCACCGCCGGCAGCAGGTCGTGGCCGCCGACAACCAGCGAGCGGAGCCAGCCGAGATGGTTGATCCCGACGTAGTCCGCGACGGCTGCGCTTTCCTCGACGCCGGCCGCCCGGCAGGCTCGGCGAATCAACCCGACGGGGGAGTCGCAGATGCCGATCACCTTCTCGCCCAGCACCTGTCGAAGGGCTTCGGTGATCATGCCGGCCGGATTGGTGAAGTTCAGCAGCCACGCATCCGGGGCGATGTCGGCCACCCGGCGGCCGATGTCGAGCATCACCGGCAGGGTGCGAAGGCCATAGGTCAGCCCGCCGGCGCCGACCGTCTCCTGTCCGAGTACCCCCAGGGACAAGGCGCCGCGTTCATCGCCGACCCTGCCGGCCGCACCGCCCACCCTGATCGCGGCAAAGACCACGTCGGCGTCGCGCAGCGCGTCATCCAGCTCGGTGGTGCTGCGGACCTTCGGGGCCGCCCGTCCGGCAGCGATCCCTTCGAGCACGGCCGAGATCACCGCAAGTCGGGCGGCGTCGAGGTCGTAGAGCACCAGCTCGTCGACAGGTACCTCGGCGCGGCGCTGCAGCAGCGCCCTGAAGATCAACGGAGTCCGAAATCCGCCGCCACCCAGTAGCACCAGTCGCATGAGCAGGAGCGTAGTCAAGACGCGTCAACGAGCGTCCGTCGGCGGGGTTGCGGGCGATGGCAGGCTAGTGGCCATGCAGCCCGCACCTCAGCCGACCGCCGACCGGCCAGCCGGCGGTGGCCTCGACGTCATCGTGCAAGGGACCGTCTTCCTCGACATCGTCCTTACCGGCCTGGCTACGCTGCCGGTCGCCGGCACCGAGGTGTTTGCCGATGGGATGGGTTCGTGCCCCGGTGGGGTGGCGAACCTGGCGGTAGCGACCGCACGGCTGGGACTGCGGACGGGGCTGGCGGCAGCGTTCGGGGACGACTCCTACGGTGATTTCCTCTGGACCACGTTGATGGACCAGGAGCGCATCGACCTGTCGAGCTCTCGTCGCTTCGACGACTGGCATTCGCCGGTCACGGTGTCGATGGCAGTCAGCAGAGATCGGGCAATGGTGACCCACGAGCATCCACCGCCGGTCCCGCTGGACGACTTGCTTGCGGTGGTTCCGCAGGCAAGGGCAGGCATGGTGCAGCTGGGCAACGAGAGTGGGAAGTGGGCCCAAAAGGCAGCTGCCGCAGGCACTCTGATGTTCGGCGACGTCGGCTGGGATCCGAGCCAGCAATGGCCGGAGACGCTGCTGGAGGAGATCGGACAGTTGCACGCCTTCCTGCCGAACAGCACCGAGGCGATGGCCTACACCAGGACGGAGGACCCGAGGGCGGCTCTGATGGTGCTCGCCGACCTGGTGCCGGTGGTGATCGTGACGTGTGGTGGGCAGGGGTCCATCGGCCTGGACGGAATCAGCGGTGAGGAGGAATGGGTGCCGGCGCTGCCGGTGAACGCCGTCGACGCCACCGGAGCCGG
>JALYXB010000266.1 GCA_030947305.1 Actinomycetota bacterium | reverse complement strand
GGTGTTCACCACCACGAGGTCGGCGCGCTCGTCCACTCCCTCATCGAGCAGTTGATAACCGCCGGCGGCCAGCCGCCCGGCAATCTCGGAGGAATCGACCTCGTTGCGGGCACAGCCGAGGGTGACCAGAGAGACGGTGACACCAGGGACCGTGACACCAGGGACCGTGACACCAGAGAGAGTGGACGAGCTCGACACGAACCTCAGCTTATCCCGCAGCCGTCCCCTGGAATTCCCTTCAGCAGCTCTCACTACGCTGATCAAGTGCCCTCAGCGGACCCCTCGTCAGCGACGCCGATCTCGGTCCGCCGGGCGCGGGTGGGCGACATCCGCCGCATCAAGGAGTTGATCGACTACTACGCCGGCGAGATCCTGCTGGAAAAGACGCTGGTGAACCTGTACGAGGACACCACCGAGTTCTGGGTGGCCGAGTATGACGGCGTGGTGGTGGGCTGCGGCGCGCTGCACGTGCTGTGGGAGGACCTGGCCGAGATTCGTACCTTGGCCACCGATCCGGCCTTTCGGGGACGCGGGATCGGCCGCACGTTGTGTGCCGGGTTGATCGCCGAGGCCGGCCGGCTCGGCGTCGGCCGGCTGTTCGTCCTCACCTTTGAGGTGATGTTCTTCGCAGCGCTGGGCTTTCGGCGGATCGCCGAGCTGAATATGGACGAGGACGCGCTGGCCGAATTGCGGTCCAGCTACGACCGGGGTGTGGCGGAGTTCCTGGAATTGCCGTACGTCAAACCGAACACTCTCGGCAACACCAGGATGCTGAAACTACTGCAGCATTGAGCGGGTCTAGACGCCGCCGTTGTTCACCTTGATGATCAGGCCGACGCCGATCACGCAGATCACCCAGACCGCGGCCACGAACAGCGTCAGCCGATCGAGATTCTTCTCCACCACTGACGAGCCGGACAGCGACGACTGCATGCTGCCGCCGAACATGGAAGACAGGCCGCCACCCTTGCCCCGGTGCAGCAGGATGAGGGCCATCAGCGCGAGGCTGGTCAGCACAAGAAGGATGTCCAGAACGGTGATCATGCTCGCCTTGGGGTGCTCGTCGGGTACTCAGTACCGCGGCTGCCGATACTGCTGGGGTTGACCGCCAGGAGTCTACCCGGTCAGCTCAGCACTCCGACCGCGTTGGCGGCCAACGTGGCGAACTCGGTGGCGTCCAGGCTGGCGCCGCCGACCAGCGCACCGTCGATGTCCGGCTGCGCCACGATCTCGGCCACGTTGCTGGACTTGACCGATCCGCCGTACAGCACCCGGACCTTGCCGGCCACCGCAGCAGAGTACTTCTCCGCCAGCGCTGCCCGCAGCGCGGCACAGACCTGTTGGGCGTCCTGTGGTGTGGCCACCCGGCCGCTACCGATCGCCCAGACGGGTTCGTAGGCCAGCACCAGCGTTGAGGCCTGCGCAGTATCTTCCGCGGTTACCGACTCCAGCGCGGCCAGTAGCTGCGCCACCGAGTGCTCGACCTGTCCACCGGCTTCCCGGACGGGCAGTCCCTCGCCGATGCACAGGATCGGCACGATGCCGTTGCGGAATGCGGCCGCCACCTTGCCGGCGACCACTGCGTCGGTGTCCGCGTGGTGCTCTCGCCGTTCGGAGTGGCCGACCGCCACGTAGCTGCAGCCGAGCTTGCTCAGCATCGGACCGGCAATGTCGCCGGTGTAGGCGCCAGAGTCGTATGGCGACAGGTCCTGGGCGCCGTGTTTGATACTGAGCCTGTCGCCGTCGATCAGCGTCTGCACGCTGCGGATGTCGGTGAACGGCGGTAGCACCACCACCTCGACATGCGCGTAGTACTTCTCCGGCAGGGTGAAGGCGAGCTTCTGGACGACGGCGATGGCCTCGAGGTGGTTGAGGTTCATCTTCCAGTTGCCGACAATCAGCGGGAGTCGGCCTTCCCGCGGCGCCGGCCTACCGTCCGACCTGCGGGCCATCACGATTCGAGCACCGCCAGCCCCGGGAGTTCTTTGCCTTCCAGGTATTCCAACGATGCGCCGCCGCCGGTGGAGATGTGGGTGAAGCCTGACTCGTCGATCCCCAGCTGCCGGACAGCGGCAGCCGAATCGCCGCCGCCGACCACCGAGAACGACGGGGTGGCGGCGATCGACTGCGCCACCGACCGGGTGCCTTCGGCGAAGGCGGGCATTTCGAAGACACCCATCGGCCCGTTCCAAAACACCGTCCGCGCCTCGGCGATGATCTGCCTGAAGGCCGCCCGAGTGTCCGGGCCGATGTCAAGGCCCTGCCAGTCGTCGGGGATCTCGGTGACCGGCACCGTTGTGGTATCGGCGTCGGCGGCGAACCGGTCGGCGATCACCACATCGGTCGGCAGCACGATCTTGTCTCCGTGTTGCTCGAGCAGCGCACCACAGGTGTCGACCATGTCTGCCTGCAGCAAGGATTTGCCGACCGAGGTGCCCTGGGACTTCAGGAACGTGTAGGCCATCCCGCCGCCGATCAGCACCCGGTCGACCTGCTCAAGCAGAGCGGTGATGACGCCGAGTTTGTCGCTCACCTTGGCACCGCCGAGGATCACGATGTACGGCCGGTCGGGTTCGGTCGTCAGCCTGCGCAGCACCGCGGTCTCTTCGGAGACCAGATAGCCGGCGTAGTGCGGCAGCCGGCTGGCCACGTCGTAGACCGACGCCTGCTTGCGGTGCACCACCCCGAACCCATCCGACACAAAGGCCGGCACCACCGGCGAGGCTCTTGCGACCAGGGCCACCAGGTCGTCGGCGAGCGCGCCTCGCTCGGCGTCGTCCTTGGCGGCTTCCCGTGGGTCGAACCTGACGTTCTCTAGCAGGGCTAGCCCGCCGTCGGCCAGCCCGCCGACTGTGGCGGCGGCACTGTCCCCCACCACATCACCGGCCATCGCGACAGGTGATCCGAGCAGCTCGGCCAGCCTGACGGCGATCGGCGCCAACGAATACTTGGCGTCGACCCTTCCGTCCGGCCGACCGAGGTGCGCCGTCACCACCACCTTCGCACCGGCTCCGGCCAGCGCCTGCAGGGTGGGAACGGTGGCCTTGATTCGGCCGTCATCGGTGATCGTGGTGCCATCGAGCGGCACGTTCAGGTCGGCACGAACGAGCACCGTCCGGCCGGTGATGCCGGCGGCCAGCAGGTCGTCGAGGGTCAGCACGGTGGAACTCCTTGGGCGACGGACAGCGGAGGGCGGCGGTCAGCAAGGCTCAGAGCTTGGAGCCGACCAGCTGGGTGAAATCGACGAGCCGGTTGGAGTAGCCCCACTCGTTGTCGTACCAGCCGATCACCTTGACGAAGTTGTTGTCCAACACCAGCGTCAGCGGCGCGTCGAAGGTGCAGGAGGCTGCCGAGCCGACGATGTCGGAGGACACGATGGGATCGGTCGAATACACCAGCTTGCCGGCCAGCGGGCCGTCCTTGCTGGCCGCTTCGAAGGCCGCGTTCACCTCGTCAACGGAGACGTTCTTGGCCAGCTCGACGGTGAGGTCGGTCACCGAGCCGTCCATCACCGGCACCCGCAGCGCATAGCCGTGCAGCTTGCCCTTGAGCTCCGGCAGCACCAACGCGGTGGCTTTGGCCGCGCCGGTCGACGTCGGGATGATGTTCTGGGCGGCGGCCCGCGCCCTGCGCAGATCCTTGTGCGGGAAGTCGAGGATCACCTGGTCGTTGGTGTAGGCGTGAATGGTGGTCATCAGGCCCCTGACGATGCCGAAGGCATCGCCCAGCACCTTGGCCATCGGGGCGACGCAGTTGGTGGTGCACGACGCGTTGGACAGGACCGTCTGGCTGCCGTCGTAGGCGGACTCGTTGACGCCCATCACGACGGTGAGGTCCTCGTCGCTGGCCGGGGCCGAAATGATGACCTTCTTGGCGCCGGCGTCGATGTGCTTGCGGGCATCGGCGGCCTTGGTGAAGTGGCCGGTCGATTCGATGACGATGTCGACACCGAGGTCGCCCCACGGCAGGTTCGCCGGGTCGCGCTCGGAGAGCATCTTGATGGTCTTGCCGTCGACGTCGATTCCGTCGGCGGTGGCCGTCACCTCATGCTGCAGCTTGCCAAGGATGGTGTCGTACTTCAGCAGATGGGCCGTGGTCGCAGTATCGCCGAGATCGTTCGCGGCGACGATTTCCAGGTCGTAGTCGAGCGAGTCGAGCGCTCGCCAGAAATTCCGGCCGATTCGACCGAATCCGTTCACACCGACGCGCACAGTCACGTCCGGCCACCTTCCAGGGTTGGGGAATCCGGATACGGGATACTCCTCGCTCCGGATCGATCAAGTGACACCGCCCACTACGGCGGGGGCATCACCGTCACTCTAGCGTGGCCAGGGTCCACTCCCGGTCACCCCCATTGCTCGACTCGCGACGTGGTGGCAGTCAGGCTTCGAGCATCTCGGCGGTCACGGCGGACTCGGTGTCCGGGACGCCCAGCTCGTGGGCGCGCTTGTCGGCCATCGTCAGCAACCGACGGATCCGGCCGGCGATGGCGTCCTTGGTCATCGGCGGGTCGGCCAGCTGGCCCAGCTCTTCCAGCGAAGCCTGCCCGTGTTCGATCCGCAGCCGCCCGGCCTTGGTCAGATGCTCGGGAGCCTCGGGGCCGAGGATGGTGAGCGCCCGCTCCACCCTGGCCGATGCCGCGACGGCCGCCCGTGCCGACCGCCGCAGGTTGGCGTCGTCGAAGTTGGCCAGCCGGTTGGCGGTCTGCCGGATCTCCTTGCGCATCCGCCGTTCCTCCCAGGCCAGTACGCAGGTGTGCGCGCCCAGCCTGGTGAGGATCACCGCGATCGCGTCGCCGTCGCGCACCATCACCCGGTCGGCGCCTCGTACCTCCCTGGCCTTGGTCTGCACACCCATCCGGCGGGCGGCCCCGACCAGGGCCAGCGCCGCTTCCGGGCCGGGACAGGTGATCTCCATGGCGGCCGACCGACCGGGTTCGGTGAGCGATCCGTGCGCCAGGAAGGCGCCCCGCCAGGCGGCAACAGCGTCGCCGACGGTGCCGGCCACAATTTGCGGTGGCAGCCCGCGCACCGGCCGGCCACGTTGGTCGATCAGGCCGGTCTGCCTGGCCAGCGCGTCGCCGCCCTGCACCACCCGCACCACGTAGCGGGTGCTCTTACGAATGCCGGACGGCGACAGCACCTGCACATCGGCTGTCTGCCCGTACAGTTCGCCGATCTCGCGGCGCAGCCGCCTGGCCACCACTCCGGTGTCCAGCTCGGCTTCGACCACCACCCGGCCGCCGACGATGTGCAGGCCGCCGGCGAATCGCAGCATCGTCGACACCTCGGCCTTGCGCTCCGACACCCTGCTGACGGCGACCCGGCTCAGCTCGTCCTTGACAGCGAACGTCATCGCCATGTGGTCGTCTCCTTGTTGCCTGTGGTGTACAGCCGGTGCTACCTGCGGACTTCACCCGTCGCGCGATGCTGATCGCCAGGTGCTGCCCTGGACAACACCCGCCCGAGCGCAACGGCGAGTGCAGTTGGGTCGTGCCGCGCGGCGCCCGTTGGATCGGCGACGTCGGCCAGTTCAACTACTGCTCCCAGCCGCTCGGCGGCGGCCGTCAACCGGCTGGGCACCGGGACCGCCGAGGAGTCGGCGAGCACGGTGTCGGCCCGAAATTCCGGAGCGTGTGAAGAGACTACGTCCAGGTGCTGCTCGGGCGAGAATCCTTCCGTCTCACCGGGTTGCGGGGCAAGGTTCAGGACCACCAACCTGTGCGCACAGGTGTTCATGACGGCCCTCGCGAGATCCGGGACGAGCAGGTGAGGCAGCACGCTGGTGAACCAGGAGCCGGGACCAAGGGTGACCAGGTCGGCCTCGGCGATCGCGGCCAGCGCCTCAGGGCAGGCTGCAGCGTCGGCCGGTTCCAGCGTCACCGAGCGCACCTGGCCCGGGGTGGCCGCCACTGCCACCTGCCCACGGATCCGTCGGACGCTGCCCGGCTCATCGTCGAGGCCGGCCACCTCGCCGACGATCGTCAGCGGCTGGCGGGCCATCGGCAACACCCGACCCCGGCAGCCGAGGATGGCGCCGGCGGCGTCCAGCGCCGCCACCGGATCGCCGAGCACCTCGGCGAGGCCGACCAGCACCAGGTTGCCGACGGGGTGGCCGGCCAGCGCGCCTTCTCCGGCGAAGCGGTGCTGAAAGGTGCTGGCCCAGATCCGGCCGGTGTCGTCGTCAGCGGCCAGCGCGGCCAGCGCCATCCGCAAATCTCCAGGTGGCAGCGCCGTCGGGTTGTCCCTGCGCAGTCGGCCGGACGACCCGCCGTCGTCGGCGACGGTGACGACCGCGGTGATATCGACGTCCAGCGTGCGCAGTGCGGTCAACATGGAGAAAAGGCCGTGCCCCCCGCCCAGGGTGACGACCTTCGGTCGGCTCATTCCCGGCCCAGGTCGCGGTGGGCGACCTGGACGGTGCGTCGATCAGCGGGGCGGCCCGGTAGTTCGGCGGAGAGCCGTTTCCCGAGTTCCGCTGCCATCGCGACACTGCGGTGTTTGCCGCCGGTGCAGCCGACGGCCAACGTCAGGTACCGCTTGCCTTCCCGCTGGTAGCCGCCGCCCACCAGCTCGAATAGCTCGATGTATCGGTCGAGGAACTCGGTAGCGCCCTCCTGGGTGAGCACATAGTCGCGGACCTCGCGGTCCAGACCGGTCTTGTCCCGCAGCTCGGGAATCCAGAAAGGGTTGGGTAGGAACCTCATGTCGATCACCAGATCGGCATCCAGCGGCAGGCCGTACTTGTAGCCGAACGACAACACGGTGATCGTCGAGGACTGCGGCGCCTCGGTGAACTCGTGTTCGATCCGGTCGCGCAGTTCGTGCACGGAAATGTCGGAGGTGTCGATGATGACGTCGGCCTCGTCGCGCAGCGGCCCGAGCAGCCCCCGCTCGGTTGCCAGGCCGTCCGAGATGCGACCGGAGCCCTGCAGCGGATGTTGCCGCCGGTTCGCCTCGTACCGGCGGATCAGCGCCGCGTCGCTGGCCTCCAGGAACAGCACCCGCGGCCGGTACCCCCTGGCGTCGAGGTCGCGGATCACCGATGCCAGGTCCTCGGTGAAGGCGCGGGAGCGAACGTCCAGCACGACGGCGATGCGGGTGACGGCGCCGCGGGCCCGGGCCCCGAGGTCGACCATGGTCGCGATCAACTCGGGGGGCAGGTTGTCCACCACGAACCAGCCGAGATCCTCCAGGCACTTGGCGGCGGTGGACCGGCCGGCCCCCGACAGCCCGGAGACGACCGCTACCTCGATGCCACTTGCCGGCGCTGCCTGGCCGGCAGCCGATCCGGTCGGCGTCTCGGGCTGGTCAGTCACGGCGCCTCCGGCGGGGTCGATGGTGGTCAGGCTCTGTCATGGTGTCCTACCACTTCGCGCGAATGACGCGGTCGTCCGCTTCCACTGTCTCGTCCGGGCGCTGCCGGCGCAGCGGTTGCACTCGGACCGCTACCGGCCAACGCCTCCACGATCACCGCTGCGGTGGCCGGCCCGATGCCCGGGACCGCAACGATCTC
>JALYXB010000262.1 GCA_030947305.1 Actinomycetota bacterium | reverse complement strand
GCCGCCAGCAGCGAAGCCGCTTCAACTCGTGCGCCTGGCCTCAGTTCGGCGACACCTGCGGCACGGCCCTGCAGCTGGCCGCAACTTTCGCCGGGCGCCGATGCGCAGGCGAAGAAGATCCTCGGCGGCCTGGTCGGGCCACACCGCACCCTGGTGGCCGGGTGCGCGGTGAACCGGCTACAGGGCGGGTCCTTCCCAGCTGTCGACCACCTTGGGCTGGCCGTCACGGTCGAGGTGACAAAACGGGCCGCCGGCGTTCACAGCTGCATGCCACGAGGGTGTGTGTCGATCGGTAGCGGGGCTTACGCCATCGACACCGCGTCGTCGACCACCATTCAAGTGGACGGAGCCACCCACCAGGTGGTGGTGCGCGCACCGGCGAAATTGAAGATCCCGCGGGATCGCCTGCTGGCCTTCGCCGTGGCGGTCGACAGGCTGGACGGCTAGCCAGGAGTGGGACAATGCTCGGGTGACGGACTCCTCGCCAGCGGCCGCGGCGACCCTGACGCCGAACGTCCTCGCAGAGCGCTACGCCTCGACGCAGATGCGGACGATCTGGTCGGCCGAGAACAAGATTGTCGCTGAACGTCGACTCTGGTTGGCTGTGCTGCGAGCGCAGGCCGCTGCGGGGGTGGCGACCGATCCGGCCGCCATCGCCGACTACCAAAGAGTCGTCCACAGAGTGGATCAGCGGTCCATGGCGGCCCGTGAGCGGGTGACCAAGCACGACGTGAAGGCCCGCATCGAGGAGTTCAACGCGCTCGCCGGGCACCAGCTGATCCATCGCGGGATGACCAGCCGCGATCTCACCGAGAACGTCGAACAGGCACAGATACTGCAGGCGCTGGCCCTTGTCCGCGATCGGACGGTGGCGCTGCTGGACAGGCTGGGAAGCCGTGCCGCCGAGTACGCCGAACTGGTGATGGCCGGCCGCTCGCACAACGTTCCGGCGCAGGCGACGACGCTCGGAAAGCGGTTCGCCTCGGCCGCCGACGAGGTACTGCAGGCGCACCGCAGGATCACCGAGCTGCTCGACCGGTATCCGCTGCGCGGCATCAAGGGACCTGTCGGGACGGCCCAGGACATGCTGGATCTGCTCGGCTCCGCTGAGGCGCTGGCCGCGCTGGAAAACGCCGTCGTGCAAGAGATTGCCGGCACCGATCGAGTACTGACCTCGGTCGGGCAGGTCTATCCGCGTTCGCTGGACTACGAGGTGGTGTCGGCGTTGCTGCAGGTGGCCGCCGGACCTGCATCGCTTTCCACCACCATCCGGCTGATGGCCGGCGCCGAGCTGGCCACCGAGGGGTTCCAGCCCGGCCAGGTCGGCTCATCTGCCATGCCGCACAAGATGAATGCCCGTTCCTGCGAGCGGGTCTGCGGCCTCACGGTGATTCTCCGCGGATACGCCGGCATGGCCGGCGAGCTGGCCGGCGCGCAGTGGAATGAGGGCGACGTGTTCTGCAGCGTTGTCCGTCGAGTGGCGCTGCCGGACGCGTTCTATGCACTTGACGGCCTGCTGGAGACCTTCCTGACGGTGCTGCACGACTTCGGTGCCTACCCGGCGGTGATCGACAGGGAATTCCAGCGGTACCTGCCGTTTCTGGGCACCACCAAGGTGCTGATGGCCGCTGTCCGGGCCGGCGTAGGCCGGGAGACGGCGCACGAGGTGATCAAGGAACACGCCGTCACTGTCGGGCTGGCGATGCGGGAGAAGGGGCAGATCGACAACGACCTGCTGGACCGGTTGGCCGCCGACGATCGGCTGCCCCTGAGCCGCACCCAGCTGAACGAGCTGCTGGCAGAACCGTTGTCGTTCACCGGGAATGCCGGCGCCCAGATCGCCGGCGTGCTGGCGCAGATCGCCGAGCTCACCGAGGCGTTCCCTGATGCAGCTGGCTATACGCCTGGCGCGATCCTGTAGCCGGTCGTCAGTGTGCGGACCAGCCGCCGTCCATCGAGAACGACGAGCCGGTGATCGACGCCGACGACGGCCCGATGAGGAATGCCACCATGTCGGCCACCTCGGCCGGCTCCAGCAGTCTCTTGACCGCAGCCGGCGCCAGCATGATCTGGCTCAGCACCTCGGACTCGTCGATGCCGTGGGCGGCCGCCTGATCGGCAATCTGCTTCTCCACCAGGGCGGTTCGCACATAGGCCGGGTTGACGCAGTTGCTGGTCACCCCGTGCGGTGCGCCCTCAAGGGCCGTCACCTTCGACAGTCCTTCGAGCCCGTGCTTGGCGGCGACGTACGCCGACTTGAACTCGCTGGCCCGAATGCCGTGCACGCTGGAAATGTTCACCACCCGGCCCCAGCCGGCCGAGTACATGTGCGGCAGCGATTGCCGGATCAGCCGGAACGGCGCGGTCAGCATCAACGCAATGATCAGATCGAAGGTCTCCGGCGGAAAGTCCTGGATGGGCGCGACGTGCTGGATCCCGGCGTTGTTCACCAGAATGTCGACGTCGGTCGGCAGCGACTCGATCGCCGCGAAGTCCGACAGATCACAAGGCAGCTGATGTATCGAAGCGCCGGCATCGCCGAGCGAGTCGACAAATTCCGCGAGCCGGTCGGCATCCAGATCCACCGCGTAGACCATCGATCCGTCGCTCGCCAGCCGCTCGGTGACGGCCGCCCCTATCCCGCTGGCGGCCCCGGTGACCATCGCCTTCTTGCCGGCGCGAGTCGGGTCGGCCGACGGCGATTCGCTCATCGACTCACCCTATGGCCATCGGTGGGACGTCGTTGAAGGATAGCGGCCACTGATCCCGCGCCGAACCGTTGCGGCTGGCAGACTCAGCAGTGCTATGGACTTCTACGCTGCGTACCGACACGGGTTCGCCAGGATCGCCGCCTGCACCATGCCGGTGAGCATGGCCGACCCGACGACCAATGCCGCCACCCTAGTGGAGCAGGCCAA
>JALYXB010000182.1 GCA_030947305.1 Actinomycetota bacterium | reverse complement strand
TCGCAATGCCGTACTTCGCCGAGATGGCCAGCCTTATCGTCGATGCCGCCGAACAGCTCGGCTGGACGGTGTTGATCGACCGCACCAGCGGCGAACGCAGTCACGAGCAACGGACCACGGCCGGTATTCGGGCGGACCTCATCGACGGCTCGATCGTCAGCCCGCTGTCGATGACGCCGTCAGACATCGCCGCCCTGCGCCCCGATCACCCCGTCGTGCTTCTCGGTGAACAGCTGGCGCGGGCCGGCGCCGACCACATCGCGGTCGACAACGTGGCCGCCGCACGCGAAGCCACGGCCCACTTGATCGGGCTCGGCAGGGTGCGGATCGCGGCTATCGGTGCGCAGCCGCAGTATTCCGGTACCTCCGCTCTCCGGCTGGAGGGCTACCGAGCGGCGCTGGCGGACGCCGGGCTCGACGCCTGCGCCGAATTGGTGGCTCCCGGCAACAACTTTCACCGCGAGGACGGCTACACAGCAATGCAGCGGCTGCTGGCTGGCGACCGCCCGCCGGACGCGGTGTTCTGCTTCAACGATCTGCTGGCGCTTGGCTGCATTCGGGTCATCGCCGAGGCGGGTCTGCGGGTTCCGGAAGACGTGGCTGTGGTCGGCTTCGACAACATCGAGGACTGCCAGTTCGTGACGCCGACGCTGACCTCGGTGGCACCGGACAAGGAGTTCATTGCGGTGACGGCCGTGGAGCTGTTGTCCCGCAGGGTGCGCGGCGACCGCAGCACCCCGCCGCAGGACGTCGTCGCCCAGCATCGACTAGTGGTGCGGGAGAGCACCGCCGGCCGCTCCACCCCTATGTAGCCCCCACCAAGAGGCGGACCACCCCGAGGTAGCGCAAAGCTGCTATGACACGCCCATGTCTTTCGGCGTGGCATGGCAGCTTTGCGCTACCTCACGGGGGTGGGGTCAGCGAACGGTGCTGACGTGGACGAAATCGAACTGCGACTGAAAACCACTGCCCCCCATGGAGATTAGGCCGATCTTGGTGCTCGCGGTGACGGCCTGGGTCCAGGTGTCGCCCTTATCCCAGTGCCGGCCGTCCAGGCTGGAGAATGCGGTGTAACAGTGCACCGCACCGCAGGCCTTGCTGACCAACCGGAGGTAGGTCCACTCGCCGACCGGCCCCACCACTCCGTTGCCGTAGGCCGGGAAGCCGGCCGCCGGCGTGACGTGTTTGCCGATCTCGGTTTGCCTGGTGTCACCGATCGCCACCGAGTCGAGCTTGATGTAATTCGCGTCGTCGTTGTAGATCACCAATCCGCCCTGCACGTAGTTGTGGCCGTCCCCGGTTTTGGGCACCGTCACCCGCACCTTGGTGTCGACCACGAAATCGCCCCGAGGCGCGGGCTCCGTGAGCACCGACGGAAGGTTGTTGGTCGGCGGCTGCAGGTCGCCGGATTGCGTCGCCCACAACAGTTGTCCGCTGCTCACCGAGTAGGCGGAGTTGGTGTCCGGCCGGATCCATGTCCACTGCGAGCCGAGCTGGTGGCTGGAGAAGTTGTCGGACGCGGACCGGATGACCCGGCCTGCCCTTGGGTCGCGGACCGGGTGCACCTTGTGCGCAGTCCGCTCGCCCGGCTTGGCCGCCGGCCCTGGCTGCGGGGTGTCGGACGGTCCGGCGCCACCGTTCACCACCGGCCAGCCCTTGATCCAGTCGATCGGGTCGATCAGCCCTGGCCGCTTGGTGTAGCCGATCGCACCGGCGTAGTACGGATCGTTGCGGTCCACGCCGTGGTAGATCATCCAGTCCTGCCCGGCGTAATCGGTGAGCACCGTGTTGTGCCCGACGCCGACCCAGGTATTCCCGTTCTGTGCGACGACAGGTGTACCGCCGACGCGACTGTCCAGGATGGACCGGCCGGTGCGATCGACGTAGGGCCCCAACAGGTTTCGGGAACGAGCGGCGAATACCGTGTAACCGGTGAGTGGCCCGTTGCAACAGTTCGTCGACGACGCCATGTAGTACCACCAGCCGTCGTGGCGAACGATGTAGCTGCCCTCGTACCTGTTGTCCGTAGCGATCTCCTTCATGGTGGAGATGTCGGAGTGCAGGCCGTCGGCGCTCAATGTCCGCACCGAGACGCCACCGAAGTAGCTGCCGTAGAAGATGTAGCTCTTGCCGTGGTCGGAGATCACCTCGGGATCAATGGTGGCCCGGCGCTGGCCGGGGTTCTCGGCCGAATCCGTCGGCTCGACCACCGGGGTCTGGGAGACGACGAACGGTCCGGCGGGCGTCGGTCCGGTGGCCACGCCGATTGCCGCGCCACCGCCCGGCAGGGTGGTATCAGAGACGGTGAAGTACAACCGATACTCGCCACCCGCATACACCAGGTTGGGCGCCCAGATACCGGCGCCGGGTACGGCATAGCCGGGGGCAGCCGGGATGGCTGCGTGCAGGAAGGTCCAGTGCACCAGGTCGGTCGACCGGTACAACGGCAGCAAGCCGATGTCCGGCCCGCCGGGGGCGTCGATAGACCGGTCCGTGGTGCAGTACAGGTACCAGCTGGTGTCCGCACCCCGACCGTGGGCGACGTCCGGATCGGCACAGCTGGCGGCCGAGAAGCCGCCGGGCAGCGCGAGTTTCAACGGGTTCTGATAGTCCGGCGCGACCGGGCCGCGATGGTTGCTGGGCCTGGCGTGCGCCGCGGCGGCAGCCGGGGCCGGCCGGGCCGCAGCGCCCGCCGGAGCGGCCTGAGCTATCGGGGCTATCGCCGACAGCGTCCCAGCGGTCAGCACGACGGCTGCGGACAGCACCAGCGTCCTGATCGATGGACGGCTGACGGACAGGGTGGACCTGAAGCGACCTCGGTGCATCTGAGCTCCTCGTTGAGCCTCGCCGACCATCAGGCGAGTGATGAAGTCTGGAAGGACACCGGAAGTCTGACGACTCTTTCCAACGTTGTAAAGAGCTGCTGGGCTATTTCTCTCTAACGATGCAGAAGAGTCACTCGCTGTGTGCGACGAACCGCCCAGAACGACATAACCCGACGTCAAAGCCGCGGCGACGGCCCTCCGCAAGCCGCGCGATGACAACATCGCTGGGAGTTGCGGAGTCGGTCAGGGACCCTCGATGATCTTCCGACCGGGTTCGCGCTTGGGCCTAGTCGCGCTCGCCCAGCGTGAGCTCCACCCCGCCGGCCATCCCGGCGGCGGCGTTGTAGACGAAGGCACCGATGGTGGACAGGGCGGTGAACAGCACGATATTGATGGCACCGATCACCGCGGCAATGGTGAAGACCCGGGTGGGGGTGATCAGCGAACTGCCGGTGACCTGCGTCGTCAGATCCTTGGTGGACAGGGTGGCAAAGGTGTCGTTGACCTGCGTCCAGACGTTGAGCCCGCCCAACACCAGGTAGATGATGCCGATGGCAATCATCCAGACGAAGAACATCACGATCGCGACGATCAGGCTGATCTTCAGCACCGTCCACGGATCGATCCGCTTCAGCTGCAGCGATGCCAGCCGAGGCGGGCGCTTGGTCTGCTTCACCCGCCGCGGCGGCTGCCCGTGGCTCGGCCCGCCGACAGATGAGGGGCTCACCGTCTTGACGTTAGCGGATGGCGCAGCGGCTGAAGTCCGGCCAGCAGCGCCGGCACGAGAATCCGGATGGGCAGCTTTCACGCGCCGTCACCCTTCCGGTCGGAATCGCTGCCGGCGCCGGTGGGTCCATCGGTTCCGTCGGTGCCGTCCACCACGTCCGAGGCGTCGGCGTTGCGAGCGATCGCGACAAGGTTGTCCCCATCGGACAGGTTCATCAGCTTCACTCCCATCGTCTGCCGTTGCGCCTTGCGGACCTCCTTGGCCCTGGTCCTGATCACGCCACCGCCGGAGGTGATCGCGAAGATCTCGGTGGCGAGGTCCACGATCAGTGCGCCAACGAGTTTGCCACGCCGACGGTCGTACTTGATCGTCAGCACGCCCTTGCCGCCGCGGCCCTGGACCGGGTACTCATCGATTTCGGTCCGCTTGGCATACCCGCCGCTCGTCGCCACCAGCACATATGCGCCGGACTGCGCGACGTCGAGGGACAGTAGCTCGTCGCCGGACCTGAATCGCATGCCGAGCACACCCGAGGTCGCCCTGCCCATCGGACGTAGCGCTTCGTCGGTCGCGTGGAAGCGGATCGACTGGCCCTCGGCCGAGATCAGCAACAGGTCGTCGCCGGAGGAGCACAGCACCGCACCCACCAGCTCGTCGCTGTCCCGCAGGTTGACCGCAACGATGCCGCCGGTGCGGTTGGAATCGAACGCCGTCAGTTCCGACTTCTTCACCAGGCCACCCTTGGTGGCCAGCACCAGGTAGGGCGCAACCGAGTAGTTCTTGATCTGGATCACCTGGGCGATCTTCTCGTCCGGTTGGAACGCCAGCAGGTTCGCCACGTGCTGGCCGCGGGCGTTGCGGTTGGCCTCCGGCAGCTCGTAGGCCTTGGCCCGGTACACCCGGCCCTTGTTGGTGAAGAACAGGATCCAGTCGTGCGTCGAGCAGACGAAGAAGTGCGCGACGATGTCGTCCTGCTTGAGCCCCGCACCCTGAACACCCTTGCCGCCACGCTTCTGCGCCCGGTACAGGTCGGTCTTGGTGCGCTTGGCATAGCCGGTGCGGGTGATGGTGACGACGACGTCCTCGACGGCGATCAGGTCCTCCATCGACACATCGCCGTCGTAGGGCACCAGCCTGGTCCTGCGGTTGTCGCCGTACTTTCCGACCACTTCGGTGAGTTCGTCGGCGATGATCGTCCGCTTGCGCTCGCCGGAGGCCAGGATGTCCTGCAGGTCGGCGATGGTGACCTCGATGGTCGCCAGCTCGTCGACGATCTGCTGCCGCTGCAGCCCGGTGAGCCGGCGCAGCTGCATCTCCAGGATGGCGTTGGCCTGGTCCTCGTCGATGTCCAGCAGCGAGATCAGGCCGGTGCGGGCGTCCTCGACGCCACGGGACGCCCGGATCAGCGCGATCACCTCGTCCAGCGCGTCCAGGGCCTTCACCAGGCCGCGCAGGATGTGGGCCCGCTTCTCGGCCTCGTCCAGCCGGAACTGCGTCCGCCGGGTGATGACCTCCACCTGGTGCGCGACGTAGTAGCTGATCATCTGGTCGACCCGCAGCGTGCGCGGCACCCCGTCGACGATGGCCAGCATGTTCGCCCCGAAGCTGGTCTGCAGCTGGGTGTGCTTGAACAGGTTCGCCAGCACCACCTTTGCGACCGCGTCCCGTTTGAGGGTGATGACCAGCCGCATACCGATTCGGTCGCTGGACTCGTCGGCGACGTCGGCAAGACCGCCGACCCTGCCGTCCTTGTGCAGCAGCGCGATGGACTCCACCAGGTTGTCCGGGTTCACCTGATACGGCAGCTCGGTAACGACCAGGATGGTGCGCCCCTTGGCGTCCTCCTCGATCTCCACCACCGCCCGCATCCTGATGCTGCCGCGGCCCGTGCGGTAGGCGTCGGAAATGCCGTCCAGGCCGACAATCAAGGCGCCGGTCGGGAAGTCCGGCCCCTTGATCCGCGCGATGCAGGCCTCCAGCAACTCCTCAGCGGTAGCCGTCGGATTCTGCAGCGACCAGAGCACGGCCTCGCTGACTTCCCGCAGGTTGTGCGGCGGAATATTGGTGGCCATCCCGACGGCGATCCCGGAACTGCCGTTCACCAATAGTTGCGGAATGCGGGCCGGCAACACCGTCGGCTCGTCGGTCTTGTTGTCGTAGTTCGGGATCATGTCGACGGTGTTTTCGTCGATGCCGGTGAGCATGTGCATGGCCAGGTTCGACATGCGGCACTCTGTGTATCGCATGGCGGCGGCCGGATCGTTACCCGGTGAACCGAAGTTGCCCTGGCCATCGATCATCGGATAACGCAGCGACCACGGCTGCGCCATTCGGACCACGGTGTCGTAGATGGAGCTGTCGCCATGCGGGTGGTAATTGCCCATCACGTCGCCGACGACCCGGGATGACTTCACCCGACCGCGATCAGGACGGAACCCACTGTCGTACATCCCGTACAGCACCCGGCGGTGTACCGGCTTGAGCCCGTCACGCACGTCGGGCAGCGCACGGGAGACGATGACGCTCATCGCGTAGTCGATAAATGAGCGCTGCATCTCCTGCTGGATGTCGATCGGCTCGGTGCGATCGTGTTGCGCCACAATAACTTCCGACGTCAGCGACTCCTCGTCACCGAAGCCGGCACCGGCACCGGCGCCGTCGTTCGCCCCGCCGCCCGAGCCGCCAGGGGCGGTGGGGTCTTCCGGATCGTCGGGACCATTGCCGCCGTTGTTACCGCCATCAGTCGGTCCAGTCACAGCTCAGCGCCTTTCGCCTTCTTTCGCGCTTGGCGAAAGTATCCACAGGTGGGGATGGATCGTGTGGGTGAAGATCTTTTCGGTCGGTAACGGCACGTTGGCGAGCAGCTGAATCGAGCACGTCGGCCGCCGGCGAAGCAGTTAGAAGTCCAGGAACCTGACATCGCGAGCATTGCGGGTGATGAATGAGCGTCTGGCTTCGACGTCCTCGCCCATCAGCACGCTGAACATCTCATCCGCAGTAGCCGCGTCGTCCAGGGTGACCTGCAACATCAGCCGGTGGGCCGGATCCATGGTGGTCTCCCACAGCTCCTTGGCGTCCATTTCACCCAGGCCCTTGTATCGCTGGATGCCGTCGTCCTTCGGCAGCCGGCGGCCGGCCTCGGCACCGATCTTCATCAGCCCGTCGCGTTCCCGGTCGGAATAGGCGAACTCGTGGGCGCCCTTGGTCCATTTGAGCTTGTACAGCGGCGGTTGCGCGATATACACGTAGCCGGCCTCCACCAACGGCCGCATGAAGCGGAACAGCAGGGTGAGGAGCAGGGTCCGAATATGCTGGCCGTCGACATCGGCATCGGCCATCAGCACGATCTTGTAATAGCGCACCTTGGACAGGTCGAACTCGTCGTGGATGCCGGTACCGAGCGCGGTAATCAGGCTCTGCACCTCGGTGTTCTTCAGTACCCGGTCGATGCGGGCCTTCTCGACGTTGATGATCTTGCCGCGGATCGGCAGGATCGCCTGGAACATCGAGTCACGGCCGGATTTGGCGCTGCCGCCGGCGGAGTCACCCTCCACGATGTACAGCTCCGACAGTGCCGGGTCGGTGGACCGGCAGTCGGCCAACTTGCCCGGCAGGCCGCCGATCTCCAGTGCGCCCTTGCGGCGGACCAGGTCGCGGGCCCGGCGGGCGGCCGCCCTGGCCTGCGCCGAGGACACCGCCTTGCTGATGATCTGCTTCGCCTCAGCCGGATTGCGCTCGAACCAGTCGGACAACCAGTCGTTGCAGGCCTTCTGGACGAAACTCTTGGCCTCGGTATTGCCCAGCTTGGTCTTGGTCTGGCCCTCGAACTGCGGTTCCTGCATCAGGATCGAGATGATCGCGGCCAAGCCCTCGCGGACATCTTCGCCGGAGAGGTTCTCCTCCTTCTCCTTGAGCAGCTTCTTGTCCTTGGCATACTTGTTGACCACGCTCGTCAGGCTGGTCCGGAAGCCCTCCTCGTGGGCGCCACCCTCGTGCGTGTTGATGGTGTTCGCGAAGCTGTGGACGGACTCGGTATAGGAGGAGTTCCACTGCATCGCGACCTCCACCTTCATCGTCTCGCCCTTGGCCTCGAAGCCGATGACGGAGGCGTGAATCGGATCCTTGGTGGCGTTCAGGTGCCGAACGTAATCGACCAGCCCGTCCTTGTAGAAGAAGGTGCGGACGATCGGGACGTGCGGCTTGGCTGTCGCCATCTCCCTGGCGTGTGAGCCGTCGAGTGCGCCGTCCTCGGCGGCCTCTTCGATGTCGCGGGCCTTTGGCCGCTCGTCGCGCAGCACGATGGTGAGTCCCTTGTTCAGGAATGCCATCTCCTGCACCCGCCGGGAAATGGTTTCCAGCTTGTACTCGGTGGTTTCGAAGATGGCCTCGTCGGCCCAGTAGGTGATCGTGGTGCCGGTGTCGGTTGCGGTGCCGACCTCCTCGAGCGGACCTGGCTTGGAGGCGGTGTAAACCTGCTGATAACGCTTGCCGTTGCGCTTGACCTCGACCTCGAGCCTGGACGACAGTGCGTTCACCACGCTGAGTCCGACGCCGTGCAGGCCGCCGGAGACCTTGTAGGACTCGGAGTCGAACTTGCCGCCGGCATGCAGGGTGGTCAGGACCACCTCGAGAGTGGGCTTCTTCTGCTGCGGATGCATCTCGACCGGGATGCCGCGGGCATGGTCGGTCACCGAGATCGCCCCGTCGGCCCGCAGGGTGACGGTGATGTGATCGCCGAAGCCTTCCATCGCCTCGTCGACCGCGTTGTCGACGACTTCCTTCACCAGGTGATGCAGACCCTGCTCACCGGTGGAACCGATGTACATACCCGGCCGCTTGCGGACCGCCTCAAGCCCCTCCAGCACGGTGATCGACGACGCGTTGTACTCGTTCTTCTTCGCCACAACTCTCCTTATCGATGGGTCGCCTACCCGGTGCGTCGACGGCACTGCCCCGCCGCGATGCTGTCGCGATCGAAGATGTCTCCATCGGCTACAAAATCCGCCAGTGACGCTGCTGGGCACCACTACATCGGGGCCGCTACCAATAATACGTGCTGGAACCCACACAACACGTCGAATGGGGCCTCTGGCGCGGCCGTGGTGCGATTCTTCCCCGTTGCGAGGGCAGATGGGCCGGTTTGCTGGCCTGTCAACACTGTCGGCCCTGTCAGCTGGGTGCTGGGAGTCGATGATCAACCCGCCTCAGCCGTCGACACCACGCGGCCCCGCGACTCCCATCGGCTCGAAGCGAGGGTTCCGTCAGCCGGTGGAGACCGACGCAGTGAGCAGGCGCAATGTGGACCGCAGCTTCCTGGCCGCCGGCTCGGTGAGCCCCATCGCCGCGTCGACGCGGCACTGCAGGTCGCCGAAACGCTCATGCAGCTGCTCACCGGCGGCGGTGATGCCGATCTGGACCACGCGTTCGTCGACCGCACTGCGGCGGCGGGTGACCAGGCCCGAGGCCTGCATCCGGCGCAGCAGCGGGGTCAAGGTGCCGTGGTCCAGCCGTAGTTCGCGGGCCAGTTGGGACATCGTCAGGGTGCCGTCGGCGTGCAGCAGTCTCAGCACCAGGTACTGCGGATACGTCAGGTGCAATTCATCCAGCATCGGGCGGTAGAGCGCGGTGACCGCCCGCGAGGCCACATAGAGGTCGAAACACAACAGGCCGTCGAGGGCAGCGATCCGGCTTCCGGTGTTGGTCGTCATCACCGCAAGCTCCTTCCGTCGGGTTGCGTCTGCTTTATTGTTGTGCACAATAGTCTTGCGCACAAGATGAGTACGTCGGCAAAGACCGCGTCAACACACCGAGGAGAACCAGATGGCCACCCGCACCGCTCGTACCGCCTGGAACGGCACCCTGCAGCAGGGTTCCGGCCAGGTTGAACTCAGCAGCTCAAAGGTCGGCACCTACCCGGTCTCGTTCCCGAAGCGGACGGCCGACAACGCCGACGGCACCACCAGTCCCGAGGAGCTGATTGCGGCGGCCCACTCGTCCTGTTTCGCGATGCAGCTGTCGGCGATGATCGCCGAGGCCGGCGGCACCCCCGACTCACTCGAGGTGACGGCCAACGTTTCACTCGGCCCCGACCCGGCCGGTGGCTTACGGCTGACGGGTATCGCATTGAAGGCGGTCGGCGAGGTCAGCGGACTGGACAAGGCCGGTTTCGAGCAGGCGGCGCAGAAGGCCAAAAATACCTGCCCGGTGAGCAAAGCGCTGACCGGGGTGGAGATCTCACTGGAGACCGAATACGTCGGCTGATCGGCCGCGCCCGCTCATTGCAACGGGAACGGCGGCTGCAGCCAGTCGGGCCGGTCGCTCAGTCGCACGCCGGCTACCCACTTCACCCACCAGAAGCCCCGCCGTCCCGGCGCCACCAGTCGGACGGGCGCCCCGGTGCCGACGCCGAGCAGCTCGCCATCCCGGCGGGTGACCAGCCACAACGCGCCGGCCTCGGCGATGGGGAAATGCCGGGTGTAGCCGGTGGCGCTGACCACCTCGATGGATGCGGCGGCCGGCAACGCAGCGGCGGGCAGCAGCTGGTCGAGGGGCACGCCGGTCCACACCGCGTCCGCATACCAGCCGCTGGTGCAATTCAGCCGGGCCGGCACCGACAGCGACTGGCGCCCGGCCAGCGCATCCAGCTCGGCGGCCGACCAGGTCCGCCCGCCCACCACAACCCGATGGGTCGCCTGATCCAGAACCGGGACGTCGTCCAGCAACCAGCTGGTCGCCGGGATGTCGGCGGCGTCGAGCCGATGCGAGCCGCTACTCAGCCTGGAGCCGGCGGGCGAACCGGTCCATATGCCGATGCCTTCGAGCACGAGCCAGCCGGCCGCTGCGCCGGCGGCGAAGATGCAGGTGCGTAGCAACGCCCGCCGGGACATGTCGCGTCGGTGCAGCCGCTGCCGGCGACGATGCCGAATCACATGCCAGCCGAATAGTGGGACCGCGACGAGAGCCGCCCCGACATGCACCTGCATCGGCGTCACACCGGCGAAGTATCGGAAGCCCACGAAGACCTGGACGAACCCCGCTGCCAGGCACACCAACAGCAACACCAACAGCAGCAGGCTCGCCCACCGGA
>JALYXB010000220.1 GCA_030947305.1 Actinomycetota bacterium | reverse complement strand
CGTATATGTGTTCGTCGATCGGGCTTGGTCCGGACGGGTTGCCCCTTCCGATGAGTTGCGTCCGGCCTGGTTCCCGGTCGCCGAGTTGCCACTGGACCGAATGTGGGATGACGAGCAGTACTGGCTGTCACGTGTCCTTGGCGGGGAAAGCCTGAATGCCGAGTTTGTGTTCGATGACTCGTGTGCAAAGGTCGCCCGGCTCAACTGGCGTTCGATCGCTCGCACTGAAGGATTAGCGGGGCTGGCAGTCGTTCCCCTGAGCATGGGCCTTGCCGGGCCGACTCGTGACCGCAGCGACCTGTCGACGTCGCGGACGCGCGGGCCGTATGCGACTTGACTCAAGCAGCTGATTCGTACTCTCGTGCTGGGTAGCTGCTTGAGTCAAGTAGCGCTGGCGCTCCAGCAGGCGGCAGAGAACGATCTGTTCGTGAGCCGGCGCGGATCCACTGCCATCGGACTGATTGCTGCCTGCAGCGCCCTGATGTCGGTGTTCGTCGCCGGATGTACCAGCAATCCCGGTCACTCGGAATCCAGTCCGACGACCAGCGTCCTACCGTCGTCCTCTTCGTCTCCGGTGCTGTCGCCTGTTCCCAGAAGCAGCAGACCGATGTCTACCGGATCCACAGTCAGCAATGGAGGGGGCATCGTGATCGCGGTGTCGAAGAGGCTCACCTGTGGCGATTCCACCAACGGTGATTTCGATCCGACAGGAAGTCTGATGGCCGGGGATGTGGTGTTCGAGAACTTCGTAAACCCGGGCGGCCGTCCGCCGCTAACAGTTGCCGATCTGAATATGGGTGGAGCAGGCCCTATGGCGGCGTGGCACTTCCTCAAGGTCGTGCTGTATGTAAAACCCAAGATCACCGGCATGTTCACCATCACGGTGATCAGCGCTGATCAGGCTCTGGCTTGGGTTCCCTCGGACAAGTGGGGGACAACCAACCTTGATATTTCGCAATGGGCCAGCAGATCAATAACGATCAACGGATGCGGTGAACGCACCAGCACTCGCTACTTCGGCGGAATCTTGGCTAGCGATCCGAATGCCTGCATCCGCCTGACTGTTTCGGAGTCGGGCGGCACATCAACCAAGGTTCAACGCCGCCTCAATGGTGATTCATGCATCGGCTAATGAGGCCGCGAACACTCAGGACGGTACGACAGCCCGGGCAACGGGTTTTGCGCACGTCCGTAAGGGATGAGGCCAGTCTCGATGGCTTGTTGGAGTAGTCGGTAGAACAGCAGTCCTCTGCTCTTGGTTCGCCTGTTGAACCGGAAGGTGTACTCGTCCAGGGCATAGGCCAGTGCTCCGAGGGGACCGCCTAGTGCAAGTCCCCGGTCAGCCACCGCTTGAGCAGCGAGCCGACTGTGCGGACAGCGAGCAGGTTGACGTGTGCTGGCCGGTCGCTGTCCGGACCGCCGAGGTATTCGTGTTCACACCCGAACGTCGAGAGAGTCCGAAGGTTCGCGGCCCCGTCGGCCTTAATGACCGAGCCCTTGGCGAGGAAACGGGTCGCGCACTCGACAAGATCGGCCGTTCGGGCGGCTTCGGCGAGTCGATCCGGACCCTCCGAGATTGCGGCAGGCATCGATTCCACCGCGATCATCGCCGCCAAGCAAAACAGCTGTATCAGGAAACCACTCCGGCAAATCCTGCAAACGTCTGCGGTAGTCGATACCCGTCGACCGAATGGACCAAAACCTGGTCTGAGGTTCCCGCCACGTTGACTGGCCTCGCAGCTCGTATCTTTGTTCGGTTTATGGTATGCTGACTGGATGAACAGCGAGTATCGGCTGCGAGCAGGCGAGGAAGTTGTGCCCGTCAAATACGGCGGTGGCTCTCGTTCTCGCGAGCGGCTAGCGATGCTCGTCGCATTGCGCACCGAAGCGGGAGCCGGGCCGGAAAGTGATCTCGCCGGTGGTGATTCCGTTGACTCGATGCGCACCATCGAGCGATGGCGAGCGGGGATGCTGGATCTCCCGCCGTTGCACTTCATTGAACTGGCCGCGATGCTCCGGGACCGGCCACGTCCCGTCGAGACAATGGCAGTTGCGGGCAGCAACCCGAGCGGGAGCTCCCCGAACAGCAGCAATTCGAGCGACAGCAATCAGTCCGGTCCGACACCGGTGTGGGCCAGAGCACTGCTGGACAGCCTGGTGGCCAACCAGCGGTTGATCGCGCACTTCCAGGCGAGATTCGCCGCGGACCTGGCGGAGCTCGCCGGCTCGTATCCCGGGCTGAGGGAGCATCTGGCCACCGAGATCGCGATCAATCTCGGGATCTCCGAAGGATCGGCCAATAGGCAGCTGGACGAGGCCGCAGAGGTCGCCGGGCGGCTGCCGGCCACTGCCTCCGCGCATTGGCAGGGTCTACTCACAGGATGGAAGGTCACCGCGATCCGCACCGAGACCGCTGATGTCGACGATGTCGTCGCAGCGGCGGTAGAGGGCGACGTGCTGCCGGATGCTCCTCGGCAGACGGTGCCAGAGCTGCGGGCGGCGATCCGTCGATCCATCCTCATCCGCGATGCGAAGGGCGCCGAAGACCGGCACTGCAACGCCGTGGCCAAACGAAAGGTCACACGCTTCGACTTGCCGGACGGGATGGCCGGATTGCAGGTCACTTCGTCTGCGCCGGAGATCGCAGCCATCTGGGACACCATTGCCGCGGTGGCTGGACTGGCCAAGACTGCCGGCGACGATCGCATCGGGGATCAGCGCCGGGCGGACGCGCTGGTGGACATCTGCACCGACATCCTGGAGTCGGGCCGATTCGCCGGATCCGAACTGCCACAAGCACACCGACGTCGCCCGCAGATTCAGGTGACCATGCCGCTGGATGCGCTGCTGGGCTCAGCATCGCCGTGTGAGTTGCGAGGATATGGTCCGATCACCGCAGACCAGGCCCGCCGAATCGCTGCCGACGGCCAGCTCCGCCGGTTGGTCTGCGACCCACTATCCGGCGCTCTGCTGGATTTGGGACGCACTCGATACGAACCGAGCCGGGAGTTGGCGGACTTCGTGCTGAGCAGAGACGTCATCTGCACTGCCCCGGGCTGTCGGCAGCCCTCGCGCCGTTGCGAGACCGACCACACGGTGCCATATTCGGCCGGCGGGTCCACGGCCGCGGCGAACCTGTCAGCGTTGTGCAAACACCATCACCGGGCAAAGGATGGCGGCGGCTTCACCGTCCGGCGTCAGCCCGACGGCTCGGCGATCTGGACCACCCCATTGGGAACCAGCGTGCGTACTCCGCCTCCCAGGTTGTGGCACCCGCCCGATGGAGCGGGGCCGCCGGGAGGCACCCGCATCGAGTGAGAACGCGGAAGTGACAGGCCGGAACGAATGCTGTCCCGTCGGGGGTGACGCCATCGTTGGCCGTCCCGGATCGGCTGCACCGCAGGCAGTTTGGGGTGAATCGCACAACGAGCCGGCCGTCGGGGTCCGAGCATCACCACCCGTCGCTGGTCGCCCGTCGGCTGTTCAGGGTGAGCGCCAGTTCGGCACCGCGGCCGCAGAGCGCGACACCAAAGCTTTGCCTGGCACCGCGCCGGAGCAGAATCGGCGTCGGTCGGCTCGCGGGTAGTGCCGGAGAACGTGGTATCGGTGCGGCTCGTTCACGATTCATCTCCGTCGAAGGCTCGCAGGATCTCGTCGGACGCCTGCGCCGCGCCCAGCTCGCCGGCCAGCACCGCCCGCCGCAGCGCACTCTGCGCTTTCTGCGCCTCGGGGGAGCGGGCCAGCCGCTGGGCGAGCTCGTCGCGGACCAGCGCCCACGCCAGCTCCCACTGTTGACCGGATCGCTTGCGCGCCAACCCCTCCTCGCCCAGATGCTCGGCATGCCGCACGCAGGACTGCCACACTGCACCCACCCCGTCACCGGTGAGTCCGGAGCAGGTGAGTACCGGCGGCAACCAGTCGGCTCCTCGTCCGTACACCAGGTGCAGCGCGCCGGTGAGCTCCCGGGCAGCGCTCGATGCCTCCGTCACCCTGTCGCCGTCCGCCTTGTTGATCGCCACCAGGTCCGCGATCTCCAGGACGCCCTTTTTGATGCCCTGCAACTGATCTCCCGTCCGGGCCAGCCCCAGCAGCAGGAAGGTGTCCACCATGCCGGCCACGGCAATCTCGGACTGACCGACGCCGACGGTTTCCACCAGCACCACGTCGTTACCGGCCGCTTCCAGAATGGTGATGGCCTGCGCGGTCGCCCTGGTGACCCCGCCAAGGGTCCCCGACGTCGGGGACGGCCGGACGTAGCCGTGGGAGCTCGCCGTGAGCTTGGGCATCCTGGTGCGATCGCCCAGCACCGAGCCGCCGGTGCGCGCGCTGGACGGGTCGACGGCCAACACGCCGACCCGATGCCCGGCGTTGATCAGCACCCCGCCAAGTGCCTCGATGAAGGTCGACTTGCCGACTCCTGGCACCCCGGAGATACCGACCCGGCGGGCAGACCCGGCATGAGAGATGAGTTGTGCCAAGAACTCTCGGGCGAGCTGGCGGTGATCGGGTCGCGACGACTCGACGATGGTGATTGCTCTGGCCACTGCGGATCGCCTGTTGGCAAGTACCCCGGCGACCAACGCATCGATGTCCACCCCAGCGGTCTCACCGGAACCGGCGGCCCTCATCCGGCGGCTGGATGGTGCAGTTCGGCGGACAACCTGCGAAGTAGATCCAGCGCGGCGTCCGCGATCACCGTTCCCGGCCCGAAGATGGCAGCGGCCCCCATCGTCATCAGCTCCGGCACGTCGGGGGGCGGGATCACTCCGCCGACGACGATCATGATGTCCGGCCGACCCTCGGCCGCCAAGGCGTCTCGCAACGCCGGCACCAGCGTCAAATGGCCGGCAGCCAGTGAGTTGACGCCGACGATGTGCACGTCGGCGTCCACCGCTTGCCGCGCCACCTCTTCGGGTGTGGAGAACAACGGACCGACGTCGACATCGAATCCCATGTCGGCGAACGCGGTGACGATCACCTTCTGGCCGCGGTCGTGTCCGTCCTGCCCCATCTTGGCGACCAGGATGCGGGGGCGCCGCCCTTCGTCGCGGGCGAACGCCTCGGTGGCTGCCAACACGGCTGCCACCTTTGTCGACGCTCCCGACTCGGCCCTGTACACCCCGGAGATGGTACGGATCACGGCGGTGTGACGCCCGTACACCCTCTCCAGCGCGCTGGAGATCTCGCCGACGGTGGCATGAGCGCGGGCCGCATCTACTGCCAGCGCCAACAGGTTTGCCTCCAACCCTGGTCCCGATCCTCGTCCGGCAGCGTGAGTGAGCGCCGCCAGCGCGGCGTCGGTCCTGACGGAATCCCGCTCGGCGCGCAGCTTTTCGAGTTTGGCGATCTGCTGGGTCCGCACGGCGGCGTTGTCCACCTTGAGAAACTCGATCTGCTCCGCGCCGATGTCGGCGGCCCCCACCTGGTAGCAATTGACGCCGATCACCGGCTGGGTGCCGGAGTCGATACGAGCCTGGGTGCGGGCTGCAGCCTCTTCCACCCGCATCTTGGGGATGCCGGCCTCGATGGCCGCCGCCATTCCGCCGGCCTTCTCGACCTCTACTATCCAGGCCCATGCCTTGTCGGCGAGGTCGTGGGTCAGCCGCTCGACGTAGTAGGAACCACCCCACGGGTCGATGGTCGCGGTGGTGCCGGATTCCTGCTGCAGCAACAACTGGGTGTTGCGGGCAATCCGCGCCGAGAAGTCGGTCGGTAGCGCGATCGCCTCATCCAGCGCATTGGTGTGCAACGACTGAGTGTGTCCCTGGGTGGCGGCCATCGCCTCGATGCAGGTACGGGCGACGTTGTTGAAGACGTCCTGAGCTGTTAGGGACCAGCCAGACGTTTGGCAATGTGCCCGCAGGGAAAGGGATTTGGGGTTCTGCGGCGCGAATTCCGATACTATCTTGCACCACAGCGCCCTGGCCGCCCGCATCTTGGCGATCTCGGTGAAGAAGTTCATGCCGATGGCCCAGAAGAAGCTCAGCCGCGGGGCGAACGCATCGATGTCCAGCCCGGCGGCGATGCCGGCACGCAGATATTCAAGTCCGTCCGCCAGCGTATAGGCCAGCTCCAGATCGGCCGTCGCGCCGGCCTCCTGGATGTGGTAGCCGGAGATCGAGATCGAGTTGAATTTCGGCATTTTCGCTGCGGTGAAGGAGAAGATGTCGGAGATGATGCGCAGGCTCGGCGTCGGCGGGTAGATATAGGTGTTGCGGACCATGAACTCCTTGAGGATGTCGTTCTGGATGGTGCCGGCCAGTTGGTCCGGGGCCACACCCTGCTCCTCGGCGGCCACGATGAACAGCGCCAAAACCGGCAGCACCGCTCCGTTCATCGTCATCGAGACGCTCATGGTGTCCAGCGGGATGTGGTCGAACAGCTGCCGCATGTCCAGGATGGAATCGATAGCTACGCCTGCCATTCCGACATCGCCGGCCACCCGAGGATGGTCGGAGTCGTAGCCCCGGTGGGTGGGCAGATCGAAGGCGACTGACAGCCCCTTCTGGCCGGCAGCGAGATTGCGCCGGTAGAAGGCATTGGAAGCGTCTGCGGTGGAGAAGCCCGCGTACTGCCGGATGGTCCACGGCTGGGTGGTGTACATCGTCGGGTACGGTCCGCGCAGAAACGGTGGTAGTCCCGGATAGGTGTGTAGCGCGTCCAGGCCGGCCAGCTCGCCCGCGGTGTAGAGCCGTTGCAGCGAAATACCTTCCGGTGACAGGTGCGGCGCACCGGCGGGGACAGCGCCGGCGGGGGAGCCGGGGCCGACGAGCGGCAAGCCGGCGAAGGAGTGCGGGATCGTCATTTGCTCGAGCCTTCGGCGGTGCCGCCGGCGAGACAGTCGCGGATCCGCCGGCAGAGCGCAGGGATGTCGGTGCCGATGGTGATGTGATCGTCGATCAGTCCCTCTAGCCGGGCGGCGGCCGGTGTGCCCGCCAGCAGCACGGTGCGGGCACCGGCCGCCCGCAGGGCGGCGATGGTCTCCACGCCGTGCTCGGCATAAGCGACGTCGGTACCGGCCAGACATGCCACCGGGGTACCGGCGTCGCGGT
>JALYXB010000213.1 GCA_030947305.1 Actinomycetota bacterium | reverse complement strand
CCGAGATCGACACCCTGCTCGGCACGGTACTGACCGCCAGCGACGCCGATTTCAACCCGATCCTGGAGCGCGGCTTCGCCAATGCCATCCGCCGGGAATGGGCCTGGCGGACATCCCGCGGCGAGTCGGTGAAGAACCTCGAGGCTTTCCAGCACCTGATCGACAGCTGACAGCAGGCTCCTCCCTGGCCCTCGCGGGGCTGGTTTGTGGCCCCAGGATTCACCCCCGGTCTTAACCCAATCGTGATCGCCGCCGCATACACCCTGACGGCCGCGGGGTCCGTCTTGATAGCGACAGCGGCGCGTGGGGCGTCGCGCGCGCCCGTGGGGACCGTCCATGACACCGAGCAGGTTGCACAGCAGGACACCGCACGTCGTTGGGCAGCAAGACACGGCAGGTCAGAGCACGGCATCTCAGAGCACCGCACTTCAGAGCACCGCACTTCAGGCCACCGAGCAGTTGCCGGCGAGCCATCAGGGTGCAGCTGGTCATCGACGACAGCTGCGCCGCGCGCTCTGTGCTGCCCTGGTGGCGATCGTCATCGGCGGTGCGGTGGTGGCCTGCACGAGCAGCGCTCAGACCGCGGCAAGGTCTGCGGCCTCGAATGCGGCCGCCGCGCCACCGGCCGGGCCGGCTGGTGGCGCCGGACCCATGCAGTCGGCAGCGGCCGGGGGTTCCGGCGCAGCAGCCAGCGCGCCCGCATCCTCGGCTGCCGGCTCTGGCGCCCTTGCGGCCGGGAGCGGCGGATCCGGTTCGGCCGCAAAGCCGGCCAGGAACCCTGTTGTCCTGCCGCCGATCGCCCTTGACGGCCGGCAGATCATCCGGACCGGCAGCTTCACCCTGGCCGTCACCGTTCGGCGCACCGCCAACGCCAGCTCCGACCAGAACAGCCTGCAGGACAAGGTGTCAGGGATGGCGATCAGGGTGCGTGCGGTGGCCACCTCGGTGGGCGGCTACGTCAGCGCTTCGGACGGCAGCGGCGCCACCCAGTCGATCACCATGCGCATACCGGTCAGCCAGTACGACGCGGCCCGACAACGGCTCGGTGAGCTCGGCACGCTCGACGGCAGCGAGTCGACGCAGGACGTGACGGGCCAACTGGCGGACCTGGACGGCCGGCTGGAAACAATGAAGGACGGCGTTGTCAGGGTGCGGCAGCTGCTCACCAAGGCCACCAAGATCTCCGACGTGATCGCGATCGAGTCCGAGTTGTCGTCGCGGGAGGCGACCCTGGAGTCGACGACCCGGCAGCGGGCAGCGATGGCCGATCAGGTGGCGCTATCCACGATCACCATGGTGATCACCGGGACGCTGGTCGGGCCGGTTCCGAAGCCGCACACCGCGGCGCTGGTGAAGTGGGCGCCGATGCAGCTGACCGCTGCCGGTCCGTCGGGCTTCACCGGTGGTGTGCTGGCGGCATACGGCGTCCTCATGACCCTCGGCAAGGGCATCGCCACTTTCATCGGCGGCCTGCTGCCGTTCCTGCCATTCCTGATCATCATCGTGCTGCTGATCCCGTGGTTCCGACGTCGCTTCGCCGACGCCAGGCAGATCGTCACCCAGCCGGCGGTGCCGACCCATCTCGGCCGCCCTGCGACCCGTAAAGCGAGCAGCCACGCCACCGACGACTGATGAGCGGACCGGTCACTGGTGTCGGTGGTGGCCGGTGGAGGTAGCGGGAAGTTGGCACGGCGCGCCAGGAGCTTGCGGCGCGTGATGTCAGCTTTCCGCTACCTGCGAGGCCTGTCGTCGTGGACGCCACTGCGAATGCGAGTCAGCGGCCGGTCGTCGGACTGAGTGCTCGCTGCGGCAGGATGTCAGGCATGACCTCCACCCTCATCCTGTTGCGCCACGGCGAGAGCACCTGGAACGCCAAGAACCTTTTCACCGGCTGGGTGGACGTCCCGCTTTCCGAGCAGGGCGAACGTGAAGCAGCACGCGCCGGCGAACTTCTGGTCGAGAACGGTTTGTTACCGGACGTGCTGCACACCTCGGTGCTACGCAGGGCCATCTCGACGGCCAACCTGACATTGGACATCGCCGAGCGGCACTGGATTCCGGTGCGCCGGCACTGGCGGCTGAACGAGAGGCACTACGGCGACCTGCAGGGCAAGGACAAGAAGCAGACGCTGCAGACGTATGGGGAGGAGCAGTTCATGCTGTGGCGCCGCAGCTACGATGTGCCCCCGCCGCCGATCGCTGCCGACAACGAGTTCAGCCAAGCCGGCGATCCGCGCTACGCAGACCTCGGTGCCGACTCACCGGTCACCGAATGCCTGGCGGACGTCGTCACCAGATTGAGGCCGTATCTGTACGGACCTATCGCCGACGACCTGAAGGCCGGTCACACGGTTCTGGTTGCGGCACATGGCAATTCGCTGCGGGCGACGGTCAAGTTGCTGGACGGCATCGGTGACGATGCGATCGCGGCGCTGAATATCCCTACCGGCATCCCGTTGCGCTATGAACTCGACGCCGACTTGCGGCCCGTCACTTCAGGCGGTGTCTACCTCGACCCCGCCGGCGCGGCGCAAGCGGCCGCGGCGGTGGCCAACCAGGGTCGATGAAGGGTGGTGGGCGTTCAGGCAACGGTCACGGTCCGGCAGATCCAGGGACGGTAGTCGGAACCGCGGCGCCAGGAGTGAACGCCGGGTGAACTCCCGCGTTAATAGCAGGTGAACGACGACCGCCGATGACCTGTGGCGGTGAGGGCGGCCGGCGGCTGACCTTACGATGTGCCTGTGCCGTGGGTCGGATATCTGGCCGCCGCGCTGGTCGGCGTGCTACTTGGCTGGTTGCTCGCCGCGGTGGTGATCCGGCGGGTCGACGGGCCGCGCCCCGAAGGCGGCACCGAATCAGCGGCATTGGCCGCCGAGGTGGTGGCCGGCTCGGACAGTGGATATGTGGTGACAGATCGTTCCGGGAATGTGTTGCTGGCCAACCGCAGGGCCCGCGATCTGCACGTGGTGCGGGCCGGCATGCCGGACGCTCGGGTGGCCGACGCCATCTCCAGGACCGCTGTCTCCGGGGAGCCTGTCGACGTCGATCTCGATCCGCTGGAACCGGCCGGGGACAGGGCGTCCGACCACCGCGCATCGGTGATCCACGCGATCGCCCAGCCCTTGAGCGACGATCTCATCCTGGTGACGGCCATCGACGAATCAGCGGCCCGCCGGCTGGAGACCATCAGGCGGGATTTCGTGGCGAACGTCAGCCACGAACTCAAGACTCCGGTCGGCGCCATTGCGCTGTTGGCCGAGGCAGTGCTGGACGGAGCGGACGAGCCGGAGGCGGTACGGCACTTTGCCGGCAAGATGCTGACCGAGTCCACCAGGCTCGCCGCCCTGGTCAACGAGCTGATCGCGTTGTCCAGGTTGCAGGGCGGCCTGCGGTTGGACGATCTTGCGGTGGTCGAGGTGGACAGGGTGGTCGACGAGGCGATCGCCCGGCTGGCGATGAGGGCCGAAGCCGCCAACATCACCGTTGTCTGCGATGCCCCGTCCGGCCTGGTGGTGCGCGGCGATCGGACATTGCTGGTGACGGCATTGACCAATCTGATCGACAACGCCATCAGCTATTCCCCGGTGAACACCACCGTGTCGGTGACCAGGTCTACGCACGCCGCCGAAGCGGAGAAGATCCATGGGCGGGGCGGCCGGCCGACAGGATCCGTCGACATCGCCGTCACAGACAGGGGAATCGGGATCGCGCCGGAACATCAGCAGCGGGTGTTCGAGCGGTTCTTCCGGGTCGACCCCGCACGATCGCGGGCGACAGGGGGAACCGGCCTCGGGCTGGCGATCGTCAAGCACATCGCCGCCAACCACGGGGGGCAGGCGCTGCTGTGGAGCAGGGCGGGCACCGGCTCGACCTTCACTTTGCGGCTGCCGCGGATCCAGCAGCCGGCGTCAGGCAAAGCGGCGTCCAACCAGTTCACCGCGGTGGTCGGGCAGTCGGCGGCGAGCCGCCGAAGCAGCGGTCATCGCGTCGTCCCTGTCCGGAAAACCCCCGACAGCACCGCAGCCCAACCAGAAGGAGCATCGTGACGAGGGTTTTGATCGTCGAGGACGAGCAATCGTTGGCCGAACCGTTGGCCTTCCTGCTGCGCAAGGAGGGATTCACCATATCGATGGTGATGACGGGCCCCGACGCACTCACCGAGTTCGACCGCAATGGCGCCGACATCGTGCTGCTCGACCTGATGCTGCCCGGAATGAGCGGCACCGAGGTGTGCAAACAACTGCGAGCGCGGACGACCGTCCCGGTGATCATGGTGACGGCCCGCGACTCCGAGATCGACAAGGTGGTCGGGCTGGAGCTCGGCGCCGACGACTACGTCACCAAGCCCTACAGCTCGCGCGAATTGATCGCCAGGATCCGAGCGGTGCTGCGTCGCGGCACGGATCCGGAGGACCTGGACGACAGTGTGCTGCAGGCAGGCCCGGTGCGGATGGACGTCGAGCGACATGTGGTGAGCGTCGGGGGCGCGGAGATCACCTTGCCGCTCAAGGAGTTCGACCTGCTCGAATACCTGATGCGCAACGCCGGCCGGGTGCTGACCCGCGGCCAACTGATCGACAGGGTGTGGGGCAGCGACTACGTCGGTGACACCAAGACCCTCGACGTCCACGTGAAGCGGCTGCGCGCCAAGATCGAACCCGACCCAGCTGCCCCGCGGTTGCTGATCACCGTGCGTGGGCTGGGCTACAAGCTGGAATCCTGACCGGTTGCGGACCACCAGAACCGACAGCACAAGCCCTCGCGTCCCAGCTGCACGCCCCGGATAGTGTTGAGCCATGCGACTCGGGGTGCTGGACGTCGGATCGAACACCGTGCACCTGCTGGTGGTTGATGCACATCGGGGTGGACATCCGACGCCGCAGCTGTCGCAGAAGTCGGCGTTGAAGCTGGCAAGCCACCTCGATGCCAGCGGTGCCCTGACCGACCAGGGCCACGACTCGCTGCTGGAAACGGTAGGCGAGTCGGCCCAAGCAGCGGCCAGGAACGGTTGCGAGGAGATGCTGGCCTTTGCCACCTCCGCGGTGCGGGACGCCACCAACTCGGCCGCCGTACTCGACTCGATTCGGACGCTGACCGGCGTCGATCTGCAGGTGCTGAGCGGTCCGGACGAGGCGCGGTTGACCTTCCTGGCCGCTCGCCGCTGGTACGGCTGGAGCGCCGGAAATCTGCTGATGCTGGACATCGGCGGCGGCTCGCTGGAGATCGCCGCGGGTCGCGACGAGGAACCAGAGGTGGCGCTATCGCTGCCATTAGGCGCCGGTCGACTGCAGCGGGACAGGATGCTGGCCGATCCGCCGACCGAAAGCGACGTGACAGACCTGAAGAAGTGGTTGGCGGGCAAGCTGAACAATGCCAAGAAGAGGATCAAGGTGGCCGGCCCGTTCGATCAGGTGGTGGCCACCTCCAAGACGTTCAGGACATTGGCCAGGCTTACCGGCGCTGCCCCGTCGAGCGCAGGACCACGGGTCACCCGCACCCTGACCGCTGGCGGACTGCGTCAAGTGGCCGCGTTTCTGCAGCACATCGCATCTGAGGACACCGCGCGGCTGGAAGGGGTTTCGCCGACCAGAGCCACCCAGATCGCCACCGGTGCGCTGGTTGCCGAGGCAGCGGTGACGGCCCTATCGCTGGAACAACTGCAGATCTGTCCGTGGGCGCTCCGGGAGGGCATCATCCTGCGCCGCCTCGATCAACTTGCGTTCGCCACGTGACCGGCAGGTTCGATGCCGGCTATCCGGAGCAGCCGATGAACCGTCCGGGCATCAGGGTGACGATGTCCACGGCCTCCGCGTTTCCCGAGACGACGGAGACTTCATTCGCGATGGCCGCCCAGCTCGGCTACGACGGCGTGGAGCTGATGGTGCTGGCCGATCCTGTCACCCAGGATGCAGATGCGTTGCGGCGGTTGATCGATCGGCACCAGCTGCCGATCGTGTCCATCCACTCACCGTGCCTGTTGATCACCAGCAGGGTGTGGTCGAGCGACCCACTGGTGAAGCTGGCGCGGTCGTTGGAACTGGCCGAACGGGTCGATGCGCCGGTGGTGGTCATACATCCGCCGTTCGTCTGGCAGCGAGCGGCGGCCGCCGATTTTCCGGCTGCTGTCGCCGAGCTTCAGTCGCGCACGCCGGTGAAGATCGCAGTGGAGAACATGTTTCCGGTGTCCGTCGGCGCCCGGATCGCGCCCGGTCGGCTCACGGTCAACACCTATCGCCCACATTGGAATCCGGTGTGGGCGCGCTACCAGCACTACACGCTCGACCTTTCGCACACTGCCACGTCACACACCGACGCCATGGCCTTGGCGCAGCGGATGGGAGACGAGCTTGCCCACCTGCACCTGGCGGATGGCTCCGGATCCCCGAAGGACGAGCACCTGGTGCCAGGGCGAGGAACACAACCGTGCACCGAGATGCTGGAGCATTTGGTGCGCAACGACTTTCGCGGAGCGGTGTGCGTGGAGATCAGCACCAGGGGGGTGTCGAGGGCTCGCCGGGTCGACGACCTGGCGCGGTCTCTGACCTTCGCGAGGCTAGCTCTGGAGCCAACCGGCTGACCCTGGCCGCTCTCCGCTGTTACTCAGCTGGTACTCGAGACCACGGACGGCCATGCTGCAAGCTGTGGCAGTGCACCATCAATCAGAGCGGCGCGGCGTCGGGAACCCGATCGCCAACCGCGAACCGCAAAGGATTACCCGCGAATGACGCCGATCAGCCGGGTGACCTCGGTTGCCAGGGCCTCGCGAGCAGCGCCAAGATACTTGCGCGGATCGACGATGCCGAGATCGGCCGCGAGGTGATCGCGCAGCGCGGCGGTGAACACCTTATTCAGGTGGGTCGACACGTTGATCTTTGTCAGCCCGGCAAGCACACCAGCGGCAATAGCGTCGTCCGGAATCCCTGACGATCCGTGCAGCACCAGCGGAATGCTGACGGCAGCAGCGATCTCGGCGATCCGGTCCAGGTCGACGGCTGCGGTGCGCTCCGTCATCGCGTGCGACGATCCGACCGCGATTGCCAACGCGTCCACCCCGGTGGCGGCGACGAAGGCGGCGGCGTCAACGGGGTCGGTCTTCACCCCGGGGGCATGAGCTCCGTCCTTGCCACCGACCTCACCCAGCTCGGCCTCCACCCACACGCCGGCGACGTGCGCCCGGTCGACGATGGCGGCGGTCCGTGCCCGATTCTCCGCGTAGCTGAGCGTTGCCCCGTCGTACATCACCGAGGTGAATCCGAGGGCGATCGCCTCATCGATCAGCGTCTCGTCGGTGGCATGGTCCAGGTGCACGATCACCGGAACCACTGCATTGCGGGCGATGCGCAGGGTTGCCAAGCCGATTGGTGCCAGCCCGCGGTGGTAACGAGCAGCGTTCTGTGAGATCTGCAGGATCACCGGGGAGTGAGCGGCTTCGGCACCGGCAACCAATGCTTCGGCGTGTTCGAGCTGGATCACGTTGAAGGCGCCAACGCCGGTGCGCTGCGCCCTGGCAGCGATCAGCAGCTCGCTTCCGACGAGCGGCATCTACGGCTCCAGGATGACCGAGCGGGTCAGGTTGCGGGGATGGTCGGGGTCGTAACCGCGGTGCAGGGCCAGTTCGATGGCCAGCCGCTGCGCTCGGACCAGGGTAGCCATCGGGTCGCCGGAGCCGAGTTCGACGCTGGCGCCCGTTGCCTGGATCTCGCCAGGCAGCCCGGGCGGAGGTTCACCGAAAATCCATACCAGGGAATGCTTTTCGGCAACCGCGATCGGCCCGTGCCGGTAATCGTAGGCAGGGTAGGACTCGGCCCACGCGATGGCCGCCTCACGCATCTTGAGGGCGGCTTCGTTGGCCAGCCCCACCGAGGGTCCGTGCCCTAGGTAGACGAAGTGGACCTTGTCCTGCCAGCCGGCGGGAAGAGCGGCCTGAAGTGCCTGCTGGCAATCGGCGATCGCCGGCTCGAGGTCATGGCCGAGGCCGGCCCGCAGCAAGGCGAGCGCGGTGGTGGCGAAACGTGTTTGGACAACTGACTTCTCGTCGGCAAAGGGCAGCAGCACGGCGTTGTCGGCGGCCGTCGCGGCGGGCGAGTGGGCGTCGCCAACGATCATCAGGGTGCGTTGCGAGTGCGGCAGTCCGGCCAGCAGCTCCAGTACCTCGGTGGTCGTACCGGATCTGGTAATCGCCACCACCAGGTCGTAGGCCCGTCCGGCGGGGAATTCGGATGCCGCGAACGCATCCGTCACGCCCTGCCCGGCCTGTTCGCGGTAGCCGGCGTACGCCTGAGCGATGAACCAGCTGGTGCCGCAGCCGACGACGGCGATCCGCTCGCCGGGTTGCGGAAGAATGGCGCGCTGCTGGGCGGCCAATCGGGCGGCTTGACTCCACATATCCGGCTGGGATGCCAGCTCGGCAAGTACGAACCGAGCCCGATCGGCGGGTGGTGTGACCCGACTATTGGCCATAGGGCTCCCTCTGATGATCAAGTCTGCTAACTATATAGCAATAATGAACAGAATTATGCAGCAGCCCCGGCTATGACCCCGCCCTCGTCGCAGGGACCGCAGGCGGTCAAGCGGTTCGGATACCAGCACGTGGGCGCTGCCCGGCGACCGAGCCACTGACAACCGTTGCCGTGCCAAACGTGTTCGGCCGGCGCCCGTACGATCCTCCTGTGGCATTGCACCTCTACGACACCGCAACCCGCACGGTTCGGCCGTTCGAACCCCTGAAGCCGGGCGAGGTCTCGCTGTACCACTGCGGCGTCACCGTCCAGGGGCCACCGCATATCGGCCACCTGCGGGGAGCCGGGATCGTCTACGACGTGCTACGTCGGTGGCTAGAACACTCCGGCTACCGAGTGACGCAGGTGCGCAACGTGACCGACATCGACGACAAGATCCTCACCAAGGCCCGGGAGAGCGGCGAGCCGTGGTGGGCGCTGGCCGCGCGCAACGAGCGGGCCTGTTTCCGAGCCTATGAGGCCCTCGGGTGCCTGCCCGCCACCATCGAGCCACGAGCCACCGGCCATATCACCCAGATCATCGAGCTGATCGACGAGCTGATCTCCGCCGGCAAGGCCTACCCCGCATCGGGCGATGTCTACTTCGCAGTTCGCGAACAGCCCGATTACGGTTCGCTCTCCGGGCAGAAGCTGGACGAGATGAACCAGGGCGAATCGGAAGCTCAGGGCAAAAAGGACCCGGCCGATTTCACCCTGTGGAAGGGTGCCAAACCGGGCGAGCCGTTCTGGGAATCGCCGTGGGGCCATGGCCGCCCTGGATGGCACATCGAATGTTCGGCGATGGCCCGCACCTATCTCGGCGACCGTTTCGACATCCACGGCGGCGGCCTCGACCTGGTGTTTCCGCACCACGAGAACGAGGCGGCACAGTCGCACGGTGCCGGTCTGCGCTTCGCCAACTATTGGCTGCACTCGTTCTGGGTGACAATGGCCGGCGAGAAGATGTCCAAGTCGCTCGGCAACGCCCAGTCGGTGGAGGCGATCACCGCTCGGGTGCGGCCGATCGAACTGCGCTACTACCTGGCCAGCGTGCATTATCGTGCGGCCATCGAATATTCCGATGGGGCGCTTGACGACGCGGCGAAGGCCTTTGCTCGCATCGAGTCGTTCCTGAACAGGGCGGCAGACCGCTACGGCGCCGTCGCGATCGGCGATCTGCCGGAGGGCTTCGCGGAGGCAATGGACGACGACTTGGCGGTGCCGCGCGGACTTGCGGTGATTCACGACCACGTGCGCGCGGGCAACGCCGGCATCGACGTCGATCAACAAGAGGTCGTCGTCCAGACGGCGCGCGCCGTGCGCGGAATGCTGGCGGTGTTGGGGCTCGACCCTCTCGATCGGCATTGGGCCGATGGTGCGGTTGCCACCGGTCGAGCCAAATCGTTGGCCGCCGCCACCGACAAATTGGTCAGCGCGCTGCTCATCGAGCGTCAACAGGCCAGGGCGAACAAGGATTTTGCGACTGCCGATTCCATCCGTCAACGGCTGACGGCGGCCGGCATCTCTGTCGAGGACGGGCCGGCCGGACCCACCTGGTCGGTCGGGCAGTAACCAAGGATCGGTCGACCGCTGGTCGGCCGGGGCCTGAAAATAGTAGGATCAAGAAGATGGCCGGAAACTCCCAGCGACGCGGAGCCATCCGCAAGAGCGGCACGAAGAAGGGCGCCACTGTCGGCACCGGCGGCCAGCCGCGCCGGGCGCTCACTGGGCGGGGTCCCACCCCGCCGGCCGCCGTGCGCAAAGGTCACCCTGCCGCCAGGAAGGCGGCGGCGGCGGCCAAACGGGCCGACTCAGCGGGCGCCGGACGCGGCCGCGACGGAAGGCGGGGCAAGGAACTCCCGGAAACGGTGGTCGGCCGGAACCCGGTGGTGGAAGCGCTGCGGGCCGGCGTGCCGGCCACCGCACTGTATGTGGCGCAAGGACTTCAGTCCGACGAACGCGTCACCGAGGCGGTCCAGCTGGCCAGCGGGCGCGGCATTGCGCTGCTGGAGATTTCCCGCGCCGAACTCGACCGGTTGACCAACCGCGCCGTGCACCAGGGCCTCGCCCTGCGGGTGCCGCCGTACGACTATGCGCACCCGGAGGACTTGTTGGCGCTGGCCAAGGATTCCGGTGTACCGCCGCTGCTGGTGGCGGTCGATGGGGTAACGGATCCGCGCAACCTGGGGGCGATAGTCCGGTCGGCAGCTGCTTTCGGCGCGCACGGCGTGCTGGTGCCCGAGCGCCGGTCGGCGGGGATGACGGCGTCGGCATGGCGGACCTCGGCCGGCACCGCTGCCAGGATCAGGGTGGCGCGTTGTACCAACCTGGTGCGCACCCTCAAGGAGTGGGCGGCCGCCGGGCTGATGGTTGTCGGTCTGGACGCCGACGGCACGGTGGACACCGACGAGTTCGAGATGGCCTCCGGTCCATTGGTGATCGTCGTCGGTTCCGAAGGTCGCGGCCTTGCCCGGCTCACCCGAACCGTCTGCGATGCAACGGTTTCCATCCCGATGGCCCGTACCGTCGAGTCGCTCAATGCCTCGGTCGCGACCGGCGTGGTGTTGGCAGACGTCGCCAGGCGTCGGCGAGTTGGCAAGTAACGCTGCGGTGCCATCTACCCGCTCCTTCCTCCAGAGCGCAACGCCCAAGCCATGACCATTGCGGGCGACCCTCTCGGCGGGTCGGGGTTCTTCGACCCGGCCCAGGTCCAGGTGGTGGTGCCGGCTCCCGGTGAAGGGAGGGGCAACTGGTCCGGAGCGGCCAGCGTCATCGGAGTTGACGGGGTGTTCTGGTTCGCCTGGCGCGAGCGGCGGCCACTGGAGGCCGGACGCGGCGTCGCCGTGGTGATTGCCCGCTCGACCGACGGGGAGACGGTCGAACCGGTGGCCAGGGTCGGCAGGGAGCTGTTCGGCGCCGAGTCGTTGGAGCGCCCCGCTCTGGTGGCGTTGCCGGCCAGCGGTTGGCGGCTGTACGTGTCTTGTGCCACCACGGGTTCCAAGCATTGGTGGATCGATTCGCTGACGGCGCCCACTCCACAGCAATTGCCCTCAGGCGTGCGAGCCGTCGCGCTGCCGGGAGATACGCGCACCGCCGTCAAGGATCCGGTGGTGTGGCGCGACGCCGACGAGTGGCGGATGTTCGTCTGCTGCCACCCGCTCTCCGAGCCGGGCGATGAGGACCGGATGACGACCAGGCTGGCCACCTCGGCGGACGGGCTCAGCTGGACCGACGGTGGCGAGATGTTGTGCGGTACAACAGGTTCGTGGGATGCTCGCGGCACTCGCATCACTGCGGCGCTGCCCGGCACCGTCATCGATGGGATGCCGGAGCTGGTGCTGTACGACGGCCGGCCCGATGCAACGTCGAATTGGTACGAGACCACCGGGCTGGCTCGGTGGGACGGCACGCGGTACGTCACGGTTCCCGGCGAACATTTGCGTTCTCCGCATTCGGATGGGGCGCTACGTTATGCAGCGGTGATGTCGCTACCTGGCCCAACCGGTTCCGGCCGAATCGAGCCCGGCCGAACCGAGTTCGGCCCAGCTCAGCTCGGCGGCCCACCGAGAATCACTCCGCCGATCACCGACGGGCCGAAGAGCAGTTCGCTGCGCTGGTATGCCGAGCGGGCACGCGAGGATGGCGCTCACGACCTGGTGACCTGGTCGTCCTCATGATCGGGCTGCTGTAACGCCGCGCGGGGTTCACCGCATCTTGATGGGTGCAAGCGTCCAGCAAGGAGGGGACTGTGACGCCTGACCAAGAGGCGGATTTCTTGATCTTCGCTAGGGAGCGAAGTCCGGGATTGTTCCGTGGTGCGCTGCTGCTCACCAGTGGTGATTGGCACCGGGCCGCAGACTTGACCCAGGAAACCCTTGGCCGAATATATGAGGTCTGGGATCGCCAGCACCCGATCGACCGCCCGGCCGGGTACGCCCACACCGCGATGGTGCGGATATTTCTGGTGCACCGACGACGTCGGAGTTCGCAGGAACGCCCGGCGGAACAACTGCCGGAGGTAGCGTCCCGCCAGCAACGGAGATGAACGAATATCGTGACGGCGACGACCTCGGCGAACTGCGCAAGGCCGTCGACGGAATCTCTCCCGACGTCGACCGACTGGCTGCCGGTGGACTGGGAAGACGGGCGCCAGTTGGGAAGACGGGCGGCAACCCGCAGGCGGATAGTGACGACCTACGGCAGCCACCACTTTGAAGTGATGATCGAACGCCCCGACGGTTCGTTGCTGACGGCGTCAGCAGTCCAGGTTGGCGACGCTGGCATGCCGGTAACCAAGGCGCAGCTCATCGGGCTTGCGCAGAGCGATCGCTGGGTACACCTGGGCAACTAACCGGCGTCGGCCGAGTTGCGCCGCCCAGCCCTGATGACTTGCTGCAGGGCCGGCGACGAGCCTCAGGCTTCCTGTGGTTCGGTCGTTGGCGTCAGGCCGGCATTGCCGCGGCGATACCAGCCGCGCCTGGTCTTGGCTGTCCCGACGAGCCTGCACACCAGGTAGATCACGAACGAAACCGTGGTGACGCAGGGGCTGATCGGCAGCTTCGGCGTCAACGACAAGATGATCCCGCCCACCGCGGAGACCACCGCGAACAGCACCGACAGCAGTGACACCTTGAGCGGCGACACCGTCACCCTTGCGGCCGCTGCGGTCGGGGTGATCAGCAGCGACAGCACCAACAGCGCGCCGACGATCTGCACCGCCATGGCCACCGTCAGACCCAGCAGCAGCATGAAGGCCGGCCCGAGGAAGCGCACTGGAACTCCGCGGGCAGCAGCAACCTCCGGATCGACAGAGGCGAAGAACAGCGGACGCCAGATCGCGGCCAGCGCGATCAGCACAACAGCAGCGACAGCCACCAGCAGCCACAGTTGAGTCTGGTCGACGGCAACGATCTGGCCGATCAATAGACCGAACTTGTTCGCCGACCGCCCGGGGTACAGCGCCAGGAACAGCACGCCGAGGCCGAGGCCGAACGGCAGGATCACTCCTATCGCCGAATTGCGATCCCTGGCCCGCAACCCGAGAAGGCCGAACAACACAGCCGCTATCACCGACCCGACGATCGAGCCGGTGGCCACCAAGGTTCCGGTTGCCCTGGCCCCGGCCCCCGCCCCGGCCCCGGTGCCGAACAGGAACAGGGCTGCGGCACCGCCGGCGAACGACAGCTCGGATGCGCCGTGTACGGCGAAGGCCAGGTCGCGGGCCTGGATCATCGGCCCGATCACCCCGCCCAGCACCCCGAGGATGGCGCCGGCGATCAGCGACCCGGTGACATAAGGCAGTAGTTCGGCGATCGTCGACGCCGAGAACCAGTCGATGGTTTGGCTCACGGCACCACCTCGACCGCATCGTGGTCTGCGTGATGTTGGTGGTGGTCCGCTCCCAGCACCACGAGCTGGTCGCCGGCCCGCAAGACGTCGATCGGGGTGCCGTACAGCTCGGTGAGCACCGACGATGTCATCACCTCGTCGGGAGTGCCGACCCGGAACTCGCCGCCGACCAGGTAGAGCACCCTATCGACAATCGACAGGATCGGGTTGATCTCGTGCGTCACGAATACCACGGCGGTGCCGGCCGACTTGCGGCGTCGATCGATCAGCTGTGAGACCGCCTGCTGGTGCGCCAGGTCCAGGCTCAGCAGCGGTTCGTCGCACAGCAGCACGTCTGGATCGGTGATCAACGCCTGGGCGATCCGCAGCCGCTGTTGCTCGCCCCCGGACAGCAACCCCACCGGCGCGTCGGCATAGGAAGCCGCGCCGACGCGGGCCAACGCGGTATCGACCGATGCCCGCCGGTTCCGGCCGCGAGCGGTGAGTGGGCCGAGCGGCAGTCCCCAGCGGTGCCCGTCGATGCCGAAGCCGACCAGGTCCCTGGCCCGCATCGGCAATCCTGGGTCGAACGCCCGTTGCTGCGGGACGTAGCCGATCCGGTTGCTGCCCCGCCGGGCCGGGTGGCCGGCGATCTCCACGGTGCCGCCGGTGAGTGGCTGCTGACCGAGCAACACCTTGAGCATGCTGGTCTTGCCGGCGCCGTTAGGGCCGAGGACGGCGACGAATTCACCCGGCGCGATGTCCAAATCCAGCCTGTCCCAGAGCACTCGGGCACCGAAGGAGAGCTTGGCGCCGCGCAGCCGGACGGCAGGGGCGCGATGCGGCGGGCCGGTGGCGTGAGTGCTATCGGACACGAGATCCATTATCGCCCCGTCGAGGGCCGACTCAGGCACGCCGGTCAGCCTCGGAACGCTGGTCTGGGATCGGGGCACTCCGGCCTGTGAGCCGGCCACCCGGCGAGTGGCGCTCCCACTACTCATCCCAGTGCCCTGCTCAACGCGGTGATGGTGTCGTTCATCCAGGTCGGGTAGTCGGTCACGCCGGCCGGCAGCGTCTCGGAGACCGGAAGCACGGGCACCCCGTCGGCCTGGGCGGTCTTCTTGACGTTCGCGGTGACCGCGCCGGAGGTCTGGGAGTTGAAGACCAGCACATCGACAGTCTTGTTCTTGAGCAGGTCGTCGACCTGCGCGACATCGGCGGGTGCCGGATCGTTCTGCTCCTCGACCGCCTGGGAGAACCCGGCAGGGGTGACGTCGGCGATCCCGGCAGTCTGCAGCAGGTAGTC
>JALYXB010000173.1 GCA_030947305.1 Actinomycetota bacterium | reverse complement strand
GGTTCGAAGGCGTTCGCATCTTGGATGGGTCTTGGGGAAGAATTGTTGTGGCTGAACGGATTACGTGCAGAGCAACGCGGGCGTCAGCACTCTGGGTGCCGGCGCCCGGCGTTAAATGTGCTGTGCTGCAACCCGTTGGTGGATTGGATCAACCGACCGTAACCTGGCGGGAATGCCAGCCGGATGCCCCGTTGGGGATGGTTCCCGCGCGGGTTTGCGTCTGCAGCGCGCCTGTCCCGTCGGTGGCCCGCACTCGGAGCGTCTTGAGGCCGGATGCTTTGGCGTCCCAGGGGTATTTCCATTGCACCCAGGTGTCGACGGACAGCGGGGTGGACAGCTCGGCCGGTTCCCATGGTCCGTCGTCGACCTGAACTTCGACCTTCTTGATGCCGCGGTGCTGAGCCCAGGCGACGCCGGCGACGACAACCATGCCCTGCGGTACCTGCGCGAATGCTCCTGGGGTGTCAATCCGAGAGGCGGTCTTGATCGGGCCGTGCTCCGACCAGCCGCGTTGGGTCCAGTAGGCGGTGACCTTGGCGAAGGTGGTGACCTCCATCGAGGCGATCCACTTGGTGGCCGACACATAGCCGTACAGGCCTGGAACCACCATCCGCACCGGGAAGCCGTGTTCGATGGGCAGCGGCTCGCCGTTCATCCCGACCGCCAGAATCGCGTCGCGCCCATCGGTGAGCGCTTCCAGGGGCGCGGAGATGGTGAAGCCGTTGACGTCTGTGCAGAGCACGCAGTCCGCGCCGGCCAGCGGTTTGGCCTCTTTCAGCAGATCGTCGATCCTGGCGCCGATCCACACCGCGTTTCCGGCCAGGGTGCCGCCGACCTCGTTGGAAACGCAGGTCATGGTGATGGCCCGCTCGATCTGTGGTCGCCGGGTCAGTTGGTCGTAATCGATCGACGTCGGGTGCTCCACCATCCCCTTGATGTGGAGTGTCCAGTCCGCGGTGGTCAGCTCAGGCGGGTTGAACTCTGTATCGATGCGGTAGAAGCCTGCGTTCGGGCTGATCAGCGGCGTCTGCCCTGGCACCCTCTGTTCGGCACCGGCCGGGATCACCACTCGGTTGCCGGCGACCGGCAGCTTGACGGCGCCCCTGCTGGCCTTGGCCGATGCGCCGGTCGGAATGGTCCGGGCGACGGCGCCGACGGCGGCGGTGGCGACGCCGGCCAGGCCAATGCGTCGGAAGAAAGTGCGCCGGCCCACGGTGCTGCCGACCTTGCTGGTCACCTCGGTGGGGGTGATGCCAGTGGTAGGGGATGCGGCAGGCTCGTCTCCGGCCACGGCAGGTCGGGTGGCGCCGAGCGCACCGAACAGCAGCCGGATCAGCGCAATGCCGACCGCCGCGCCGATCAACAGCGGGATAAGGTCGAAGACCGTGCTGTGAGCGCGGGTCAAGATGGCGACCGCGGTCACCACTACCAGCATGGCCAGAAGTGCTATGGCGAACCGGCGGTGTCTGCGGGCGACCAGCCCGAGTATGAGCGCCAGCACCGCGATGGAGGCGTACATGCCGACACCCAGCGCGGTCTTGTCGTGGGTACCGAAGCGGGCGATGGCGAATTCTTTCAGCCATTCCGGGGTGAGCACGATGAAGGTATTGGCCAACGAATCGAGCGGCGATGCGGCGGACGACAGCCACTTCCACCAGATGCCCAGAGCCGCCAGCAGCGTGGTGGTGGACAGCGCAGCAGCAACGACGACCAGTCCCGCGACAGGTGCCCACCAGCGGGAAACGGTCCACCTGGTGGTCGCGCTATCGGATACCGGTCGTTGCATGACGCTGGATCCGCTCATGCCTTGAGTTTCGGAGCGGACAACCCGTCAGATGGGCGGACGTCGGTATAGTCGTGCTCGCACCGGTCGCTCAGCAGCGTCCGGACAACTGCATCGCGGGTGTAGTTCAGTGGCAGAACTTCAGCTTCCCAAGCTGATAGCGCGGGTTCGATTCCCGTCACCCGCTCCACGAGTTCGATCGGCGATGCGGTCAGGACGCGAAGCCGAAGATGACGTCGACCAGGGCCACGATCCCGAGCAACGCGGGCGCGGACATGATCTTCGGTCCGTCCTTGGCCTTGGCATGGAAGACCAGCGCCCCGATCATCATCAGCACCAGCCCGATGGCTGCGGCGATGCCGAGCGGCTTCCAGAACAACCCGACGATCAACCCGACAACGGCCGCCACCTCGAGGGCGCCGATGCCCTGGTACTGCGTCACCGAGAATCCGAGATGGGCCGCGGTGTCAACCATCTGCTTCTGCTTGGTGATCTTGGAAACGCCGGCGCCGAGGAAGACGACGGCGAGCACGATCGAGACGATGACGAAAGCGACATGCATGGTGGGCTCCTCTGGACGGCGGATGCCACTCCAGCGTGGCAGATCGGCGCTGCTGCTGCGGGACGCACGCTGAGCACCGGCGCTGCCGCTCCCGGGGGCAGCCCGGCTACGCTGCCAGCCATGCTGCTGTCCGACCGCGACCTGCGAAGTGAGATCGATGCGGGTCGGCTTGCCCTCGATCCCTTCGACGAAACGCTGGTCCAGCCGTCCAGCATCGATGTGCGGCTGGACAGGTTGTTCAGGGTGTTCAACAACTCGAAGTACACCCACATCGATCCGTCGACGCAGCAGGACGAACTCACCAGTCTGGTGGAGACGGACGCCGACGAGCCGTTCGTGCTACATCCAGGCGAGTTCGTCCTCGGTTCCACCTTTGAGGCGGTCACCCTGCCGGACGACCTGGCCGGACGGCTGGAGGGCAAGTCGAGCCTTGGCCGGCTTGGGCTGCTGACTCATTCGACGGCCGGGTTCATCGATCCCGGCTTCAGCGGGCACATCACCCTTGAGCTGTCGAATGTGGCAAACCTGCCGATCGTGCTGTGGCCCGGCATGAAGATCGGCCAGCTCTGCCTTTTCCGGCTGACCTCTCCCGCCGAGCATCCGTACGGCTCAGCGCTGTACGGCTCGCGATACCAAGGTCAGCGCGGCCCGACACCGTCGCGCTCTTATCTCAACTTCCGGCGCGACCCCACCGTGCGCTGAAGCCGGGCGCCGGCAATGATCTGTGAGCTCGCCCTTGCGTAGAGCGTGGTTGCCAGCACGACCTCGCGACCGCCCCCGGTGTGCCCGCTGATCCGGCTCAGCAACATCCGCGCGGTTTCGGCGCCGACGTCGTAGGTGGGTTGCCCGACGGTGGTCAATGACGGTCGAAGCAGCGGCGCCCAGCTCATGTCGTCGAATCCGACAATGCCTATGTCGGAAGGGATCTGCAGGCCGGCAGCACCGATCGCCTCCAACGCGCCCAACGTCATCAGGTTATTGGCGACGAACACAGCGTCCGGTGGCTCCGGCAGCGCCAGCAATTCGCGCATCGCGGCGAAGCCCGACTCCTCATGGAAGTCGCCGTAGCGCACCAGATTCTTGTCGAAGTCGCCGCCGTGCGCGGCTAGACCGGCTCGATAGCCGGCCAGTCGATCCGAGCCCGTCGACACTTCCAACGGTCCGCTGACGCAGCCGATGCGCCGAAAGCCGTTCTGCCACAGGTGTTCCACCGCTGCTGCAGCACCACCCGAGTTGTCGATCAGCACCCTGTCGATCCTGTCGTCGGCCAGCCGGCGGTCAACGGTGACGATCGGAACACCGCCCGAACGCAACGGCTCCAGGTCGGTCTCGGTGGGGGATGCCGGGGCCAGGATCACCCCGGCCATGTGCTCATCGACGGCCAGCGCCAGGTAGTCGGCCTCCTTGGCCAGATCGTCCTCGGCGTTGCAGAGCACCAGCGAGAAGTTGTTGGCGTAGGCGACGTCCTCGATGCCGCGCACCATATCGGTGAAGAACGGGTTGCGAATATCGGAGATGATCACTGCCCAAACGTTGCTGCGCCTGGTCCGCAAGCTCCTGGCCAATCTGCTCGGCCGGTAGTTGAGCTCAGTGATGGCGGCGCGCACCCTGGCCGCCAGCTGCGGGTCCACCTCGGTGTTCCCGTTGACGACTCGGGAGACTGTCGCAGTCGAGACACCGGCGAGCCGCGCGACGTCCGCGATCGTCGCCACCCGCGCCTCCCTTGACCTGGCAATCATCCCGACCGGCAGTGCCTGCTCGGCCGTGGCATCTGACGAGTCAACCACGTGCTCAGGCGCCGACGGCGGTGCTGGTATGCATGCAAGAGGTCGCGTGCCCGTCGACTGCAGTAATTTACTGGCCAGTAGCAGATTGCGCCCAGTAGCACAGTGCGCACAGGGCATGAACCTCGCGAGGAGCTGACGCCGGATGACCGTCCTACAGTGGATCCTCGGACCGCTGTCCGCGACCCTGATCGTTGTCGGCTTCGCGATGCTCGGCGCGGCCGCCTTGAAGATCCGCGACACCGTCCGGCTCGGCGCGCCCGATCCGACCCGCAACGCTCCCGGCGGCGCCAGGACCAAGGCGATGCTCACCGAGATCCTCGGCCACACCAGGATGCTGAAGTGGGGCTTCATCGGCGTCGCTCACTGGTTCGTGATGGTCGGATTCGGAGCGCTGGTGCTGACCCTGGTCGAGGCGGTCGGCGAGACGTTCAATCCGCGCTGGGAGCTGCCGATCGTCGGCCGTTGGCCGGTGTACGGACTGTTCGTCGAACTGATCGGTCTGTCCACCGTTCTGGGCATCGGCGCACTGATCGTCGTTCGTCAGCGGGGCCACCCGCGTGATCCGAGCCGCCGTTCCCGGTTCACCGGCTCCAATTTCCGGCAGGCCTACTTCGTCGAGGGTGTGATCCTGGCGATTGGCATCTGCATTTTCCTGATCCGCGGGTTCAAGTTCGCCGACGGGGATCTGCAATTCCCATGGTGGGCGGCGCCAATCAGCCGAGGGCTTGGCAACATCCTGCCCAACTCGCCGGCCGCAGTATCGCTGGTGGCCGTTGTCAAGGTGACGGTATCGATGGCATGGGCGATGGTGATCGCCCGCAATCTGACGATGGGTGTTGCCTGGCACCGCTTTACTGCGTTCTTCAACATCTATTTCAAGCGGTACCCGATGGCCGACAAGCCGGCCCTCGGCGCACTGAAGCCGATGATGTCGAACGGCGCTCCGCTGGACTTCGAGAAGGCGGACCCGGAGACGGACACCTTCGGTGCGGGCAGGATCGAGGACTTCTCCTGGAAAGGCTGGCTGGATTTCACCACCTGCACCGAATGTGGCCGCTGCCAGTCGCAATGCCCGGCCTGGAATACCGCAAAACCGTTGTCCCCCAAGCTGGTGATGTTGCAACTGCGAGACCATGCGTTCGCCAAGGCGCCCTATCTGGCGGCCGGCGGCGGTAAAGATATGTCCGGGGTTGAAAAGGCCGCCGACGGCGCACTTGACGGTGTTCCGGCGGCCGCGTTGGC
>JALYXB010000163.1 GCA_030947305.1 Actinomycetota bacterium | reverse complement strand
GCGTTCGCCTGCCCGCCGCGGCACCCAGCCGATGCGGGCTCCGGTGGCGTCGGCCAGTTCGCCGACCGCGGTCAGCAGACCGGCGGTCTGCGCCGCCCGCTCGCCGACCAGGATGACGCTCTCGGCGGCGAGTCCCAGCTCGTTGCCATCCCGGAGGCCGGCGACCACGTCCCCCTCGCTGCCAGGGGCGGCCGGCAACAGGGTGCCGGACAGCTTTCGTAGACCACGGCTGGCCATCGGCGCCACCGAGAACACCCTCAAGGCTCCCCTGGTCGCCTTACGCAGTCGCAGGAACAGGATCGGGCTCTCTTCCTCCGGCTCCAGCCCGATCAGCAGTACCGTCGCTGCGGTGTCCAGGTCGGCATATGTCACACCGCCAGTGTCCGGCGATCGGCCGGCCACCCGGGCGGCAAGGAAGGACTGCTCCTCGTCGGTGCCGTAGCGGGCCCTGAAGTCGATGTCGTTGGTGCGCAGGGCAAGTCGGGCGAACTTGCCGTAGGCGTAGGCGTCGGTGACGGTGAGTCGGCCGCCGGCCAGCACGCCGACACCTCCGTGCTCCCGCGCTGCCAGCAGCCCCTTGGCGGCGACCGCCATCGCCTCGGTCCAGGACGCCGGCTCCAGTTCCCCGGACTCCCGGCGGATCAACGGGGTGGTCAACCTGTCGCCCTGAGTGAGGTAGGTGAAGCCGAATCTGCCCTTGTCGCAGTTCCATTCCTCATTGACCTGAGAGTCGTTGCCCGCGAGTCGCCTGGTGACGGCGCCGGCCCGGTGGTCGGTGCGCAGAGCGCAACCACTTGCGCAGTGCTCGCACACCGACGGCTCGCTGACCAGATCGAACGGCCGGGCGCGGAAACGGTAGGCGGCGGAGGTAAGCGCTCCGACCGGGCAGATCTGAATGGTGTTGCCGGAGAAGTAGGACTGGAAGGGAGCGTCCTGGCCGATGCCGATCTGCTGCTTGGAGCCGCGCTCCAAAAGATCGATGAACGAGTCGCCGGCGATCTGCTCGGAGAAGCGGGTGCACCGCTGGCACAGCACGCAGCGCTCCCGGTCCAGCAGGATCTCGGTGGAGACGGCGATGGGCTTTTCAAAAACCCGTTTGGCGTCAACGAGTCTGCTGGCCGCGTAGCCGTTGGACATGGTCTGGTTCTGCAGCGGACACTCGCCGCCCTTGTCGCAGATCGGGCAGTCCAGCGGATGGTTCAGCAGCAAGAACTCCAGGTTCGACCGCTGCGCCTTGTCGGCTACCGGGGAGGTCAGCTGGGTCTTGACGACCATGCCGTCGGCCACCGTCTGGGTACAGGACGCTTGCGGCTTCGGCATGGCCCGGCCGCCCATCTCCACCTCGACCAGGCACTGCCGACAGGCACCGACCGGGTCGAGCAGCGGATGGTCGCAGAACCGGGGGATGGCGATGCCGATCCGTTCGGCGGCGCGGATCACCAACTCGTTCTTGGGCGCGATCACCTCGATGCCGTCGATGGTCAGCCGGACGTGACCTTCTGGGACGGGCGGCTTCTCCGGCTGGCCGCTGACGGCGACGGACTGCGCGCTCTTATCGGTTGCCAGCGTCATTAGTGGGCTCCCACCAGGTCGCGGGTGTGCACGATGGGCGCAGCGCGGCCGGTCACCAGGTCCTCGAACTCGCTGCGAAAGTACTTGAAGCTACTCAAGATCGGGGTGGCCGCGGCGTCGCCGAGGGCGCAGAACGAGCGGCCCTGAATGTTGCCGGCGGCATCGGCGAGCACATCGAGATCGACCAGGGTGCCGCTGCCGGTGACCACCCGACGCAGGATCTGCGTCAGCCACCCGGTGCCCTCACGGCAAGGGGTGCATTTGCCACACGACTCGTGCTTGTAGAACTCCAGCCACTTCCACACCGCCCATGGCACCGACACCGTCTCGTTGAAGCACATCAAAGCGGTGGTACCGAGCATCGATCCGGCGGCGGCGACGTCGTCGAAGTCGAGCTTCACGTCCAGCTGCGCGGGAGTGAAGATCGGCGTCGACGACCCGCCCGGGGTGAAGAACTTCAGCGGAATCCCGTCCTTCATTCCGCCGGCAGCCGCCAGCAGCGAGCGCAGCGTGGTACCCATCGGAGCTTCGTACTGACCGGGCCTGGTGACATGGCCGGACAGGCTGTAGATCTTCGGGCCGGGCGACTTCTCGGTGCCCATCGAGCGGAACCATTCGCTGCCACCGCAGACGATATCCGGCACCGACGCGATGGTCTCGACATTGTTGACGACGGTAGGTCGCGCATACAGACCGGCGACGGCCGGGAAGGGCGGCTTCAGCCGAGGCTGGCCGCGCCTGCCCTCCAGCGAGTCCAAGAGCGCCGTCTCCTCGCCGCAGATATAGGCGCCAGCTCCGGCATGCACCACGATCTCGCAGTCGAAGCCGGTACCGAGAATGTTCTTACCGAGGAAGCCGCGCTCCTTGGCTTCCCGGACAGCGTTGACCACCCTGCGCAGTGCCTGGACGGCCTCACCGCGGACGTAGATGGCGCAGAAGCTGGAACCGATCGCATAGCAGGTGATGATGCAGCCCTCGATCAGCGAGTGCGGGTCGGCCATCATCAGCGGAACGTCTTTGCACGTACCGGGTTCTCCCTCATCGGCGTTGATCACCAGATAGCGCGGCTTGCCGTCGGCCGGCGGCAGGAACGACCACTTCAATCCGGTCGGGAAGCCGGCCCCGCCGCGACCCCGCAGGCCGGAATTCTTGACGAGTTCGATCAGTCGGCCCTGTTCGGTCTTCAGCGCCGTCGGCAGCGCCGTGTAACCGTCGAGCTTGCGGTAGCTGGCGATGCTCCACGACTCCGGCGATGCCCACCGCCTGGTGAGGACAGGTGTCATCACGGCCGGCGCGTCGTAGACGCTGGACGGCTGGACCACGGGTTGGCCGGCGGCAACTGGCTCTGTCATCGCGACCTGCTCACTTCTTCGCCGGCAGCGCCGGCATCTCGTAGGAGTCCGGCATTGGAGGCATAGTCGGGCCGTCCTGATGTTCGGCGATCTCGTTACCGCGCAACGATTCCACCGATGCGGTGGGGGCATTCACCTGGTTCGGCAGGTCGGTGTAGATGCCGGCGATCTCGAGCTCGGTGGTCCGGAAGTCGGTGAGCGGGGCGCCGCGGGTGGGGTGCGGCCGCTGCCCTGCCTGCAGATCTTTGACGATCTGCAGCGCCGACTCCGGTGCTTGATTGTCGTAGTACTCGTAGTTCACCGTGACCACCGGCGCATGGTCGCAGGCCGCCAGGCATTCGGCGGTCTCCAGGGTGATCGAGCCGGCAGCTCCCGGCTCCCCCGCCGTCTGCTCTGCACCCACCCCCAGATGGCCGGACAGCTTGGCGAAGATCGCGTCGCCGCCGAGCGCCGCACAGAGCGCGTTGGTGCAGACGCTCACCAGGTGCTGGCCGCACGGCGTGCGCTTGTACATGGTGTAAAACGTCGCCACCGCTTCAACTTCGGCGACCGTCAGCCCGAGCTTGTCGGCGCAGAACCGGATCCCGCCAATGGTGACGCAACCCTCGACCGACTGCACCAAATGCAGCAACGGCAACAGCGCGGAGCGGGGCTCCGGGTACTTATTGACAATCTCGAATGCCTGGGTGTTGATGACGTCGTCAAACACCACCTCGGTACGCAGGAACTGTGGCGCGCCGATGCGATGGTTCTCGCTGCTGTGCACATTGCCGGGGTCCGGCGGACCAGCAGGTGCGAAGCCACCGTTTCGGTGCGATCCCGAAAGCCGTTGCGTCACTTCGGAATCCGGGCCTTCGATGGGGGCTGGTACGGCGGAGTCGCCCTGGTTGGGTAGCACGGAGGCGGCGGCCCCCGGCGGCGGTACGGGCGCGGCGATGGGCTCCAGCGGGTCCTGGGTCACCGGTCGACACCTCCCATCACAGGATCGATCGAGGCCACAGCGGCCACGACGTCGGCGATCATGCTGCCCTCAGCCAGGGCCGGCATCGCTTGCAGGTTGACGAACCCAGGATCGCGCAGGTGTACTCGCCACGGCCGGGTGCCACCATCAGACACCACGTGGCAACCGAGTTCGCCACGCGGGTTCTCGATGCCGACGTAGGCTTGGCCGGCCGGCACGTGGAAGCCCTCAGTCACCAGTTTGAAGTGGTGGATCAGCGCCTCCATCGATTGCCCCATGATCTGCCTGATGTGCTCCAGCGAGTTGCCCATGCCGTCGGCGCCGAGCGCAAGTTGTGCAGGCCAGGCGATCTTCTTGTCCTGCACCATCACCGGTCCCGGCTTTGACAGCCTGGCGTTTGCTTGCCGCATGATCTTCAGCGATTCGTGCATCTCGGCGATGCGCAGCTTGAACCTGGCATAACAGTCTGCTTCGGTCGCGGTCGGCACCTCGAAGTCGTAGCTCTGGTAGTCGCAGTACGGCATGGTCTTGCGCAGATCCCACGGCAGACCGGCCGACCGCAGGATTGGTCCGGTAATGCCGAGTTGCAGGCAGGCCTCCAGCGGAAGGATACCGACGCCCTCCATCCTTGCCTTCCAGATCGGTTGTCCGGTCAGCAGTTTGTCGTACTCGGGTAGCCGAAGATCCATCACGTCGATGAAGTCCTGGATTCGTTGCTGACAGTCCGGCTGCAGATCCTGCTGCACGCCGCCCGGCCGGATGAAGGCCATGTTCATCCGCAACCCGGTCAGGTACTCCATCAGGTGCAGCGCTTCCTCGCGCTCGCGGAAGGCCGCAGTCATCCCGGTCAGGGCGCCCAGCTCCATGCCGCCGGTGCCGATCGCCACCAGATGCGAGGAGATCCTGGTGAGCTCCATCAGTAGCACTCTGATCACCTCGGCCCGCTCGGGCACCTCGATGCCGAGCGCCTTCTCCACTGCCATGCAGTAGGCCGCCTCGTTGAAGGTCGGCGCCAGGTAGTCGGCGCGGGTGACGAAGGTGACGCCCTGAGTCCAGGTGCGGTACTCGGTGTTCTTCTCGATGCCGGTATGCAGGTAGCCGATCACCGACCTGGCTTGCACCACCGTTTCGCCCTCGAGCTCCAGGATCAGCCGCAGCACGCCGTGCGTCGAGGGATGCTGCGGGCCCATGTTGATGATGATGCGTTCGTCGCTGAACTCCCGGGAGGGGTCTGGATCCCCATCCCGGATCTCGTTGGTCAGGTCGTCCCAGTCGCCGCCGGTGACGGTGAAGAACCGGCCCTCGGTAGTGTCGGTAGCGCGGGCTCGGCGCAGATCGGACTCAGCGCGGGCTCGGCGCGGATCGGCGCCGAAGGTCCCCGCGCCGGCGATGTTGTCGTCGGTGGTGGTCACGAGTACACCCTCCGCTCGTCGGGTGGCGGGATCTCGGCGCCCTTGTACTCGACGGGAATGCCGCCGAGCGGGTAGTCCTTGCGCTGCGGGTGGCCGTCCCAGTCGTCGGGCATCAGAATCCTGGTGAGCGCCGGGTGGCCGGCGAACACCACACCGAACATGTCGTAGGTTTCCCGCTCGTGCCAGTCGGCGGTCGGGTACACCGGCACGGCGCTGGGCACGTACGGGTCGTCGACGTCGGCCGCAACCTCCAGCCGGATCCGGCGGCGATAGGTCATCGACGTCATCTCGTAGACGACGTGCAGCCTGCGGGAGACACCCAGTCCGTAGTCCACCCCGGACAGTGAGCTGAGCAGCTCGAACCGGAGCGCAGGATCGTCACGGACGGCCCACAGGATGGCCAGCAGGTGGTCGCGCTGCAGGTAGAAGGTGATCTCGGTATTGGCCACCGTGATCTGCTCCAGCGCAGCGGCCGGGATGCCGCGCTCGGCCATTGCGGCGGCCAGCGCGTCCGCCACCTCGTCGAAGTAGCCGCCGAACGGGCGGGCCGCCGGCTGCGGCAGATAGGGCGCCCTCTGCAGCAGTCCGTAGCCGGAAGTGTCGCCCGATCCGTGGGCGCCGAACATCCCGGTCCGCTCGACCCCGGTGGCCATGCTCAGCGGCCGAGCGCTCGGCACTGCCGGTGCAGCGCTCACCGCGGTCTGCGGCGCGGCATCGTCGGTCACGCCGGTGACGGCAGCCGCCGGCGAATCGACAGACGTCGACCCCGCAGCTGCGTTCTGCCGCGGCGTCTGCGGGCCGCCGTCCGCCGGTTGAATTCCACTACGCTTCTTCGGCTCGGTCACCACTTCACCCCAGAGGACACGCCCGGCTCCGCGCCCGGTTTGCCGATCGGCAGCCGACGGCCGCGACCGTACTTCACCGACGAGGCGATCAGCTCCGTGCGCTTGCCTTCGAATTCGGCGGCCCGAGCGGCGTTCAGCGGATCGTCCATCACCTTGGCGTGCAGTTTCAAAATGGCGTCGATCAGCATCTCGGGGCGGGGCGGGCAACCCGGCAGGTACATGTCAACAGGAACGATGTGGTCGACGCCCTGCACCACCGCATAGTTGTTGAACATGCCGCCGGAGCTGGCGCAGACACCCATCGCCAGCACCCACTTCGGTTCGGGCATCTGGTCGTAGATCTGCCGCAACACCGGGGCCATCTTCTGCGTCACCCGGCCGGCGACGATCATCAGATCGGCCTGCCGCGGCGACGCCCTGAACACCTCCATGCCGAACCGGCCGAGATCGTAGCGGGGTGCGCCCGTCGTCATCATCTCGATGGCGCAACAAGCGAGGCCGAAGGTGGCAGGGAACATGGACGCCTTGCGCGTCCAGTTCACCAACTTCTCGACGCTCGCCAACAGAATCCCGTTAGGTAGCTTCTCTTCCAAACCCATTGCGGCGCAGTCCCTTCCGCTTCGAAGTCGAGTGGATGTTTCTTCTCAGTCCCAGTCGAGCCCGCCGCGTCGCCAGACGTAGGCGTAGGCGACGAACACGGTGACGATGAACAGTGCGATCTCGACAAGGCCGAAGACGCCAAGAGCGTCGGACGACTGAGCCCACGGATACAGAAAGATGATCTCGATGTCGAAGACGATGAACAACATCGCCGTCAGATAAAACTTGATCGGGAACCGGCCGGCGGACCCGGCCGGTAAAGGCGTCGGTTCGATGCCGCATTCGTAGGCGTCCAACTTGGCCCGGTTGAACCGGCGCGGCCCGAGCATGTCCGATACCACCGTCGCCATCGTCACGGCGAAGCCGCCGGCAACGATGATGAGGATAACTATCGGCAGGTAGGAATCGAGCATCAACTAAAGCCCCTCTCCCGCGTTGCTACACACTGGGAACCGCCCGGTTGAGCGCCCGCACAACGCGGTCTGCCCAGTCGCCGTCGGTTCCGTCGTACAGCCCGGCCAGCAACTTGAGCACCAGGTACATCAGTCGTTTGCGGGGCAGCCCCAGCCTGGTGGCTGCTCGCATCACCTTCGGGTTGCCGATTATGCCGGAGAAGATCCCGCCCAGCCGGTAGTAGCTGCCAAGGTGCTGCTGCATCGAGGTGGAGTACCCGTGCAGGGCGGCTTCCCGCGCCGCGCCGCTGCGGCCGGTGGCCTGCAGCACGGCATCGGCGGCGATCGTCGCCGATTCCATGGCGTAGGCGATGCCTTCGCCATTGAAGGGGTTCACCACACCGCCGGCATCACCGATCAGCAGCAGGCCGCGGTCGTAGTGCGGGGTGCGATTGAAGCCCATCGGCAGCGCGGCGCCGCCGATGCCGCCGATGGCGTTCTCCTCCCGCAGTCCCCATTCCTCAGGGGTGCCGGCCAGCCATGTCTTCAGCAGCTCCCGGTAATCGGTTTTGCCGAAAGCCTTGGAGGAGTTGAGCATTCCCAGGCCGACGTTGACCGTGCCGTCGCCGAGACCGAAGATCCAGCCGTAGCCGGGCAGCAGTTTGGGATCGGCCGGATCCTTGCGATCCCACAGCTCCAGGTGCGACTCGAGATGGTCGTCATTGGTGCGCGGGCTGGTGTAGTAGCGACGGACGGCAACGCCGAGCGGGCGGTCGTCACGCTTGTTGATGCCCATTCCAAGGGCGACCCGAGCCGATACCCCGTCGGCGGCGATCACCAGTGGCGCCGCGAAGGTCTTCGGTCCACCATCGGTCTTCGCCGCGACGCCGACGATGCGGTTGCTGCGGTCGTCGATCACCGGCGCGCCGACGCTGGTCGCCGTCCGCAGCCTGGCCCCCGACTTGACGGCGAGGGTGGCCAGCAGGTCGTCGAAGTCGCGCCGCGGTCGAACGACGCCGAAATCCGGGAAGTCGGCGAGAGTCGGCCATGGCAGCTCGATCCGGACGCCGCCACCGACCACCCGAAGGCCCCTGTTGCGGATCCAGTCGTCACCGGAGGTGTCGATGCCGAGCACGTGCAATTGCTTGACCCCGCGCGGTGTCAGTCCGTCGCCGCAGACCTTCTCCCTGGGAAACGTCGACTTCTCCAGCAGCAGCACATCGACGCCTGCCCTGGCCAGTTGGATGGCAGCGGTCGATCCTGCAGGCCCGGCACCGACGACGATCACGTCGGCACTGTCCTCGGCTGGAACGACGACCTGGCTGGCCACGCTGTCCACCTTCCTGTGCTGCGGCTCGGAGCGCAGCTCGTCGCGGGCGCCGCGCGAGCTTGTGAATCCGTTCACGAAGTCGCTGCAGCGGTCAGTCTAGGGGCGATCAAGCCGGACGGATCGCGCAGGGTTACCTCACCAGCGTCCTCCTACCCGAGGAACG
>JALYXB010000149.1 GCA_030947305.1 Actinomycetota bacterium | reverse complement strand
CCGGCGGGACGCTGACGGCGTCAGCAATCGGACGAGATCCGTTGCGGCACGGTCGATCCGCTGATCCAGCGCGGCGCCCGGTGCCGAGCTGCCGCCCCAGTCCTCGGCGGCGGCGAACACTGCGGTCGGTGCGCTGACAGCGCCCAGGTAGGCGAACAGCGGGCGTAGCGCATGTTCAAGGACCAAGCTGTGTCTGGCCGTCCCTGCCGTCGCGGCCAGCAAGACCGGCTTCCCGCGCAGCAGCCCAGGTTCCAGCGCCTCGAAGAACATCTTGAACAGACCGGAATAGGACGCCGCGAACACCGGTGTCACCACGATCAGCGCGTCGGCCCCTTCGACCGTGTCGAAGGCCGCCGCCAGCGGACCACCGGGGAACCCGGTGAGCAGGTTGTCGGCCAGCGGATGGGCCAGTTCGCGCAACTCAACAACGTCAGCGGCCGTCGCGCCCTGTTCTTCACCGCCCGCGACGTCGGCAATCGCCAGCTGGGCAACGACCGCGTCGGCCAATCGGTCGGCCAGCAGTCGGGTGGCAGATGGAATGCCCATTCCGGCGCTGATGACGGCGATGCGTGTCATACCGTCACCTCTTGCTCGGCCTGATCGGTGAGCTGCTGAGCCGACTGGTTCTTGGCGGCCAGCAGGCTCGCATGGGTAGGAGCCTCCGGCACATGGGCCGGCTTCAAGGCTGCGAACTCCTTGCGCAGCACCGGGACTACCTCGTCGCCGAGCATGTCCAGCTGTTCCAGCACGGTCTTCAGCGGCAGACCTGAGTGGTCCATCAAGAACAGCTGCCGTTGGTAGTCGCCGACGTAATCACGGAAGCCGACGGTGCGGTCGATCACCTGTTGCGGGCTGCCGACCGTCAGTGGCGTCGCTCTGGTGTACTCCTCCATGCTTGGGCCTCCGCCATAAACAGGGGCGTGGTCGAAGTAGGGCCGGAACTCGTTGACGGCGTCTTGCGAGTTCTTCCGCATGAACACCTGACCACCGAGGCCGACTATCGCCTGATCGGCGCTGCCGTGCCCGTAGTGCTCGAACCGGGAGCGGTACAGCTGCACCATCTGCTGGGTATGTGACGCCGGCCAGAAGATGTGGTTGGCGAAGAATCCGTCACCGTAGTACGCCGCCTGCTCGGCGATTTCCGGGCTACGTATCGAGCCGTGCCAGACGAACGGCGGCACGTCGTCCAGTGGGCGGGGCGTCGAGGTGAACGACTGCAGCGGGGTGCGGAACTTCCCCTTCCAGCTGACCGTCTCCTCGGTCCACAGCTGCCGCAGCAGGTCGTAGTTCTCCAGCGTCAGCGGGATGCCGTCCCGGATGTCCTTGCCGAACCACGGGTAGACCGGACCGGTGTTGCCGCGGCCCATCATCAGATCGACCCTGCCGTCGGCAAGGTGCTGCAGCATCGCGTAGTCCTCGGCGATCTTCACCGGGTCGTTGGTGGTGATCAGGGTGGTTGACGTCGACAGAATGAGCCTGTCGGTCTTGGCGGCGATGTAACCCAGCATGGTGGTGGGCGACGACGGCACGAACGGTGGGTTGTGGTGCTCGCCGGTCGCGAACACGTCAAGACCGACCTCTTCCGCCTTCAGCGCGATCTCCACCATCGCCTTGATGCGCTCGTGCTCGGTGGGCTCACTTGCGTCGGTGGGATCCGGAGTGACGTCGCCGACCGAAAAGATTCCGAACTGCATGTCTGCCTCCGATAGTTGATATGTCAAGTATCTTCTGCAACAGGCGTCGGTGTCCAGTCATTCCCGGGCGCGGTGCGGGTCGGCTATCCGTCAGGGACAGCGAGTGCGACTCCAGCTGGCGACGCCACCGACAGCGACATTACGAAACGTCCTCCCCCGGCGGGACTTTCGGTGGCGACCAGAGTGCCACCGTGCCCGTTCACCAGCGTCCGCGCGATCGCCAGCCCCAGACCGCTGCCACCGGCATCCCTGACCCGCGATGGCTGCAGTCTGGTAAAGCGTTCGAACACCGACTCGCGATGCTCGACGGGGATCCCCGGCCCGTCATCATCGACCGTCACGATCGCCCGACCGTCCTCGGTACATACACTGATGGCCACCTGTGACACCGCATGCCGCGCGGCATTGTCCGTCAAGTTCCGCAGCGCCTGGCCCAGGCGGGCACTATCACCAGACACTCGTGCGGCCTCGACCGACCCCTTCACCCTTAAATGCGTCGACTGACGCAGTCGGCGGAGTTCGTGATCGACCAAGTCGTCCAGGTCGACGTCGTCGGTGACGAGCTGCAGCCCCGTGTCGGCCGCCTTCGCCAGGGTCAACATGTCCTCGACGAGGTGCTGCATGCGGAGCGCCTCCAGACGCAACACCCGCGCGCTTTCGGTTGACTGCTCCTCCGGCGGCGCGGTCTCTAAGGTCGCCCGGATCGTGGCCAGCGGGCTGCGAAGTTCGTGCGAGGCATCCGAAACCAGTTGCCGCCCAGTAGAATCCGCCCTCGTCAGCCGGTCGAGCATGCCGTTCATCGTCCGTGCGAGAGCGGCGATCTCGTCGTGCGACGGCGGTACCGTCACTCGCTCCGCACTGCCCGCCGTACTGATCCGCGACACGTCCTGCCGGATCTGCTCCACGGGCTTCAGCGTCCGGCGCACGATCCAATCGACCAGCACCAGAACCAGAATTGCCCAGATCGCCGCAGCGACGATCAGCAGTAGGGTTGCCGCCGCGAGGTTGCGCGCCTCAACTGCGAGCGGTCGGGACACCACCACGAAGAACTGCTCACCGTTGACCGTCCTCACCCCGCGGGTGACCAGAGTCAGGGAATCGCTGGAGAGGAACGCACTGCCCCGAGAGGTCACCACTTCCTTCCCAGGTGCCGGGCGGCTATCCGAGAGAACCTGATGGCGCGCCAGCGCATCCGAACCGGCACTGACATACCCGTCCGCATCGATGATCTGCAGCTGGGCCCCGCTAGCCGGCACCGACTCGACCGCGGCGCGTGGGGTGGACTCCCCAGTCGCGACGATCGATGCCAGCTGAGCTGCCTGCGCCCGCACCGTCGTCGTGGCCTCACGACCGAGCAGCGATGCCAAGGACACTGTGAAAACGCCGATACCGAGGAGCAGCACGATGATCAGTGCCGCCATGAACGAAACGAACAGGCGGCGCCGCAGTGACCATCGCGCCCACCGGCTCACCATGTCCCCAAGTGTGCCCGCCCGCGTCAGCGGCCATAGGGCGTTCTCGCCCTCGTGCTGCGCCCAGTTGCGGCTTTCAGGCTTCGTCCAGGTTCGACAGGCGCATCATTCAGGAATCGTTCAGGTATTGGATGGACAGTGGAACTAAAGACGCGGTTCATCAGGGGAGGAGCGCAGCGTGACATTACCAAAATCAAGGCCTCCCACCCCGAGCGGGATCCACCCGCCATCGCCCTCGGCAGCCGCCCGCCGGAGCGCTGGACGCCGGTCTCCCGAAGCAACCGAGCGGCGCATCCAGCGGGCAGCGCGGATCGTCACCGCCTGTTATGCGCTGGGCGTCGTGTGCGCGATGTATCTGTGGATCCGGACGCTCTGGCATGGTCACCGCGAGGCGTGGCTGGAGGACGGATTCGGGCTGTTCAACATTCCCGTGGCCCCCTCGCTGATCTCCGTTGTGGTGCTGACGCTGTGCACCTGGACCCTGGTCGGCCGCAAGCGGATCGGCCTGGCGGCGGTCATGGTGTTCCAGATTCTGGGCGGATATCTCGGCCTGGCCGGCGCCCTGCGAATGATCCACGCCCCGGGGCTCAACGTGTTGTACACCCACTCCGACCGCTCGGACTTCGACAGCATCGTTGGCGGCTTGTCCGTCCTGGTCAGCCTCGCGCTCCTGGCCTGGCTGTGGTCGATCCGACGTGCCTTCCCCGGAAGGCTGCGCAAGGGAAGCTGGCACAGAAGCCTTGTCGTGCTGTTGATCGGCATCGCCGGGACGGTTGCGGTAACCATCGCAACCGTCTTCGCCTACGACCCCGACTACCCCCGCCGGTGGGCGTATGTGCGGGTGACAATCTTCGGTGCGCTCGGATTCCATGGTCCGAAGGCAAATCTGGAGTTTGCCGGCATGCCTGCCTGGATCCCGCAGCTCACCTCGCTACTAGTGAGCGTGGCAATCGTTGCCGCCGTTGTGGTCTTCTTGCGGTCCGCACACAACGAACAGCAGTGGACTCCCGGCCGTGAGCTATTGATCCGCCGACTGCTGGCGACCTATGGCGACCGGGACTCCCTGGGCTACTTCGCAACCCGGCGGGACAAGGCATCGATCTGTGCGGCAAACTCGCGCGCCGTGGTCACCTATCGAGTGATCAGTGGCGTCTCGCTGGCCTCCGGGGACCCGATCGGGGACCCGGGCTCCTGGGACTCGGCCGTCGTCGCCTGGCGCGCCGAGGCGGTCTCCTACGGCTGGATTCCCGCCGCTCTCGGTGCGAGCGAGGAGGGCGCGAGGGTTTTTGCCCGCCACGGGCTGCACGTGCTCGCCCTCGGTGACGAGGCCCTGCTCGACCCGGCGCGGTTCGACTTGCGCCGCCCGGGCATGACGGCGGTCCGCCAGGCCGTCAACCGCGCCGCCAAGGCGGGCCTTGCGATCGGCGCGAAGCGGCAGGGCGAGTTGGACGCGCAGGAGCTCGACGAACTGGCCGCTCGGGCGGCGGACTGGCGAGGGGACGAACCGGAACGGGGATTCTCCATGGCCCTGGGCAGAGACGGCGACCCGGCCGACGCCGACAACCTGTTCGTGACGGCTCGCGATGCCGGCGGCGCGTTGATGGGGTTGCTATCGTTCGTTCCCTGGGGCAGGTCACGGATCTCGCTGGACCTGATGCGCCGGCATCCCAGTGCCCCGAACGGCACCAACGAGGCCATGGTGTCCTACGTCCTGACCCACGCGGATGACCTTGGCGTCCGCGAGGTCTCGCTCAACTTCTGCATGTTCCGCAGCGTGTATGAAAGCGATGCGAGGTTGGGCAGTCGTCCGCTGACCCGCCTGAATCATTCTGTCCTTGGCTTCCTGGACAGGTTCTGGCAACTGGAGCGGCTGTACCGGTCGAACCAGAAGTACGAGCCGGTATGGCTCCCCAGGTTCATCTGCTTCCCCGACTGGGTATCGCTGCCTCAGGTCGCACTCGCCGCCGGCCAGGCGGAAGGCTTCGTCCCGACCGTCGCCGCGGTTCGCTCCGCCGAAGCCGATACTCGGCTGGGCGAGGAGCATCTCCGCGAGATCGCCGGCTTACGGGCTCGCTCGGAAATCATCGCCGAAAATCCGCGAGGCGACCAATCCCGCCACCGCATTGCGCACCTGCGCCAGTTGGAATCCGTTGGCAAACAGGGGTATCCGGCCGCCGAGGTCACGGCCACGTGCACCCTCGCCGAACTCGCGGCGACGCTCCGCGACCACGAACCGGAGACGGAAACGGTGATCGGGCGGGTCCGTGCCCTTCGCGATCACGGCAGTGTCGGTTTTCTGGACCTGGTCGACGGGGACACCGCGATCCAGGTAGTTGTCGACGCGGCCGTCGTCGGCACGGCGTCGGTGCGACAAGCGGCGCGGCTGTTGGACAACGGGGATGTTCTGTGTGTGACAGGGGTTCGTGGATGCTCGCGCTCGGGCCAGCCGTCACTCATCGCTCGGGACTGGGAGGTGCAGGCGAAGGCGTTGCGGCCCGTGCCCTTCCACGGCCTGTACGACCCAAAGACGCGACTGCGCCAGCGTGCCATGGATCTGCTGGTCCACCCAGATTCCTTGGACCTGTTGCGACAACGCAGCGCAGTGGTCGCCTCGATCCGGACCACCCTCACCGGAGCGGGGTACCTGGAGGTCGAGACGCCCATCCTGCATACCGTGCACGGTGGTGCCTCGGCGCGACCGTTCCGCACCTACATCAACGCCTACTCCACCGACCTCTCCCTGCGCATTGCCCCCGAGCTCTACCTCAAGCGGCTGTTGGTCGCCGGGTCTGGCCCGATCTTCGAGATCGGCCGGAACTTCCGCAACGAGGGCGCGGACTCGACCCACAATCCGGAGTTCACGTCGCTGGAGGCCTACCTTCCGTTCTCGGACTACCACGGGATGCGCACACTCACCAGGACGCTGGTCCGCCGCGCCGCCGCAGCGGTCGGCGTCGAGCTTCCCGACCGCTGGCCCGTTGTCCCGATGCTCGACGCAGTGAGCGAGGCGGTCGGCGAGCCGGTAGCCATCGACACCGACATCGATCGACTGCTGACTCTCGCCGCTCGGCATGCAATCCGGGTGCGGCCGGACACCGGAGGCGGCGCCATTATCGAAGAGCTCTACGGGAAACTTGTTGAGCCGCAAACGATCACGCCGACGTTCTATGTTGACTTCCCCGCCGAGACGTCGCCGTTGACCCGTCCGCACCGTAGCAAGGCCGGGCTCGTCGAGCGCTGGGACCTGGTAATGAACGGCTTGGAAATCGGAACGGCCTATACCGAGCTGACGGATCCGCTCGAACAGCGGCGGCGGCTGGTCGCACAGTCGGCGAAGGCGACCGCCGGCGACCCGGAGGCCATGCAGGTCGATGAGGACTTCCTCGGCGACCTCGAGCTCGGGATGCCTCCGAGCGGCGGCCTCGGAATCGGCATCGACCGGCTGGTGATGGTCCTCACCGGTACAGCGATCCGCTCGGTGTTGAGCTTCCCGTTCGTCAAACCCGCTCCGGCCAGGTCCGATCGGGCCGCGGTCGGAACGGACTCAAGCGCTGACGATCGAATCGCCGGATCGGGACCAGCGACGGCGACGGAAGTCCCGACGAAAACGGCAACGAGTAGGAGGAGTCGGTGATGCGTGCGCTGATCGTGGAGGACGAGAAACTGCTCGCGGAGTCGATCCGGCGGGGCCTGCGGAATGAAGGCTTCGTCGTCGACATCGCTCATGACGGGGTGACCGGCCAGCAACTGGCCATCGAAAACCCTTATGACGTCGTTGCTTTGGACATCATGCTGCCCGGTCGCAACGGCTACGAGGTGCTGCGCAACCTGCGGCAGCTCTCAGTCTGGACCCCGACGTTGGTGCTCACCGCCAAGGACGGCGAGTACGACCAGACCGACGCGTTCGAACTGGGCGCCGACGACTACTTGACCAAGCCCTTCAGCTTCCCGGTGCTCGTCGCCCGGCTGCGGGCGCTGATCCGGCGCGGCGCCCCCGAGCGTCCCGTCACGCTGAGTCTCGGAGACCTCCGACTGGACCCGAACCGCCGCGCCGTGATCGCGGGCGAAAAGCCGTTGTCGTTGACTGCCAAGGAATACGCCGTCCTTCAGTACCTCATGCGGC
>JALYXB010000144.1 GCA_030947305.1 Actinomycetota bacterium | reverse complement strand
CTTTCGGTTGTAGACATTGTGGAACAGGGCCCGCACCTCGTAGTCCACGTTAAAACTGTCAGTACCCGAGTCATCCTCGGGATACGGCCGAGGAACCTGACTGCCGAGCAGCCGCTCCACCTCGGTGGCCTGGAACTCGGTCAGCGGTGCCGGCCCCTTCTCGTTACCGAGAATGCGAGCGGCCTCGACGAGATCGATGCCCACCTGCGACAATCGCGCGCCGGTGTTGTAGAGCACCCACTCCTCGAAGATGGCGTTGTCCCTGGAGACGCAGTTGGCGATCACCCAGAGGTTGATCTTCTTGCCGGTTGGCGGCCCCCAGCGCCAGGGCCCGGTGTGGTAGCCGACGTTGATGGCCCGGTGTGAGGTGGCGAATCCCTGATCCTGGTCACCGGCCCAGATCACATCGTCGGCGTAGTGCCGGGTCTCGGGGAAGGCATTGATCGCCTGCATGGTCTCGAAGACCACCCGCTCGACGCCGTACTTCATCCCGTTGTCGTCGTACACGCGGCAACCGGGCGCGTAGGTGTCGTAGATGTAGCCGACATCCTGCTCGTCCCAGATGCGGGAGGTATCGCGGAGGATGTAATCGACGATGTCGACGTAGGTCTGGTCGAATCCACGCATCGGCTGGCGTCGCTCGCCGGGCGCGAAATCGGGGTAGACGGTGCCGTAACCGCTTCGCATCGAGATGGAAAAGTCCGGCGGCATGTGTCGCGCGTGTGTCGTCCCTGGCGCTGCCAGAGCCGACATGGGCACCGTACCGCGCGGTTCCGGCGGCTGGCCGTTCACAAAGGCGTGGTCGACGGTCGCGCGCGTGGCGACAACGGCAGCCTTGACGTCTGAGGCGTCATCGGCTCGAGCCGGGCCGGTCTGGTTCTCGGACATGGTTTCCTTCGCCAGTGGGAGTTTCGATGTGGTCTGGATACTCCGACGGTGTCCCGCGGCACCGACTGAGAAATTCAGCCTCGTCCGCAGGACACCGTCGGTCAATCAGTTGGTAGTAGGTCACTCAAAGCGGTTGATTCGACTGCGCGATCAGCAATTCACCTTGTAGATGTATTTCTGCGCTTCCGGACTGTCCACGTTGGACGGCGTCACCATGAGGAACGGCGTGTTCTGCTGACGCGGCACCGTCCCGCCGTTGAGCAGCGTGACAGCGGACTGCACACCGAGGATGCCTTCGCCGAGCGGGTACTGGACGACGAGACCGTCGACCTCTTTGGCCTTGAGCGCCTTGATGATCGGGTCCGAGGTGTCGTATCCCACCAGGTGCACGCTGCCGGTTTTGCTGGCCTCTCGGATACCGGTGATCGCGCCCTGGGTGTTGTTGGTCTCCACCGCATAGATGCCCTTGACCTCAGCATCGTTGGTGATGGCGGCCGACGCGATGGAGGCCGCTTTATCGGAGGAGTTGGCCGAGTACTGGACGCCCAACAGCTTGATCTTCGGGTACTTGGCCTTCATCTCGTCGTTGAATCCCTGAACACGCGCACCCGAGATGAGGGAGCCGGCGGCGTTGTCGATGGTCACTACCGAACCCGACCCGCCCATCACCTCGCCGAGCCGATCGGCAGCCAGCGCCCCGCCCTTGATGTTGTCCGACTGGATGTTGGTGGCCATCACGGAGGTGTCGGTGAGATCGCCGTCAATGCCGATGATCTTGATGCCGGCATCCTTCGCCTGCTGCAGCGGAACGATCATCGCCTTCGGATCAGTAATCGAGATCATGATGGCGTCGGGCTTGGAGGCCACCAGGGAGTTGATGATGGCGGTCTGCTTGTCCACGGCGAAGTTGGGGTCACCCTGAGTGGTGAAGGTGGCACCGAGGCGCTTCGCCTCGGCCTCCCCACCGCACGAGACCGAGGAATAGAACGGCACACCGGTCAGCCCCGGAACGTAAACGATTTTCTTGCCTGCACCGGCACCGTCCGCCAGCGACGGAAGGCCGCCGGCGGCTGCGCTGGAGGCCGGCGCACTGGACGACATGCTGCCTGCTGCCGATGACATGGCAGCGGACGCGCCGGCCGATGACGGCGCTGCAGCGGACGAGCCCGCCGATGACGGCGCAGCAGCGGACGAGCCCGCCGATGACGGCGCAGCAGCGGACAAGCCCGCCGATGACGGCGCAGCGGCGGACGAGCCCGCCGAGGCCGCGCTGGCTGCGACCGAGGCGGGTGCGCTCTGCGAGGTTGCTGTGGTCGGGGACGAGCTGCATGCCGCGAGTGTCAGCGCAGCGGCCGCGACTGCTGCTCCGGCAACGATGGATCTTCCTCTAGCGAACATCGGTGATTCCTCTCTGGAGGGGACTTGCGCGATGAAGGGTGCACAGCTCGTTCAGGTGCGAGGAAGCGGTAACCGTCGCGGCCACTCAAGGACGGTGGCCCCACTCCCGCACGGTCGGCCGGTCAGGGCTGATCACGTCTACTGCGTTTGAGCTGATCGAGATAGACCGCCCCGATCAGGATCAGGCCGATGGCGATCTGCTGCCAGAAGGCCGACACGTGAGTGGAAACCAAACCGTTGTTGAGCACGGTGGGGATGAACATGCCAATCACCGTGCCGACCATCAGGCCGATCCCGCCGAAGAGCGAAATCCCGCCCAGCGCAACGCCGGTGATCACCACCAGACTGTCCGTGCCGTGACCACCAACGGTGGTGGTGGTGAACCTGATCAGCGACATCATCCCGGCAAAGCCGGCCAGCCCACCGGAAATCGCGTAGAGCTTGATCAGGTGCCGATCCACGTTGATGCCCGACCGGCGGCCTGCCTCCGCGTTCGAACCGATGACGTAGGTGTGCCGGCCGAACCTGGTCAGGTGCAGGATCAACCCGCCGATGATGACCACCACGACAGCCATCCAGATGATCCATGCCAGACCCAGGAATTTGCCGGTCGCGATGGAATAGACGGCATTCGGGACGTCGCGCACATCTGCACCGTTGGTCAGCAGGTAGGCCAATCCCAGTGCTGCGCCGAGGGATCCCAATGTGGTGATCAGTGCGGGCACCCGGAGTTTGGTGATCACGAATCCGTTGAAAAGTCCCCAGAGCACGCCGGCCGCAATCGAGACCACCACGCCCAGCAGCACCGTCCAGGCGCCCTGGCCACCTACACCGTTCATCACCTTCGCCGCCACCACCTGGCCGAAAACCAGCACCGAGCCGATGGAAAGGTCGAAGCCGGCGGCGATCATCACGTAGGTGATGCCGACTGCCATCACCATCAGGATCGCTGTGTCCAGCAACATGTTCTTGACGTTGGCGAAGCTGGGGAAGGTCGCCGGATGGGCAATCGTGAAGAACGCGAACAGCACGATCAGCACACCGAACATCAGTAGTGGTGAACTCGACAGCAGCCGACGTCGGGCCCGCAGTTTGCGTTCCTGGGCAATTCTTCGCGCGTCGTCGGTGCTGACCGTTGACGGCGCCGACACCTCGATCTTGCTCATGTCGTTGGGAGCCAAATCCCGGGTGACCTGTGCGCCGCTCGTCCCGGTGCTCTTGTCCGGCGCGGTCTTGTCCAGCGCGGTCTTGTCCAGCGCCGTCTTGTCGAAGGCGGTCATGCGATTGCCCCGTCGAGGGCCCCGGTCATGGCGCCAACCAGCATTTCGACATCCACGTCCTTGCTCAGGTATTCGGCGACCCTCTTGCCCAGCCGCAACACCTGCACCCGATCCGACACCTGCAACACCTCCGGCATGTTGTGACTGATCAGAACGACGGCGACCCCCTGGTCGGCGACCCGGCGGATTACTTCCAGCACCTTGCGGGTCTGCCGCACCCCAAGGGCGGCCGTCGGCTCGTCCATGAACACCAGGCCCTTGGCCCACATGACCGAACGGCAGATCGCCACCGACTGGCGTTGGCCACCGGACAGTGCCGCCACCGGGGCATCCATGTCCTTGACGTCGGTGCCGAGCGAGATGAACGCTTCCTGAGCCTTTCGACGCATCTCGGCCTTGTCGATGATGCCCAACTTGCCACGCCAGCCCGGCTTGAACAGCTCTCGTCCGATGTAGGCGTTCTCGGCCGGCCCCAGCTCCGGCGCGAGCGCCAGATCCTGGAAGACCGTCTCGATTCCCATGTCGCGGCAATGGATCGGCGACTGGAAGACTACGGTCTCACCGCGGAACAGGATCTGTCCGCCGTCGGGTTGGACCACACCGGAAAGTGTCTTCACCAGTGTCGACTTGCCGGCCCCGTTGTCGCCGATCAGGGCAACGACCTCGCCGGCATCGACCGAGAAGTCCACCCCTCGCAGAACCTCGACGTGCCCGTAATTCTTCATGACACCCCTGGCTTCGAGCAGCGGGGTGGTCATTGTCCGACCCCTGGCGAGCCGGGGTCCGGTCCGTACAAGCGCCTCCTGCGGTGCGTTCCCATTTACTGGTCCCTCGGCTCTCCACTAGGCGGACGATTTCGCCAACTCCCGGGCATCTGACTCTGGTATCGGCATTCCTTCACGCTGGTTCGTGTCCTTCGGTCCTCTCGGTGCCTCAGCCCTGTTCGGCGAACACGGCAAGGCGTTTCGTCGCAGTGGCGCGATGCGCGGCCATACCCTCGTACGACGAGATGACGTCGACCGCAGCCGCCACCTGCGGGGTCGTTGCCCTTGCCACCCGCTGATAGGTCAACGGCTTGAGAAATCTCGACACCGAAAGGCCTGCACTGTGGCGCGCACCGCCGGCGGTCGGCAGTACGTGGTTGGTTCCGCCCATTCCCTTGTCGGAGTAGGCAACCGTGCTCCAGCGGCCCACGAAGACCGAACCATAGTTGCGGAGTTCCGCCAGGTAGTGATCATCATCCGCGGTCTGCAGCTCAAGATGCTCCGGCGCCAAGTCATCCATCAGGGCAATAGCGGCGTCCACATCGGTGGCAAAGGTGACCGATCCGTAGTCCCGCCATGCCGGCTCGGCGATTTCGCGGGTAGAAAGCGTTTCCAGCTGACGGTCGATCTCCGCGATGACGGCCAGTCCGAGGCTCTCCGAGGTGGTCACCAGGGCCGCGGGCGAGGTCGGACCGTGCTCCGCCTGCCCGAGCAGGTCGGCGGCGACGAGGTCCACATCGGCACTCTCGTCTGCGATCACCGCCACCTCCGACGGGCCTGCCAACAGGTCGATGCTCACCTTTCCGAAGAGCTGGCGCTTTGCCTCGGCGACAAATGCGTTGCCGGCACCGACGAGCATGTCCACCGGCAGGTCGTCCAACAAGCCAAAGGCCATGGCGGCCAACGCCTGCACGCCACCGAGCAGGTAGATTCGATCGGCCCCGGAGATGGCAGCCGCGTACAAGACCGCGGGATCGGCGTGCCCGTCGGCCTGCGGCGGTGTGCACGCGATCACGGTGTCGACGCCGGCCACCTTGGCCACGTTGACCGTCATGAAGGCGCTGGCCAACAGCGGGAACCTGCCCGCCGGCAGGTACGCCCCCACCCGCTGGACCGGAACGTATTTCTGACCGGCCACCAGCCCGGCGACCAGCTCGGTCTCGAAGTCGACCAGATGAGAACGCTGGGCCAGGGCAAACTTCCGGGTGCGGTCCGCGCCGATCTCCAGTGCCTGCCGCAGTTCCGGAGTAAGGCGCTCGGCGGCCGCTGTCATGCCGACCTCGGACACTTCGACGACACCGCCGGTCGGATGATCCAGCTGTGCCGCATAGTCGAGAACCGCTTGAATGCCGCCGGTTTCGATTGTTCGCAACATCTCCGAAACAGTGGCAATGACCTTCGGATCTCGCTGAGCCGGTGGACCCGACTCGCGGGGAGTTTTAAGGAACTTGTACCGCCCGGCGAGTTCTGCCAGAACAGGTGCGCTAAGCTGCATACGTATAAATATATGATTGGAGCCGGTAGCGGGCAACCCCAAGTCTTCCTGTGGAACGCATAGGATAAACCTATGACTCTCAACCAGCTCAGGGCGTTTCTGGCTGCCACTCGCACCCGCTCATTCACCGCCGCGGCCACCGAACTCCATGTGGCACAGGCATCGGTATCCGAGCTGATCAGGCGCTTGGAGGAGGAGCTTGGCCTGCCGCTGTTCGCTCGTGGTGGGCGACACCTGGTGCAAACTCCGGCGGGGACGGAGCTCAGACCGTACGCGGAGCAGGCGGTGGCGGCCGCCGACGGTGGAGCCCAAGCAATCCGCAGCATGCGCTCCTTGGGTGGCGGTGTTGCCACCTTCGGGCTATTGCGCAACGCGGACTTCTATCTGTTGTCCGACCTGGTGGAATCATTTCTCGAGCGACATCCGATGGTGCGGGTGCGGATGGTGGGATTGAACTCGGTGGAAACGGCGGCCGCGGTCGCCGCCGGCGAGTTGGAGGCAGGCCTTGTGGTGCTGCCGATCGACGACAGCGGCCTGAGCGTCACTCCGCTGCTGCGCGATGAGGTGTTCTACGCCAGTACAGATCCTCAACAGGTTGCCGAGCCGATGACCCTAGAACGTTTCAGCCGGGCCAGGCTGGTGCTCTACGACGCCCACTACGGGTGGAACGACCCCACCCGGCGCCAACTGCTGGAGCGGGCCCAGCTCGCGGGGCTGAAGATCGAGCCATGGATCGAGGTCGAGCATGTCGAATCTGCCCTGGATCTGGTGATGCGCGGCATCGGGGATACTGTTGTCTGCCAGGCGGTCTGCACCAGCTCGGTGTTCCCGACCGGGCTGCTGACGGTGCCGTTCGCCGAACCGCTCTACGACACCATCGCACTGGTACAGCGGGCGAACGCAGTGCTTTCACCGGCGACCCGGGAGCTGGCCAGGCTGGCGCAACAAACGCTGGTGGGCCGTCGGTCGCCGCGGGAAAAAGTCGTCAGGGTGGCACCCAAGAGCGCCCGCCAGGGGGCGGCCGATCGACCTGACGCCGGCCTCAGCCGGCGAGGAAGTCGCTGAGCACGGCGGCCAGCTCGGTGGCCGAATCCATCGGCACCATGTGTCCGGCACCGGGCACGATGACGTGTTCGGCGCCCGGAATGCCTTCGGCCAGTTCGACCTGCACATCGGGCGGCGAGACCAGATCCAGTTCACCGCTGACCACCAGCGTGGGGATGGTGATCGCGCCGAGACTGGAAAGACTGTCCGGCCGGGACTTCTGCGCCGCCAACTGCCGGAGAAAACCCTGGGCTCCGACCTGGTGGGCCGCCTCCCGCCAGGCGGTGCCGAGCTCGGACCGATGCGCGGCCGGACCGAGGTTGATCTCGGCCTGTTCGTCGACCAGCTCGCCGAAATCGCCCGCCCGAGTGCGATCGGCCAGGTTCGACCAGCTCTCCAGCTGTTCGTCCGACGGCCCTCGTCCACTGCAGTTGACGAGTACCAGCCGGCTGACCCGTTGCGGCGCAAGGCGAACGATCTCCAAAGCCACGATGCCACCCAGCGAGTGGCCGACCAGGTTGAACCTTTCGGGTGCCTGGGCCAGCACAGACTCGGCCATCCCGGACACGCTGTCATCCAGATCGATGCGTTCCCCGCGGGCGGCCAGCCGGGGATCCAGCTGCGGCACCACGCTGTCCCACAGACGCGTCGTCCCGAGCATTCCAGGCAGCAGCACCGTCGGTGCTGTCCCTGCGTTCCCTTGGTCAGCGGACGTGCTCCCGGCCCCCGGATGGGCACCGGCCAGCCGGGTGAACATCCCGCCGAGAGAAGCCAGCACGTTGTAGATGACCATGGTGCTGCCGGCAGCGAAATGCTCGCGTGCGATGGCTGGGTCTGCGGTGATGCTCACCACGGCAACGCCGGCGCGTTTTGCTGCCTGGTGCACCTGAGAGATCGCACTGCGGACCTCGTGGCCCTCCATCGCACCCGGGTGGCCGAGGGCGACGGACAGGTCCGCCGGACCCACAAAAAGTCCGTCCACGCCATCGATGGCGGACATCTGCTCGGCGGCAGCGACGCCGGCACCGTCCTCGACCATCAGGATCACGATCACGCCGGTCGCTGAATTTTCAAGGTGCTCGGCCACCCCGATCAACCCGTAGCGCCCGCTGCGGGTGTAGGTCGCAAATCCTCTGTCACCGCGGGGCGGATAACTGGCCGCCTTGACCACCGTCTCGGCCTGCTCGACCGAAGAAACATGCGGTGCAATGATTCCCGCGGCACCGAGATCCAGCACCCGGAGGATCTCGGAGAGATTCCCGATTCGGACCAGCGCCGGAATTCCGGCCGCCGCAGCAGCGGTGAGGTGATGACCCAGTGAGACCTGGTCCGCTGGGCCATGTTCGGTGTCGATGACTACGAAATCCATTCCGACCAGCGCCGTCATCTCGATCAACGCCTCATTCGGCATGCGCAACAGTGTCCCGAGCAGGGGTTCACGGGCACGCAGTCGTGCTGCCAGATCACTCACCGAGCGACCATACCCGCGGACAGATCGATGTCGGCGGCGTGCAGGCCGGGCATGTTCAGCATCGCCACAACGGCCAACCCGACCTCGTCCTCCTCCAGCAGCCGTCCGAGCAGGGCGCGACCGGCGAATTCGGCGCGCGCTTCGTCTGCCGTACGCCCGGTGCGCTCGGCTTCCATGGTGAAATTCCGTTCCATCCGCGGCCCGTTCACCGGACCGGGCGACAAGCTGTTCACCGTGATGCCCAGCGGCCCGACCTCGGCCGCCAGCGTCGTGGTCAGGCCGATCACGGCCATCTTCGATGCGCAGTAAGGAGTTCGACGGGCCAATGGACGCTTGCCACTGACCGAGGCAACGTTGATCACATCGCCGGAACCACGCTCGATCATCGGTGGCAGAAATTCCCGGCACATGAGGAAGACGCCGGCGACATTGACGTCGAAAACCGTATTCCATTCATCGAGTTCGATGTCGACGAGTGCGGACACCGGGCCAGGTACACCTGCGTTATTGACCAGAATGCTGATCCGCTCGTCCGCCAGGCTCTGGGACAGAACGGCGACGGAGTGCTGATCAGCGACGTCGACTTGGGCAACCCGGGCGGCCGGATATCCGGCGCGCTCGATCAGCTCGGCGGTCTGCTGCAGCGGTTCCGAAGAACGTCCGGTGAGGATGACTCGCACCCCGGCCGCGGCACACTGCAAGGAAATTGCCCGGCCCAGTCCGTTGCCGGCGCCAGTGACCAGGGCGGTCCGGCTGGATAGTGGTGGCCGGGGGGCGGGTGAAGCGTCCGCCTCAGGCATCGGCCGTCGCTGCGCGGACCTGGTGGTCGGTCCAGGTCAGTTCCGCATCGCCGAACTTGGCGGCCCTGACATCACCGGATCGGGCGTGCCCCTCGAATGACTCGACGCGTGCGGCCCGCCCGCACAGCTCTCCCAGTGCCGCACTCGATGCGCTGTCGGTGATCTGCTGGTATGTCACCGTCTTGAGGTACTTGCCGACCCACAGCCCGCCGGTGTACCGCGACGCTGCTCGGGTGGGTAGCACGTGGTTGGTGCCGATCACCTTGTCGCCGTAAGAAACACAGGTACCCTCCCCGAGGAAGAGCGCACCGTAGTTCCTCATCGATGCCAGCGCCTGCCGTGGATTCCTGGTCAGCACCTGGACGTGCTCGAAGGCGAAGTCATCAGCGACGGTGAACGCCTCTTCGATGGTGTCCACCACCAGGATCTGACCGTGATCGCGCCAGGCCGGCCCGGCGAAGTCGCGGGTCGGCATGTCCACCAGGAGCTTGTCCATATGTGCCTGGGCTTCCCGCGCAACCGTCTGGCTGGTGGTGATCAGCACCGCCGGCGAATCCGGGCCGTGCTCGGCCTGACTGAGCAGGTCGACCGCAACCACGAACGGGTCGGCGGCGTCGTCGGCGATCACCAGGATTTCGGTAGGACCGGCGAACAGATCGATCCCCACCTCGCCGAACAGCTGTCGTTTCGCCTCGGCCACATAGGCGTTACCGGGGCCGGCGATCAGGTCGACCCGGCCGATGCTCTCCGTGCCCAGAGCCATGGACACCACGGCCTGCACGCCCCCGAGGACGTAGATCTCGTCCGCTCCGGCCAACGACATGGCAGCGATCGTCGCCGCCGGGATGACTCCTCGGATCGGCGGTGTGCAGGCCGCAACCCGCTCCACGCCAGCGACTTTGGCGGTCACGATGGTCATGTGCGCCGATGCGGTCAGCGGATAGCGGCCGCCTGGGATGTAGGCGCCTGCCGCGCCGATCGGGATATTCTTCTGCCCGAGGTGGACACCGGGCATCATCTCCATCTCGAAGTCGGCGACCGATTCGCGCTGCCTGGTCGCGAACCGTCGCACGTTCTCCTGCACCGTGATGATGTCCTCGATCACCTGCTGGGGCAAGGAAGAGACGAGTTCATCGATCTGCCCGGCGTCGAGCCGGAAGCTCTCCGGAGACCACTTGTCGAACTGCTCCGAGTATTCCCGGACGGCCGCGTCGCCGCGCTCGCGGATGTCGGCGATCACACCCCGAACGGTGTCGTTGACGGCCTCCCGTCCGGCGGTAACGGATTGTGCTGCAATGGGTTTCTTCAGCTGGGTGATCACGACGCCTCTGTTATCTGCTCGGTAGTTGGGTGGCTCTGCATGGGTGAAGTGTGAGTAATTCCGGAGAAGCTGTCAGTCGTCGAGAACGGACGTGCGAACAACAGCCCATGGCGCTACATATCCGGCGGCGTCCTGTGCCCAATCCTTTTCCCTGGCCATATCCCTGACTTCGTCGGCCCACTGCAGGTGAACCCGGCCGTCTCCGCCGTTGATGACCACCATCTCCGCCGGTTCATCGCCGACGACCACAAATCGCCGCCAGGCCCCTACCGGCACCGAGAGTGTGTCGTCAGGGCCGAGCTCGACGGAGACTTCCTCGCCGAGGTGATTGAGGTCCACCCGCCAGCGTCCGGAGTAAACGAGCAACGCCTGGGTGGCGTGATGGCGGTGGGTCAGCATGCCTTCACCGACGTCTGCGCGCAGCCAGCCGAGATTGAAATTGTGCGGGTAATGGACGGGGGGTACCTGATCGCGGTCCTCCGTCATGCCGTACCCGACGACCTGCGCGAATTCCGAACGGCCAGCTGGCAATTCGGTGCACAGAAACGGATGCGCCGACCACACCAGGTCTTCCCTGGTAACAATCCTGGATCGCATCTGTTCGACGGTCCAGTTGCGCAGCTTGGATACCTCGTCGTCGGACATCGGCGCGATCAGATCCGTGTCGGCGTCGATCGTGCCACCTGCTTCGGTGTCGATCAGCTGATTGTCGGCCGACAGGTAGAGGCCATGTTCCCTTGCCCCTCGCATGATCGTCGGGGCCCAGACGATGCCGCCGGTGTTGTCGAAGCCGAGGGCGGTGAACAGCCAGCCGTTGTCGGCACCGATGTTGGTAAACCCGCGAAAGATCCAGGTCGGCACCGTCACGATGGCCCCTTGGTGGAAGTCGAGTTCGTTCTCACCGTTGGCTCCCCAGCGCAGACGCCAATCCCCCCGGAAGTTCAGGAACACCTCTGCGGTGAAGTGCAGGTGGAGGTTGTTGTTCACACCGTTCGGCATCGCGGCCGCACCGACATTGAAGCCGTGCGGTTCCTCCAGATTGATGACCTGGTCCGGGTTCTGCGTCACACCGGAACCGATGATCGAGTAGTTCTCCTTGAGAGTGCTGCCGGGCATCCGGCAGTCGATAAAGGCAGTGTTGCAGCTGACGTAGTCACTGCTGCGCAGTGTTCGGCGGGCCAGATCAGCAGCGCTGACCCGACTGTCAGCGGAAGAGATCGGGGTGTCGGTTGCGGTCATCCCGTTACGGTATACGTATGCAGAGAGGAACGGAAGAGGGGGCCGAAGAATGTAGGGCGATAGTTCTCAGAGCTCGCGGTGGGTTGATCTCCGGACCAGCTCCACCGGAAACCGCTCGTGCACGACGGCGTGCTCCCGGCCGGCGACCCTGGCCAGCAGCAACTCGGCCGCCCGGCGGGCCATCGCGGCGAAATCGACTCGGACACTGGTCAGCGAGAACATCGGCCAGGATGCGATCTCCAGATCGTCGAATCCGACAACGCTGACGTCACCCGGCACCGCCAGCCCTAGTTCGGTGAGCGCGTTGATCGCCCCCACCGCGATGACATCGCTGACGCAGAAGACAGCCGTCGGCGGGCGACCGCTGGCCATCAGTTCATGCATGCCGGCGTGACCCACTTCGTAGAGAAACCACCCGCGGACCACGGCGGTCGGCGGCAAAGTCAGCCCGAACGATTTCAGACCCGCCCGGAATCCGCGCTCGCGTTCGCGGGCGCTGCTGGTCTCGCGGGGACCGAGGATGGCGGCTATCTGCTTGTGCCCGCCGGCCGCGAGGAGATCGGCGACGGCCCTGCCCCCTCCTACGTTGTCCGCCGTCACGCTGTCGGCCTGCACCAGTGCGGACACCCTATTGAGCTGCACGAAGGGAAATCCCTTTTCCGACAGGTGCTTGGGTAGCGAAGAGCGCAGCTGCGAAGTGGTCAGTACCGCTCCGTCCACCGATCCGTCCAGCAGGCGCCCATCGCCGACGATCTCCTCCCCCCGCTCGGCCAGCAACACCATTCGAAAGTTGTTGGCATTGAACGCATCATGCAGCGGCCCGACCAATCGTGGATACAGCGGATTGTCCAGGTCGGCCACCATCGCGATCTGCCGGGTCGACCTTGTCGACAGACTTCGGCCCAATTCGCTCGGCACATAGCCCAGCGACGCGGCCGCCGCCGCCACCCGCGCCCTGGTGGCAGCGGATACCTGGCTGTCCTGGCGCAGAGCCCGGGAAACGGTAGGTTGCGAGACGCCTGCCAGCCGCGCGACGTCGTGACCAGTGACCGGCATCTGAATCGTCCTACCTCATCCTGCGCTCCCGGCCAGGCCGGCTCGCATGCCATTGTGACAGCAGG
>JALYXB010000121.1 GCA_030947305.1 Actinomycetota bacterium | reverse complement strand
CCATGAGCACGGTTCCCCTTTCGCTGCCGCCAGCTTACCACGATTCCGGCCGCGCTTCCACCCGTTGTCGCAGGTCAGACCCTATTCGGGGGCTTGACAAACCTGCCTATTCCATGCTGTCGGGCCTTGCCTACAGCAGTATCAGGGTGGTCGGACAGTCGTCCGGACCAACGTTTCACCCGGCATCGCGGGGAGCGCCCGGTGGCATTGCTACCAGCTGCCGGTGCCATCGCGACCAGCATGTAGAGCGCTGCCGGAGTGCCCGACGCGCACCCGAACGCCGACGGCAGCTAATCTGCTTGCACATCCCTGCTGTTGTCAGACGCTCGTCAGCCGGCCGCCGAACCGAAGGGAGCCGCCGTGTTCCGCGCCGCCCGTCAACCAGGTGCCTGTGAACCTCGACCTGCTGTGCGTCGCGACGGTGTCAAGGCTCTCGCGACCGTCGCGCTCGGCGCGTGCCTGGTGTTGTCCGGCTGTGCCGCCGGGCAGGTCTCGCAGACAGCCCAGGTAGTTGCTGCTATCGACGGCGGCAACGCCACCGTCGGCGATATCGGCGTCCGCAATGCGCTGCTGGCCACCCCGGATGCGGCGAACTATGCCACCGGCAGCAATGTGAAACTGCTGATGGTGCTGTCCAATGCGGGACTCTCCACCGATACCCTGACCTCGATCAGCACGCCGGCCGCCAGCTCGGTGAAGCTGTCCGGCACCATCACCCTGCCTGCCCAGTCACTGGTCACGGTGGGCGCCGCCAGTACGGCAACCGCAACCCTCACCGGGACCACCAGGCCGCTCTGCTACGGCACGTCGATCCCACTGACACTGTCATTCGCGCAAGCCGGCCGCCTGACGCTGAACGTACCGATCCAGACGCCGGCGGAGCGCACCGGCAGCCGGGTCACCATCAACATTCAGCCGCCCGAACTCACGCCGCTGTGGCTCACCGGCAAGGACACCAGTACCGGAGCCGGTGCTGGCGGGTCGGCTGGTGGGTCGAGCGGCACGGCTGCGGCGAGCTCCCCCGGCGGAGCCTCAGCCGCACCGCCCACCACCTGCAAAGGTTGACCTCATCCTCGGGGCCTGTCGCAGCCGCACTGTCTGAGGTCGGACGTATGTTCGACTGATGACCACCTTCAGCGGCTCCCAATCCGCCCACCGATCCGGCAATCGTTCTGCATTCGGTTCGGGCGGGGGGTCGGCGCTCGGCTCGAGCAGGTCCGCGGCCAAGGTGCGGCCCGCCTATGCGTGCTCGGACTGCGGCCACATCGCCACCAAGTGGAGTGGACAGTGCCCCAAGTGCCAGACCTGGGGAACGTTGACCGAGGCAGGGTCGGCGAAGGCGGTACTCCGCAAGGTGTCGGCCGGCCCGGTGAGCACCCCCGCGATGCCGATGGCGCAGATCGATCCTGCCGTCGCACTCGCCAGGCCCAGTGGCGTTCCCGAGCTGGACAGGGTGCTGGGCGGCGGTCTTGTCCCCGGCAGCGTCGTGCTGTTGGCCGGCGAACCCGGCGTCGGCAAGTCGACGCTGCTGCTGTCGGCCGCCCAGGCCTGGGCGGCATCGGGCCAGGGCAGGGTGTTGATCGTCACCGGCGAGGAGTCGGCGCCGCAGGTGCGGCTGCGGGCGGAGCGGATGGGCGCTGTTCATCCGGAGCTCTTCCTGGCCGCCGAAACCGAACTGTCTGCCGTACTCGGGCACGTTGATCAGGTGTCGCCGCAGCTACTGATCATCGACTCGGTTCAGACCATCGCGGCCGCCGAGATGGAGGGCAGCGCCGGCGGTGTCACCCAGGTGCGTGCGGTGGCGGCGGCGCTGACGGCAACGGCCAAGGAGCGAGGCATCGCTTGCGTACTGGTTGGACACGTCACCAAGGACGGATCGATCGCCGGGCCACGGACGCTGGAGCACCTTGTCGACGTGGTGCTGCATTTCGAGGGAGACCGGCACTCGTCGGTGCGATTGGTGCGGGGCATCAAGAACCGATTCGGCGCCTCGGACGAGGTCGGTTGTTTCCGGATGACGGCGGAGGGCATCGAGGGGCTGGCCGACCCGTCGGAGGTGTTCATCACCGCGGCCCGCCCGCTGGTGCCTGGCACTGCCGTCACCCTCACCATGCAAGGCCGGCGCGCGCTGCCCGTCGAGATCCAGGCGCTGGTCGTGGCCGGCGCCGAGAGTGCCGGCGGCGCCAGGCGGACGGTGTCCGGGCTGGACGCGAACAGGGTGACGATCGCGCTGGCCGTTCTGCAGCGGTTCGCCGGGGTGGCGCTGGCCGGGAAGGAAGTCATCGCCACCACCACCGGTGGCGCCAAAGTGACGGAGCCGTCAGCAGACCTGGCACTTGCAATGGCAGTCTGGTCGAGCGTCAGAGACATACCGCTGCCCCCGAAGTCCGTGTTCATCGGCGAGATCGGGCTGTCCGCCGATATCCGGCCGGCCCCGGCGTTGTCCCGCCGGCTGGCCGAGGCGGCCCGGCTCGGTTTCACCCACGCCGTGGTGCCGGCAGGCGGCGAAATGGTGGCGCCGGCGGGCCTGCGGGTGGACAGGGTGGCCGACCTCGGCGCAGCGTTCAGGGCACTGGGCAACGACGACGGGGTGGTGCGGTGGCTGCGTCGCTAAAGCGCGAAGGAACGGGCAGGGTGAGGCCAGCCGATCTGCCCTGCCCATAGACTGTCCGCGCGCCCAGGTCGCTCGCATCACCGTCCCCAGCGAGTGGAACAACCCCGTGTCGCCCGGAACGAGGCATCTTGAGTGACCCATCGGAAGTCAGCGCCCATCGCGCGGTACTGGCGCGGCTCGCGCCTGGCACCGCGCTGCGCGAGGGTCTCGAGCGCATCCTGCGTGGCCGGACCGGCGCCCTCATCGTCGTCGGCGACAACCGCACCGTCGAGGAGCTGTGCGACGGCGGCTTCCGACTCGACGTCGAGTTCTCCCCCACCAGGCTCCGTGAGCTGTGCAAGATGGACGGCGCGGTGGTGCTGAATCACGACGCCACCCGGATCGTCCGGGCCAACGTGCAGCTGATGCCGGACGCCACCATCCCGACCGTTGAATCGGGGACCAGGCATCGAACGGCAGAGCGTACGGGAGTCCAGACCGAGGTGCCGGTGATCGCCGTCAGCCATTCGATGTCGACGATCAGCCTGTACCTGGGCGGGCTGCGGCATGAAGTGCCCGATCCCGCGACGATCCTCGGCAGGGCCAACCAGGCGCTGGCAACGCTGCAGCGCTACCGGGCCCGGCTGGACGAGGTGGCGCATACTCTTTCGTCTCTGGAGATCGAGGACTTCACCACCCTCCGGGACGCCATGATGGTGGTCCAAAGGTTACTGATGGTGCGCCGCATCGCCGACGAACTCACCGGCAACGTCATCGAGCTCGGCACCGACGGCCGGCTGCTCGGCCTGCAGCTGGACGAACTGCTGGCCGGCACCGAAGGACTGGGTGAGCTGCTCATCCGCGATTACCTGCCTGACGACGACGCCGCCCAGGTGGCCGTCGTCGACGCTGAGCTGAACCAGCTGACCGGGCCGGCCTTGATCGACATCGGGGCAATCGCCAGGACCATGGGCCGCAACAGCGGCGAGTCACTGGACGCCAAAGTGTCCAGCCGCGGCTATCGGCTGCTGTCCGGCATCCAGCGACTCCCGACTTCGGTGCTGGAGCGGCTGATCGGGCATTTCGGCAGCCTGCAGGTTCTGCTGGCCGCCACCGCCGCCGATCTGCAAGAGGTCGAGGGCATTGGCGAAGCCAGGGCTCGAATGGTCCGTGAGGGCCTGTCCAGACTCGCCGAGTCCTCGATCAGCGACCGTTTCAGCTGACGCCATCGATGCAGCGGGAGAACCGTTGCGGCGCAAGCGATACGGCAGGCATCAGCTGGTGACGGTGAACTTCGCGGGTGCCGCGGTCAAGACACCGAGCTGGGCGACAACCGTATAGCTGCCGGCCGGCACCGGCACCCGCGTCCCAGTGCAGCCGGGCTTAGAGGTAGTGCCTGACCAGCGTATCGAGTAGTGCAGGCTCTCGCCGGGATTCATCATCCGGACGTCGGTTCCCTTGCCGGGGAAGCAATCCACTGTCGACCACGTCCGTTGGTGCTGGGCGCCGTAGACGGTGAACACCTGGTGTGCGCCGGACAGGTCAGCAACGCAACCGACGGTGTTTTTGTTGATCACCGTCAGGCCCAGCAGCGGCTGGGAACCCGACGGGTAGCTGAACTGCCCGGCCGTCGAGGTCAGCTCCAGCATGGCGCCGGTGCACAGCAGCCGGCCCTGAGCGTCGGTCGTCGGGGCCGCTGGTTTAGTGGTCTTGGGCGGGGCGGACGTCTTCGGTGCGGCCTCCTTCGCCGTCTTCCCGGTAGCAGCCGCCGCCAGGGTGGCGGCGGTACCGCTGCCCTGCGGAGCGGCGGTCGAAGGCCTCGCCGTCGTGGCCGGCAGAGTGGTGGCGGCCGGCGGTGTCGTCGAGCGCACCGGGGCCGGGGCCGAGTCCACCGGTTGCGCGGCGCTGCTGCGATGCGACGTCGGCGGCGCGTTGGTGGTCGGCTGGCTGGTGACCGGCGCGCTTGCCTTAGCGGCGCCTGTCATTGCAGCGCTGGACCTTGCGGTGCCTGTCGTTGCAGCACTCGTCGGGGTCGGCGCCCTTTTTTTGCTGGCCTGGGTCGTCGTCTTCGGGCTGGCCGTCGCGGTGCCGCCGGTGGAAAGCGCTGCGGCACTGGATGTCTCGGATGTGGAGCTGGTCGACGAAGCTACCGATGTTAACGGCTTGGTGGCCAGCACTCCCGTCAGCTGCACGCTGCTAGGCGTCGACGCGCCGGCCAGCGGCTGGGAGGCGTTGCCGGGTTTACGGCCGCTGCCCGCTTTGCTCATCACCAACCACACCAGGCCGATCAGCACGACGACTGCGGCGCCGGCTGCGAGCGACCGACGGAGCCAGTACACCCTCGGAGACCGAGGGCCGACGGGATGCATCACGAACCCGACGGTAGCGTCGCGGTCGTGCTGATCTGCGGCGAAACGCCGAGCCCCGGCAAAATGCCGGGGGCGTTGCCGATCGGTGCGCTGCTGGAATTCTTCGCTGCCAAGGGCAGGGAGCTGCCGTGGCGGGATCCAGCCGCCGGCGCCTGGGCCGTGCTGACCAGCGAGATCATGTTGCAGCAGACGCCGGTGGCACGGGTGCTAGCGGGCTATCTGGACTGGATGCGGCGCTGGCCGACGCCGGCGGCGCTGGCCGCCGCCGCTCCAGGGGATGCGGTGAGGGTCTGGGGCCGGCTCGGTTATCCACGCCGGGCACTGCGCCTGCACGCCGCCGCCAATGCCATCAAGGACCACCACGACGGAATGGTGCCGTCCGAGATTGACCAGCTGCTGGCGTTGCCGGGAGTCGGCGAGTACACAGCTCGCGCGGTGGCGGCGTTCGCCTTCGGCGCCAGGGTGCCGGTGGTCGACACCAATGTCCGGCGGGTGCTGAACAGGCTGGTCCGCGGCACCGACGATGCCGGCTCGGCCACCGCGGCCGATCGCAGGCTGATGGAGTCGCTACTGCCAGCCGATCCGTCGACCGCCGCGCTGCTGTCGGGGGCGGTGATGGAGTTCGGCGCCCTGGTCTGCACGGCCGCTCGCCCGCGGTGTGACGACTGCCCGGTGGTGTCGGCCTGTCGGTGGACCGCCGCCGGTCGTCCGGCCAGCACGGTTCAACGGCGCCGGCAGGCCTGGGCCGGCACCGATCGTCAGGTCCGCGGCCGGATCATGGCGGCGGTCCGGCAGGCAACAGGCGCCGTCGACCTGGTCGCCCTGAGCCGGGTATGGCCTGACACCGGGCAATGGCGGCGCTGTCTGGACTCGCTGCTCGCCGACGGGTTGCTGGAAACGGCCGGCGACGGACAGCTCGCGCTTCCAGGACACGGCGAGCCATCCCGCCGGCGAGGATGATCTTCGCCTTCGAGGATCTGACTCGCTCGTTGCGTCACTCAGGTCACAGAATGCGCGCTGGTGATCCTCGCCGGGGCACCCGGGTGTTGCCCGCCAGCACTGCCGATCAGCCGGCTCCCGCCCGCGCCAATTCGGCGACGCCGATCTTGGAATCGGCCATCCCGTAGAAAACGAAATTCCGGCCGTCGATCTGCTCGATCGCCGTAGGGAACACCACGTTGGGCACAATGCCCTGTGTCTCATCATCGGTCTGCGGGCTGAGCAGCGGTTCGGGGGTGCGCGCCAGCACCACCGCCGGGTCGTCGGCGGACAGGATCATCGCACCGGCCGCGTAATGCGCGTTCTTCTGTTGCTCGAAGGCATTGTTGATCAAGCCCGACGCCCCGTGATGGATCAGCAGCCAGCCCTCGGGAATTCGCAGAGGGGCCGGACCGGCGCCGATCTTGAGTGCCTCGAAGTCGTACTCGGACATGGCGACGCAGCGGTGGCCGTACAGGTGGGTGAGCGCCGACAGAGTGTGGTGCACGGCGGCAACCGGTGCGTAGGAGATCCAGATGCCGGGCCGGTCGTCGGTGATACCGGCCGGCAGATGGACGCCGGCCATCGGGGCTATCCAGCCAAGATCCCACATCGGTCGATGCAGCACCGCGTAGCATGGCTCACCCGCCGGGCCGGGTACCGGCTCCGGGAAGATCACCACGTCCTTGTTCGGGTAGAGGTTCAGGTCGGTATCGAGCTCTTCGGAGAACTCGAAGTGCAACGGGCCCAACCGTTTCCAGTTCCGCAGGTCGGCCGAGACTGCCAGCGCCGGCTTCGGTCCGAGCGGACCGTAGGCCACGTAGCTCATCACGTGTAGACCGAGGTCGGCGAGCATGGTGGTCCGCGGATCCTCGACACCGGCATGATTGTCGGCGCGCTCCCAGCCTGCATCCGGTTGCAGCACAACACCTTCGCGCTCCACCCGGGCAGGTACGCCGTTCTCGACCACCAACCGGGCAAGTCCCACTCGAGACACGTTTCCGGCGGCCACCAGTCTCGGCAGCAGGAACACCGACCCGTCCGGCAGCCGGCCGGACGCCGGGTTCAACACTCCTTCTGCCTCGTTCGGGTCGGTGGGATCCGGTTCCATCACTACCCCGAGCCTGGTCAGCGTGTACGACACCTGTGTAGCAACGGGCACGGCTATCCCTTCACACCGGATCCGAGATCGGTGGAGACGAAGTGGCGTTGAAATGCGATGAACAGCACGATCACCGGCACCGCAAGAACTACCGCGCCGGCCAGGATCGCGCCGAAGGGGTTGCTGGCGCTGGCAGCCACCGTGGTGATGTAGTTGGCGAGCGCGACGGCGAGCGGTTGCTTGGACTGCTCCTTGGTGATCAGGAACGGCCAGAGGAATTCGTTCCAAGGGCCGATGAACGTCAATAGTGTCGCCGTCAGCACTGCCGGCCGAACCAGCGGGAGCGCGATGGACCACAGCGTCCGCAGTTCGCTGGCCCCGTCGATCCTGGCGGCATCGAACAGTTCTCGTGGCAGCTGCATGAAGTACTGCCGGAAGATGAACACCGCCGTCGAGTTTATGGCGAACGGCAGGATCATCCCGAGGTAGTTGTCGGACAGGCCGTAATTGCGGGCGATCAGCACGTACAGCGGGATCATCAGCAACTGGAACGGCACCACCTGCACCAACAGCAGGGTACCGAAGACGGTGCCCCTTCCACGAAACTGCAACAGCGCGAGCGCATAGCCGGCGAGCACCCCGAATATCAAGGTGCACAACAATACTCCGCCGGTGAAGATGCCGGAGTTCACCAACGCCTGGCCGAGGTTCAGCCGGGAGTTGATAGCCGAATAGTTGCTGACGGTGATGTCGCCGAAATGCGGAAAGGCGCCGGCGACCGAGGTGTCCGGCTCCTTCTGTAACGAGCCGATCACCATGTAGTAGAACGGAAACAGGAACGCCAGCGCACCGAGAATCAGCAGGATCAGCATCAGCGCCTTCTGTGTGCCGCCGGTCTTGCGCACCGTCGGAACAACAGGATCGTTCTCGGTGATCGTCATCGGTTACCCCGTTCGGACAGCCAGCGGTTGATGACGGCAAGGATCAGCACGCAGATCACCAGCACCACCCCGATCGCCGAGGCGACGTCGGGATTGCCCTGCTGGATACCCTTCTGGTACATCAGCAGAACCGGGGAGGTGGAGGCGCCGGCCGGCCCACCGCCGGCCGTCAGCAGGTAGGGCTCGGTGAACAGGTTGGCGCCGGTGATGATGGCCAGCAGCACCACCAGGCCGGTCGCCGGCCGCACGCCGGGTACGGTCACGTTCAGGAACGTCTTCCACCCGCTGGCGCCGTCCGTCGCCGCCGATTCGTAGAGCTCCTTCGGCACGTTCTGCAACGCCGCCAGATACAGCAGGATGAAGAACCCCATCTGTTTCCAGGTGACGAAGACAGCGATCAGCGGCATCGCCCAGGTCGAGCTCACCAGCCACGACGGGTTGGGGGCCAGCCCGCCGAGAGCGTGGTTGACCAGACCGTTGTCACTGAACAGGAACAACCAGACACCAACGACAGCGACGCTCGCCGTCACGTAGGGAACGTAGAACGCTACCCGGAAGAACGTCCGGCCCCTGATCGCCTTGTTCAGCGCGGTCGCCAGGGCCAGCGACAGCACCACCGTCAGCGGCACGTTGATAATCATGAAGACACCGACATGCCGGAACGAGGCCAACACGTCAGGATCGGTGAGCACCGTCTTGTAGTTGTCGAACCCGACGAACGGCCGGTTGACAGATACTCCCGGGGCGGTGAAGAAATAGTCGTGGAAGCTGATCCAGACGGCGAGCACCAGCGGCACCGCGAACACTACGGCGACGTAAACCGCATAGGGCGCCGCCAGCAGCATGCCGACCGGCTGAACACCGAGAATCTTTGTTCGCCAGCCGGTTTGCTGGCCGGCGCCCGGTCCGGACGAATGTCCGGACGGGGTTGCGGCCTGCAGCGGGCGGACATTCCCCTTGGTGGGTACTGCGTTGGGGGCAGCGGGGCCTAGGGACATGGCGCCGGCCTCAGGACTGTCCGGCAAGGGTATCGATCGAGCTGGCCGCGTCGGTGAAGGACTTCTGCACCGGGGCCTTGTCGAAGATCACCGCAGAGGTCCAGGCATCCCGGAACTTCTGCCAGATCTGCACTGAGTTGGTGATATTCGGGACCTCGACGGTCCTGGCTGCCTGCGCAGCAAACAAGGTGTACTGCGGGTTGGCCTTGAAGTAGGGAGCATAGGTGGTCTGCAGGTCGGTCCGCAGTGGCATTTGGCCGGTCAGTGTCAGCAGTTGCCCATCCTGTGCTTGGGCGGTGCTGAACTTCAGGAAATCCCATGCGGTGCCACGGTTCTGACATGCCGAATACATAGCAACGTTCTTGGCGTCGGAGAAGGTGTGAATCTGGTCGGCCGCCATGCCCTTGGAGGTCGGGATCGGGACGACACCCCAGTCGACCTTGCCCTTGTACGATGCGATGGCCCACGGGCCGACGGTGGACATCGCCGCCTTGCCGTCGGCGAATGAATCACCTTGGTAGACCTCGGTGCCGGCCAGTTTGTCGGAGTAGATCTGCTTCCAGAAATTGATCACTGCCGTACCTTCGGCCGAGGTGAATTGCGCCTTACCGTCCGCGATCAGCTGCTTGCCACCGGTTTCCGCGGCGAAGGTCGGGTAGAAGTCGAACCAAGGCTGATAGAAGTCCGAGCTGGGCGACGGATAGATGGCGTATTTCGCTGCTCCCGAGGAGACGACCTTCTTGCCGGTGGCCAAGAACTCGGCGTAGGTGGCCAGCGGCGGCTTGGTGGTGTCGATCCCCGCCTTCTTGAAAATGGCCTTGTTGTAGAAGATCATCACTGGGTTCGACTTCCACGGCATCTGGTAGTAGTGGCCGTCCGAGCTCTGGTACTGCTTGGCCAGTTTCGCCCCGGTACGCGCCTCGATATAGCTGGCGCCGTCGGCGAAACTGTTCAGATCCACCAGCCCACCTTGCTTCTGGAACTGCGGGACGGCGGCCGGCGCGGTGTTGTAGACCAGGCATGGCGTGGTGCCGGCCGTGATGGCCGCGCCGATCACGTCTTCGGAGGACTTGCCGGCCGGAATCTCTTCTGCCGTCACCGTTTCCTTGGGATTCGCCTTGTTCCAGGCGGCGACGGCCTGCTTGCCGAAGGCGATCTCGTGCTCGTTGTTCGAATACCAGATCTTGATGGCGCCGTGCGCGGTGTTCTGGCTGGCGGCATTGCCGCCACCGCTCGACCCGCAGCCGGACAGGGCGATGGTCGAGACCATCAGCGCAACACCGGCAGCGGCTGTAAGACGTTTCATCTGGACTCCTTGGACGTGGTCGGCCGGCGGCCGGCTGTGGGGGTAGCGCTGGCCCGGTACGGACCTGTTGATTCACGGACGATGAACTCGGGCGGCGGGAGGTGGACGTCGTCCTGCTGGGCCGCGGGGTGTTCCAGCAGAGCAAGTAGTGAGGCAGCTGCGGCCCTACCCCAGCCAAAGGCATTGGTGCGGACAGAGGTCAGCGGTGGGTGCAGATGCTCGGACAGCTCGGCGTCGTCGTAGCCGATCACCGACAGATCCTCGGGGATGCGCAGCCCACGGCGGTGAGCTACCGACATACCGGCGATCGCCATCAGATCACTGGCGTACAGAATTGACGAAGGCGGTTCGGCCAGATCGAGCAGGTGCTCGGTGGCCCGCACCCCGCCGGCGGCGGTGAAATCGGACTGGACAACGGGTCCCGGTTGTAGACCGGCCTCCTTCAGTACCGCTGACCACTCGTCCCGGCGACGGTTGGCGTGCAGGTATTCCGCCGGACCGGCAACGTGCGCGATCCGCCGGTGACCCAGGTCGATCAGATGTAGGACAGCGGCCCGAATGCCGACGGTGTCGTCCAGGCAGATGGCGGGTCCGGAACCGGCTGCCGCGGGTCGATTCAGGCTGACGTAGGGCAGCTGCAGGTCGGTGAGCAGTGCCGGCCGCGGATCGTCCACTCGCAGGTCGGCGAGGAAGACGCCATCGGTGCGGTTCGCCCTCGCCAGCTCGGTGTAGGCATCCGCTTCGGTCTCCGGCTCGACGAACCGCAGCATCAGAGATTGACCGGACGGGGCCAGCAGCGATTCGACTCCGGCAATGAACGGCGGGAAGAATGGGTCGGCGCGGAGCATCTCAGGTCGCCTGGCCAGCACGATCCCGACGTTGCCCGACCGCCTGGTCGACAGTGCGCGGGCGGTGTGGCTGGGGGTGAAGCCGAGTTCGCTGGCCGCTTGCCTGATGCGGTCGCGGGTGTGGGAGCTGACCCCCGGCAGGCCGTTGAGCGCGAAGCTGACGGCACCCTTGGAGACGCCGGCGAGGGCGGCGACATCCGAGATGGTGGGCTTCGTCGCCATCGATCGCCTTCCGAGTGCATGTTTCGCCGGGGTA
>JALYXB010000115.1 GCA_030947305.1 Actinomycetota bacterium | reverse complement strand
GGGTGGCACCGCTCTCCGGGCATATCGTCGATGCGTTGGCCGGTGTCGATGATTCGTATCTGTTCGTCGCGGACTCCCAACGGCCGGTGGGAGTTGCGGTGCGTCATGCCGACGACCCGGCAGAGTTGGTGGTGCAGCCCGACTTCCGCGGTCGTGGCTTCGGGCGCATCCTGTTGACGGCGTCGCTGCTGGCGGTAGGCAGAGTGTGGGCACATGGCAATCTGCCTGCGGCGCAAGCATTGTCCTCATCGCTACAGCTCAGAACGGTGCGCACCCTGCTGCAGATGCGCAGAGCCCTGCCTGCCGACCAACGCTCAGAACTTCCGGCGGGTGTCCGGTTGCGCACTTTCCTGCCGGGACAGGATGACGAACAGTTCCTTACCGTCAACGCCAGAGCGTTCGCCTGGCATCCGGAGCAGGGGCGGCTGGACGCCGCCGGACTGGCCGCCCAGATGTCGCAGGACTGGTTCGACCGGAGTGGCTTCTTCCTGGCGGTGGACGCGGTCGACACCGTGCTGGGATTTCACTGGACCAAGGTGCACGCGCGAGATCCGACGCCGCAGGGCGATGCGGCCAGGTCCGATCCCATCGGGGAGGTCTATGTGCTGGGCGTCGACCCGCAGTCGCCGGTCAGGGGACTCGGCGAGCCGCTGACCGCCGCCGGTCTGGATTATCTGGCCGGCCGGGGGCTGTCGACCGTCATGCTGTATGTGGAGGGCGACAACGACAGGGCGCTTAAGCTCTACCGGCGGTGGGGTTTTGAGGTCGCGGTCACCGACGTGGTGTACGCCCGCTGACCCGCGGCGGCGGCAGCGAACCCGGGCGGCCGCGGAACCTGCGCGCCACCGGAGTCAGATCACAGGTTGAAACGTCATCGATTCCCCCGCGTTCACCCTGCGTTCATCTTGGACAGGCCATCCGGTCACCCTGTGCCCCTACCGTCCTGAAGCGAATCGCCCAGAGTGGCGATTCGACTGTGCCGGTCTTATCCGGCGCGGCCAACGCAGACTCCTGGAGGAACCGGCGTGAAAATCGCGCGAATCAGCGGCCTTGTCGCTCTGACGGCGGCCGCGGCTGTCGTCCTGACCGGCTGTGGCTCGGACAACAACACTACTGCTTCGTCGGCAGCCGGCTCGGCCGCCGGCGGTGCCGTTTCGGTAGTTGGCTCGGCAGCGGGCGGCGCGCCGAGTGCAGTCAGCTCTGCAGCCGGTGGCGCATCGAGTGCGGTCAGCTCCGCAGCCGGTGGCGCATCCAGTGGGGCCAGCTCTGCTGCCGGTGGCGCATCGAGCGGGGCCAGCTCTGCAGCCGGTGGCGCATCCAGTGGGGCCAGCTCCCCAGCCGCCGGTTCCAGCTCCCCAGCCGCTGGTTCCAGCTCCCCAGCCGCCGGTTCCAGCTCGGCCATGACGTCCAGTGCTGCCGGTGGTGGGGCAACGACATTCGCCGGTGCCGGCTTTACCTGTGCTACCGGCGAGCTGCGATCGTCCGGTTCCACGGCCCAGGGCAAGGTGATCGGGGCCTTCATCGCGGCATACAACGCCAAGTGCAAGTCCAACATCAACGACTACGGCGGCGGCGGCTCCGGCAAGGGTGTCAGCGACTTCATTGCCAACCAGACCGACTTCGGCGGCTCGGATTCGGCACTGAAGGACGCCGAGATGGCCACGGCGAAGACGACCCGCTGTAAGGGCAACGACGCGATCGACCTGCCGATGGTCACCGGCCCGATTGCCGTCGCCTACAACTTGAAGGGCGTCGACAAGCTGGTGCTCACCCCGAAGGTGCTCGTCGACATCTTCGGCGGCAAGGTCAGCAGCTGGAACGACAAGGAGATCGGCGATCTCAACAAGGGTGTCACGCTGCCTGGCACCAAGATCAGCACGATCCACCGCTCGGAGGACTCGGGCACCACCGACAACTTCACCAAGTACCTGACCGCTGCGGGCGGCTGGACCTTCCCTGGCGGCAAGGCGTGGACGGCGCCGGGCGGCCAGGGCGCGCAGGGCTCCGACGGTGTGCAGAAGGCGATTGCCGCCACCGACGGCGCCATCGGTTATGCCGAGTGGGGTTACGCGGTATCGGGCAATCTGGCGATGGCACAGATCGACAACGGTGGCGGACCCGTTGCGCTCACCGCTGAAACTGCGGCCAAGTCGGTGGCAACGGCGCAGGTCGTCGGCGTCGGCAAAGACTTGAAGCTGAAGCTCGACTACGCCACCAAGACGGCGGGTGCCTACCCGATCCTGTTGGTGACCTACGAGATCGTCTGCTCGGCAGGCAACGGCGACAAGGCGGCGTTGCTCAAGAGTTTCCTCGGTTATGCGGCCACCGACGGACAGACCACCGCCGTCGCCAAGGGGGCCGCCCCGTTGCCGGCGTCGATCCAGTCCAAGGTGATCGCCGCCATCAAGGGACTGGGCTGACGCTCATTGCCCGCAGCGTGGTCGGTCGCGGGGGCGGGGGAGTTCTCCCCCGTTCCCGCGGCTCACCAGCACTCGCAGCTACGCAGGTGATGACGGGTCGATATCGATGCGTCAGGATTGACCGATGAGACCGAGCGGCCACCACAGCGGCCACAGCGAGGGAACATGCCGACCACACCCGGCAGGGGTTCGATGACGGACCGCTCGACCGACGGCTCCACCGAGCCCACCGACGCCAATGACACCGTCAACAGCGACGCGCCGGCGAGCGCGGACGGCGCCGGTCAGTTGCACGACGCGGCGGCCGGACACCAGACAATTGCCACCGCCTCGATGGCGGCGAACTTGGCCGCGCAGGCTGCCGGCCGCGCCGCTCATGACCCCAGCGACCTGACGGGCACCGCCCGCACCCCGACGCCAGTCGACCCGGGTCCCAAGACTGCCGCCGGCGGCCCACGTCGGGGAATCACAGCGGCGCGGCGCACGTCGGTCAACACGTCATCGGCGATAACCGGCAACGCGGTGCGGCCGGGCGATCGAATCTTCCGTAGCTTGGCCGCCGGCGCCGGCGGAACCCTGCTGGTGGTGATGGCCGCGATCGCCGTCTTCCTGGTCTGGAAGGCGTGGCCGGCGTTGAAGCCGGGCAGCGGCAACGCCGGCAACCTGTTCACCACACAGGGTTGGTTCCCGCAAGCAGATCCGCCGAGGTTCGGGGTGGCGGCCTTGTTCTTCGGCACGATGGCTTCCTCCATCATCGCGATGGTGATCGCGGTACCGATCGCCATCGGTATCGCGCTGTACATCTCGCATTACGCGCCGCGTAGGTTCGCCACCGCGCTCGGCGCCACCGTCGACCTGCTGGCCGCCGTACCGTCGCTGGTCTACGGCATGTGGGGGTTGTATTTCCTGGTCCCGAGGACCAAGGGATTCCAGTCCTGGCTCAACGACTATTTCGGCTGGACGGGCATTTTCGGCTATCCGGGTGCCACTCGGGCTAGCGAGTTCGGCCAGAGCCTGCTGATGGCCGGCATCGTGCTGGCGATCATGATCATTCCGGTGGTGTCCGCGGTCTGCCGCGAGGTATTTCTGCAGACGCCGAGGGACACCATCGATGCGGCGTGGGCGCTCGGCGCGACCAAGTGGGAGACCGTGCGGACCGCGGTGTTGCCGTTCGGCAGGGCCGGCATGATCTCCGCCTCGATGCTCGGCCTCGGCCGGGCCCTCGGCGAAACCATCGCGGT
>JALYXB010000033.1 GCA_030947305.1 Actinomycetota bacterium | reverse complement strand
CATCGTGACCGCGACGGCGCCGCGCGAAGCCAGACATATGGCGGCGCGAATAGTGCCGCGCCGGCGTCGGATGGAACCCACGAGTTCTCCTCCCCGCGGCTGCTGAGGCCGCGGACGACGGTCAACTTTCGACCCTTGATTCACTTCTGCGCGCAGTTGTCAATCCGACACGCCCGGTTGCACCATGCCACTTTGTACCCCTCAGGCGCCAGTCGTCACTAGAAACTAATCGTGAAACTTCTCGTATATCCTGTCCCATACCGGACAAATCAGGTATTTCCGACTCACGTTGACAAAATCGGGGCCCTCCAGTCCTCCGCCGAAGGGCCGACTGCGACGGGATGCGAGTCGCCGGCCGCTGTAGGGCAGACTCGGCAGTCGTGTCCTTCCGCCCACCCACTTCCCGGTCCTTTGATGCCGCCGCGGCCGCTGTCGGGTGGCCGCTCGTCCGGGCGGCGGCCGTCACCACGCTGCTGGTGGCGATCACGGTCTGCGTCGGGGGGACATTCGCGCCGTGGCTGATGTCGGGCTCGGTGGCCCGAAACAGCTATCAGCTGGTAGGCGCCCTTCAGCGCTTCCCGATCATCCACAACACGGCGGTGGTAGCGGCGATCGATGGCTGGCCGTATCTCGGGCCGGCACTGATGGTGCCGTTGCTGCTGGCGGCGTTCCGTCGCTGGCGCTGGGCGGCAGCGGCGGCGATCTTGCTGGGCGTCTTGGGACTGGCCGCGGCCATCACGGCGCTGGTGGTGGCCGGCACCGGCCATTTCGGCATTGAGCTGGCATCGATCGGACCGGAAATCGTTGGCTGCGGATCGGCGCTGCTGATCGTCGCCGGCGCCCTGCTGCTGGTGCCGGATCGCCGTGATGTCCGGATGGGCTGGCAACGCGTTGGATGACGCCGAGCGGCCGGAAATCCAGGGAACCTTGACGAACATCACTACGTCAGACCGAAAGGAACTACCGTTGCGCCGTCTACACCAAGCGCGAACGCCCTTCCTGTTGTGAGCCCGGCAACCCTGATGATCAGCATCCTGTAGGAGGGATAGCACTCCGATGAGTGACAATTACGGACCTCAGCAAGGCCAAGGCGGCTGGCAGCCGCAGCACCAGAACCCGCAGGGTTGGCAGCCGCAGGGTCACCAGAACCCGCCTGTACAGCCGGGTTATCAGCCGGCCGGCTACCCGCAGGCCGGCTACCAACCTGCCGGTTACCAGCCGGCCCAGCAGGACTACCCGCAGCCGGCTCAGGGTTGGCAGCCGCAAGGTCCACAGGGCCCACAGGGGCCACAGGGGCCGGTTGGCTGGCAGCCGCAGGGGGGCCAACCGCCGAAGAAGAAAAGCAACCTCGGGGTCATCATCACCGCAGCCGTGGTGGTACTGGCGCTGGCGGTCGGCATCACCGTGTGGCTGGTCAGCCGCAAGAGCAGCGATACTGCCGCCGGTGGTCAGGCAACGCCGGAGGCGGCCGCGAATACCATGCTGTCCTCGCTCACCAGCAAGGATCCCGTTGGCATCGCCGAGCAGCTCGATCCGTCAGAAGCGCGGGTATTCAGCGACATGTCCGGCGACATCCTCAGCGAGCTGAAGCGGCTGCAGATCGTCAAGTCGGACGCTTCCGCTCACACGCTGACCGGCTCCAATGTGACGTTCAAGGACCTCAAGTTCGACACGTCCAAGGCCGAGACGGTGAACGACCACGTCACCATCGAGATGCTCACCGCCGGCACCGTCACCCTCAAGAGCAACCCGGCCAACCTGCCGTTCACCGACAAAATCAAGAAGGCACTGGCGCCGCAACTCTCCCAGGCGCAAGCGCGGACCACCGACAGGACGGTCAATATCGCCGACGAGGTCGCCAAGTTGGGTCACCCGATCCGCATCGCGACCGTCAAGCGGGCCGACAAGTGGTACCCCAGCTTGTTCTACACGCTCGCCGACAACTGGCTGCAGGACGCACAGAAAGGCAAACCTGAGCTAGCGTCGAAGGCGCTGGCCACCCCGATCACCGCGATCGGCGGCTCCTCACCCGAGGCGGCCGTCAACGGGATGCTGACCAAGGCGACCGCAGGCGACTACGAGGGCATGATCGGGATGCTGCCGCCCGACGAGATGGGCGTGATGTACGACTACGGCAAGCGGATGCTGGCGGCCGGTGACGTGAAGAATGGCCAAAACGCCGCCAGCCTGCCGATCAGCAATCTGAAGTTCACCACCAGCGACGTCACCGGCGGTAAAAAGGTGTCGCTGCAGAGCATCACGGTCAACGCCGGTGGGCAGCAGGTGACGGTTTCCGTCGACGCCCCCGGCGGCAAGGTGACGATCGATTCCGGCGGCAAGTCGCAGGTCGTCACCGCCGACACGGTGATGCAGCTGGCCGGCACGTCGGGCGGCATGGGCAACATGTCGCCGCAGGTCCAGCAGATCGTCAAGCGCGAGTTCAACCAGCTGCTGACCCTTGGCATCGTCACCACCCAGGTGAACGGCAAGTGGTACGTCAGCCCGCTGCGGACGTACTCCGGGGTGCTGTTGACGCTGTTGAAGGGTTTGCAGCCGGGCGACATCGACTACCTGCTGCAGTTGGCCGGTAAGTAACAGATCTCCCCACCCGCAAGCTCTTTCGCGGACTCGGAACCCGTCACGGTGCTCGTCACCGTGACGGGATCCGTCGCTGCGGTGGCGACGTCGTGACATCCCCACGCGCTGATGGAGACGCCCGGGGGGCATTGCCCGACTAACAGGACAAGCGTACTGTTAGCGCAGCCAATGGACGGCAGCCCTGACACCCGCAGCAGCATCGCGAGACTGCCGTCGACGATGAGATCTGTCAAAGGAGACACCGTGCGCCCCAGCAAGAACAGCTTCTCGGCCCAGGACACCTTGTCCGTCGAGGGCCAGGACTATCAGATCTTCCGGATCAAGGGAGTCGAGGGCCTGGACGGCGCCGGCACCTTGCCGTTCTCGCTGAAGGTGTTGCTGGAGAACCTGATTCGCACCGAGGACGGCGCGAACATCACCGCCGATCACATCAGGGCAGTGGCGCAGTGGAAGCCGGATGCAGAGCCCGACACCGAAATCCAGTTCACCCCCGCCAGGGTGATCATGCAGGACTTCACCGGGGTGCCCTGCGTCGTGGATCTGGCCACCATGCGCGAGGCGATGGCCGACCTGGGTGGCGACCCGGACAAGATCAACCCGCTGGCACCGGCCGAGCTGGTGATCGATCACTCGGTGATCGCCGATGTGTTCGGGCGTGCGGACGCCTTCGAACGCAACGTCGAGCTCGAGTACGAGCGCAACAAGGAGCGCTACCAGTTCTTGCGCTGGGGGCAGACGGCATTCGACGAGTTCAAGGTCGTCCCGCCTGGCACCGGTATCGTGCACCAGGTCAATATCGAACATCTGGCCAGGGTGGTGATGGTTCGGGGTGGCGTTGCCTACCCGGATACGTTGGTGGGCACCGACTCTCACACCACCATGGTGAACGGGCTCGGAGTGCTCGGCTGGGGGGTCGGCGGCATCGAGGCCGAGGCCGCGATGCTCGGCCAACCGGTGTCAATGCTCATACCGCGCGTCGTCGGCGTCAAGCTCACCGGATCGATGCCGGCCGGTACCACGGCCACCGACCTGGTGCTGACCATTACCGAAATGCTGCGACGGCACGGGGTCGTCGGGAAGTTCGTCGAGTTCTACGGTGAGGGCGTTGCGGCCGTCCCGCTGGCCAACCGCGCCACCATCGGCAACATGAGCCCCGAGTTCGGGTCGACCGCCGCGATGTTCCCGATCGACGAAGAAACCATCACCTACCTGCGACTCACCGGCCGGCCCGACGATCAGCTCGCCCTGGTGCAGGCCTACGCCAAGGAGCAGGGCCTGTGGCACGACCCCTCCGACGAGGCCAACTATTCCGAGTACCTGGAGTTGGATCTGACTACGGTCGTCCCGTCGATCGCCGGTCCAAAACGCCCGCAGGACAGGGTGATCCTGGCCGATGCGGTGCCGGTATTCCGGCAGGCGCTCAACGCCTATGTGAACCATGACGAGCACAACGGGGCCGATGAATCGGGGCTGGAGACGTTTCCAGCGTCCGACCCGGCGTCGAGCATGCCGGATCCGGGTCCGCCCACCGGCCATCGGCCGTACGCCCCGGCGGCCGGCACCCGCGCGCGGAAGCCGACCCCGGTAACGATGAACGGCCAGACGTTCGACATCGACCATGGCCATGTCGCCATCGCCGCCATCACCAGCTGCACCAACACCTCGAACCCGCAGGTGATGATCGGCGCGGCGCTGCTGGCCAAGAAGGCCGTCGAGAAGGGACTGAGCAGCAAACCATGGGTCAAGACCACCCTCGCCCCTGGTTCAAAGGTGGTGATGGATTACTACGCGCGGTCGGGCCTGCTGCCCTACCTTGAGAAGCTGGGCTTCAACCTGGTCGGGTTCGGCTGCACCACCTGCATCGGTAACTCCGGCCCCCTTCCCGATGAGATCTCGGCGGCGGTCAACGAGGCCGATCTTGCGGTGGTGTCGGTGCTGTCGGGCAACCGCAACTTCGAGGGCCGGATCAATCCAGATATCAAGATGAACTACCTGGCGTCCCCGCCGCTGGTGGTCGCCTACGCGCTGGCCGGCTCGATGGACGTAGACCTGAACGTGGATTCGCTGGGCGCGGATTCCGACGGAAACCCGGTGTACCTCAAGGACATCTGGCCGGACGGCCAGGAGATCGAAGAGGTGATCGCGTCGGCGATCAACCAGGAGATGTTCTCCAACGACTACGCAGACGTGTTCGCCGGCGACGAGCGGTGGGCATCGCTGCCGACGCCTACCGGCAAGACCTTCCAGTGGGACGCCGACTCCACCTATGTCCGCAAGCCGCCGTACTTCGACGGGATGGACGCGAAACCCGCTGCAGTGCAGGATATCTCCGGTGCCAGGGTGCTGGCGAAGTTGGGTGACTCGGTGACCACCGACCACATCTCCCCCGCCGGGGCCATCAAGGTCGATTCGCCGGCCGGAAAGTATCTGGCCGACCACGGCGTGAACCGCAGGGACTTCAACTCCTACGGTTCGCGGCGCGGTAACCACGAGGTGATGATCCGCGGCACCTTCGCCAACATCCGGCTGCGCAACCAGCTATTGACCGACGTTGAGGGCGGGTTCACCCGGAATCTGTTGGAGGACGGGTCGCCGCAGACAACGATCTTCGAAGCATCTCAAGGATATGCGGAAGCCGGTGTGCCGCTGGTGATCCTGGCTGGCGCGGAGTACGGCTCGGGGTCCTCCCGCGACTGGGCGGCCAAAGGCACGGCGCTGCTGGGCGTGAGAGCAGTGATCGCGCAGTCATACGAGCGGATCCATCGGTCGAACCTGATCGGGATGGGCGTGATCCCACTACAATTCCCGCCCGGTAAGACGGCCGAGGACATGGGGCTGGACGGCACCGAGATCATCGACATCGAGGGCATCACCGAGCTCAATGAGGGCCGGACGCCGAAGACCGTGACGGTGAAGGTGAGCCCGACCAAGGCGAACCATGAGCCGACGTCCTTCCAGGCGACCGTGCGCATCGACACCCCTGGTGAAGCCGACTACTACCGCAACGGCGGGATCATGCAGTACGTGCTGCGGAATCTGCTCACCGACGCGACGAGTTAAGGGGACTCGTTGCCCCGGGTCAGCAGCGGCCACCTCGAGGCCCGGCGGCGTCAGATCCTTGATGCTGCCCGCACCGCGTTCGCGCGCCACGGTTTCGAGGGGGCGACCGTGCGTGTCCTTGAGGAACAGGCCGGGCTGAGTCGGGGAGCGATCTTTCACCACTACGCGGACAAGGATGCGTTGTTCCTGGCGCTGGCCGACGCGGACGTGGCGGCGATGACCGACACCGTTGCGGCGCAAGGACTTGTCCAGGTGATGCGGGATCTGATCGCCAACCCCGACGCCGGCCGGCTCGGCACCCTGCTGGAGATCACCAGGCGGCTGCGGACCGACGCAGAGTTTCGCGCCATGTGGGCCGAGCGCTCATCGGCGGTCGGCGACGCCACCAGAGCCAGGTTGCGCCGCCAGCTTGATGCCGGGGTGCTGCGCACCGACGTCGACATAGAGGTGCTGGCGTCCTACCTGGAGTTGGTGCTTGAGGGCTTGGTCACGCACTTGGCCGCCGGCCTGCCCGCCGACCACTTCTCGGCCGTCCTCGACGTCGTCGAATCCTCTGTCCGCAGATAGTCCCCCACCCTCCGGGCGAGGAATGCGACACTCACCACCGTGGGGTGCGGCCATCCCTGCGCCGAGTTGATACAGGTCCGCATCTGACGCTGGGCGTTGCAGCGGCGATCAGAGCGTGCGGGCGCGAATGGTCATGTCGTCGAGGTTGGGCACGGCCCGAGCGAGCTCATGTTCTGCCTCGTCGATGACGGTTTGCGCCTGCGAGAGGGAGGTGTCGGCGAGGGTGACGGTAGCGGCGCCTTGGAGGCGATGGCCGACCCATCGCAGTTGCAGCGCAAGGACATCGAGCACACCCGGGGCTTGTTGCAGCGCGGCGCGGGCCCGGTCGAGCAGGTCGGGTTCGATGCCGTCCATCAGTCGGCGGCCGATGGTGCGGACGGTGCCCCAGAGCAGCGCGATGATCGCCAGCGAGATTCCGATGCCGACGATCGGGTCGGCCAGCGGCAAGCCGAGCATCACCCCGACGGCGCCGACGACGACGGACAGCGAGGTAAACCCATCGGTCCGGGCGTGAACCCCGTCGGCGACCAGCGCGGCTGAGCCGATGCGCTTTCCGACCCGGATGCGGTACACCGCAACGATTTCGTTGCCGGCGAAGCCGATGATCCCTGCGGCAATCACCCACCACAGGTTGTCCAGCGGGTGCGGGTGGATGAGTCGTTCGATGGACTGCCATGCCGCGACGATCGCCGAAGCGGCAACAACGGCGACGATGAACAGCCCGGCGAGATCCTCGGCGCGGCCGTAGCCGTAGGTGTAGCGCCGGTTCGCCGCGCGGCGGCCAAGGATGAACGCGATCCACAGTGGCACGGCGGTAAGGGCGTCGGAGAAGTTGTAGATGGTGTCGGCGAGCAGCGCCACCGACCCGCTGACCAGGACGACCGCGAACTGCAGGATCGTGGTGCCGAGCAGCACGAACAGGCTGATCTTCAACGCGCGCACGCCGGTGGCGCTGGCCTCTAGCGCGTCATCGATGGCATCGGCCGCGTCGTGGCTGTGCGGGACGAACAGGCCGTAGAACAAGCCCTTCACCCCGGTCGGATGTGAATGCCCATGATCGGAACCCTGGTCGTGCGAATGGGCGCGGTCGTGCTCATGTTCGCCCTGGTCGTGTTCAGGGTGAGTGCGTGGAGTGTTCACGCGGTTGCTTCGTCCCGCGGATGGTGGTGCCGGGGTGTTCCGTCCAGTGAGTGCTCGGCTTGGAAGATGGCGTCGGAGACAAGCTGGCTGGCGTGCTCATTGGCTAATCGGTAGAACACCCTGGTGCCTTCCTGGCGGGTCGTGACGAAACGCGCGAGCCGCAGCTTGGCCAGGTGCTGCGACACGGCGGCCGGGGACTTGTCGACGATTTCGGCGAGGTTGTTGACCGACATTTCCTTGTCGTGGAGAGCTAGGACCAACCGGATCCTGGTCGCATCGGCGAGCATCGCAAAGACCTCGACTGCCAGCTCAACGTACTGGCTGTCGGGTTCACGCCCGCACACCTGCTTAGCTGCATCCATACGCAGATGTTGCACAGTGGTTGACCTACTCGACCGGCTGGTTGCGGCACAGCCAAGGATCGACATCGGTTCCGCTGGGTTCTGTCGGGCAGTGCTCACGGATGGGAGTGGCCGCCGTCGGGTTGATCGGGCGCACCGCCCATCATGGCGAGCATCTGGCGACCGCCGGTGGTCAAGAAGCGCACCACCAATGCGATGGCCAGCAGCAGGAAAATGATGTTGAGCACGGTGGTGTAGTTCCAGCTGATGCCGTCTTGGCCGACGTTGGCGTGGCGTGGACCGGTGGGGACAAGGCCTAACGGGCTGAACACGAACTCGATGACGTAGCCGGCCACCACCATGGTGACGTAGAAGGTGGCGAACAGGAACCAGGCCATCTTGGTGCCGTAGTACTTCCGGTAGATCAGCAGGATCGGGATGATGATCAGGTCGGCGAAGATGAACGCGACGACCCCGCCGAAGCTGATCCCACCGCTCCACAGCACCGCGGCCAACGGCACATTGCCGATCGAGCAGACGAAGGTGACGACCGCGACGAGCGGCCCGATCAGTGGTCCCCAGATTTTGGCCAGCAGCGGGTGATCGGCGAAAAACAGGTGCTGCCAGAATGTGTCGGGGATCCACGCAGCCGCGGCCCCGGCGATCAGCAGCCCGATGATCAGGTCGCGGATGATGGCCGCCCACTCCATCACGAAGTTGTGCGCGACGGAGGTGAACCCGGCGGGGCTGGCCAGCCTGGACCAGAAACTGCCGGTGGAGGCGATGCTCATGTCCATCGCGGCGTGGCCCTCCATCGACCCAGCCACACCTTGTTCGGCCTGTCGGGCAGCAGCCGCGCGCAACCGCTTGGACAGGAATCGGCGAAACAGCAGCGCCAGCAGCACGATCATGATGGGGCCGCCGACGAACTCGGCCAGGGTGAACCGCCACCCGATCAGCAGCGCCAGGATCAGGCCGAGTTCGATGACCAGGTTCGTGGAAGCGATCTGGAACGTCATCGCGGCGGTGAAGTCGGCGCCCTTACGAAACAATGACCGGGCCAGCGCGACCGCGGCGTAAGAACACGACGACGATGCTGCCCCCAGACCGGCGGCGGTGACCAGACTACGCGCTCCATCGTCCGGCAGCAGCCGAACAATCGTCGATTTGCGAACCAGTGCCTCGATGATCGCCGAGAGCGTGAAACCCAGGATCAGCGACCAGGTCACCTGCCAGGTCATCGAGCCGGCCACGCCGAGCGCATGCAAGATTCCGTGCCAGATCGTGCTCATCGTCGTCTCCTCGACTGGTCCGTTTCCCGCGCGTCACTTTACCCCTAGGGGGTATTACTTGTCGTGTGCGACTTCACGGCGGGCGGCGAGCGAAAGCCGCAGAGGCCGGCGCGGCGCAACGAGATGGGGGAAGTCGCCGGCCGGCCCTGCCGCAGCTGGGCGCTACAGGCCCTTCAGCAGGCTCTGCATTTCGGTGATCTCGACGCTTTGGCTGGTGATGATCGAGGTGGCCAACGCAAGAGCGGCCGGGTTCTTACCGGACGCGGTCTCGGTCTTCGCCATCGTCAGCGCACCCTGATGGTGGCTGATCATCAGCTGCAGGAACAATTTGTCGAAGGCCGCGCCGTTGGCGGCGGTGAGCTGGTTCATCTGCTGATCGCTCATCATTCCAGGCATCGATGCTGCGCTGCCATTGCCGTGATCCATCCCGGACATGCCACCCGTCGCTGACGATGATGCGCTGGCCATGCCGGGCATCCACGTCGTCAGCCAGCCGGACATCTCGTCGATCTCCGGACCCTGCGCAGCCTTGATCTTCGCCGCCAGGTCTTTCACCTGGCTGCTGGCCGCCCGGGACGGCGCCAGGTCGGCCATCGCGATCGCACCCTGGTGATGCCCGGTCATCATCTGCGCAAAGGTGATGTCCGCGCCGTTGTGCGGGCCCGATGCGGCCGCCGGCATAGATGCGGCCGCCGATGCCGAAGGTGATCCGTCGACGCCGGTATAGCTGTGTTGGCCGGTGCTGGCTGACCCGCCGACCACCTGAGTGTTGGCAGTACTGGCTGTACCGCAGTTGGCCACGGTGAAAATGACTGTCGCGGCGGCAGCGAGCGCGCCGATACGAATGCGAATATTCATGAAGATCTCTCCCTCAAGAAGATGCAACGGATGGAAAGGGCACGCCGAAGGCACCGCTGGCCAAGGCGGGGGCGGTGCGATGAGTGCTCTAAACCCGTTGCACGCACAGGGAAATGCGGGGCGGGCGCCGACCTGGCGGGCCACGCGGGGAAGGATCCAGCACTCCCGCGAACAGCTGGCGCAACACCACCGCTGCCCGCGCTCTGATGGAGATCAGCATCGCTGCCATCGCAGCGGCCGCTCCAGCCACCAGGAACAAGATGCAACATGCGGCCATCGACCCGTCAGTCGCCATCACCTGCGGAACAGCGGAACCCATTGAAGCCGCCGCGCCGCCATCCTGATCGTGCATCATCGGCGCGCTCTGCCCGAGCCGGGCGTCCATCATCATGCCGTGGCCGCCGGACGTCGCTGGCTCGCTGAGCACATGCATTGCGACCACGCCCGACAGCACCAGACCGATCAACAACCACCGACCGGCCAGCACGCTGCTCACGCCTCTGCGTGGTGCGAGCTGATCGGGTCCGGGCATCCCAACCATCCTGCTCCCCCGCGGGTGCAAGAGGCGAAAGGGCGCGTGAAACCAGCCGGCCCACGCGACAAACATGGCCCGCAGGTTATTCACCCCGTCGCACTGGGCTCAGCCGATCCGGCATGCGTTCGGCGGCCCTCCGTACGGGCCGTTGTTAAACTCCGTGATCAGCCCGGTGGCATCGAATATGACCTTGGCCCCGGTCGACGGCGTGATGCCTTTGGGATGTCCAGCCCGGGCGATGGCATCGCTGCTGCGTCGACTGACGCTCACACCGAGTACGCCAAGCGGCTGCCCGAAGTTTTCGTCGACGATATTGGTGATGCCGAGTCGGTCGTGCTGGGCGGTGTTCCGACGGAGCCAGGCAGTGAGTTTCGCGGTTCCGTGCCCGTCCACGAGTTGCTGCGTTGTGTAGTCGCAATCACTGAAAGCCACCGGCTGGGTTCGGGAGAACTGCGCAAGCCCGCCCTCAACGTCCCCGGCGTTGTAGGCAACGATGAAGCGTTCCAGGTGCGACCTCTCAGCAGCCTGGATAGACC
>JALYXB010000259.1 GCA_030947305.1 Actinomycetota bacterium | reverse complement strand
GTGGCGGCTGGGTCAGATCGTCCACGCGGCCGATCTCGACGACGACCGCTACGACGCACCGGAGGCGCCCGGTCTCGCGCTGGCCGGTAGGTGGCCGACGTCCTAGCCTGTCAGGTTGCGCCCGGGTTGATGATCGTTTGGATGACGACGAAGACGGCAACGGCGAATACGAGGTAGGCGAACGAGCGCTGGAGTTTGTCGGTGGGCACCCGGACGGCGAGTCGTGCGGCCGCAAGTGCTCCGAGGACGGCTGTGGCGGTGAAGGCGATGCTCACACCGACGTCCAGGTGGGCGTGGCCAAGGTGGGCGAGCAGGCCGGAGGTGGAGTTGAGCACAATGATGACCAGTGATGTGCCGACGGCTAGGGTCATGTCGAGGCCGAGGAGCAGGAGGAGTGCGGGGACGATGAGGAATCCGCCGCCGACTCCGAACAGTCCGGTGAGGAAGCCAACCGCGAGACCGGCGCCCAGTGAGCGAGGAAGGCAGCGGCGCCAGTTGACCGCTCCGCCGGATACGGCACAGGCGGTACCGACGGTGCGCTGATCGCGCAGCATGGCTATTCCGGCGATGACCATGATCGCCGCGAACCCGATGAGGACGGCGCGCGCGGGGAGCTGGCTGTTCACTGACGTGCCGGCGAATGCCGCGATCGAGCCGGTCACTCCGAAGATGCCGGCGATGCGCCAGTGGACCTGTCGTGCCCGAATGCGGGGCAACGCACCGGCGAGGGAGGACACGCCGACGACGAGCAGGGAGGTCGGGATTGCCTGGTGTAGTGGTTGGCCGACTCCGTAGACGAGAGCGGGGACGGCGAGAATGGATCCGCCGCCGCCGAGCAGGCCGAGCAGCGCTCCGATGAGCAGCCCGAATCCGAGCGCTGCGAGCACGTCAGCTGGCCGCCGCGCCGTCGCTAGCCGGCGATGCGAGGCCGAGTTGTTCGGCGTGTGCGTAGTCGTCGTCGATGTGGACAAGGCGGCGGCTGCCGTTGTCGAGCAATGAGGCGGCGATGGCGGCGCGGTAACCCGATCCGCAGTGCACCCACACCTCCTCCGTTGTCGGGACTTCGTCGAGGCGGCCGGGTAGTTCGTGCAGCGGGATGTGTTGGGAATCGGGTATCGCGGACTTGGCGCGTTCGTCGTTGCGGCGGGTGTCCAGCACGTGGACCTGGTCATCGGCGAGTGCTGTCGCCAGGCCGGCGAAGTCGGTGACGGGATAACTGCGGATATGCGCCGCTCGAGCGTCGAGGGTGGGGTCGCCGATAGCGGCGCCGTCGAGTCGGTCGACGCCGATGCGGACCAGTTCGCGCCGAGCATCGAGGATCTGCTCTGGGGTGTCGCCGATCAGGGTAAGCGCGTCACCCCAGGGGTACAGCCAGCCGAGGTAGGCGATGAAGTTGTCCGAAAGCTCAAAGGACAGCGAGCCAGCGAGGTGCCCGGCCGCGAACGCGGTGCGGCTGCGCAAGTCGACCACCCACTGCCCGGCTTCGATCCGCGTCCGCAGCTCGGCGGAATCAACCAGGGCGGGCATGGACAGATCGACGGGGTTCGGGGTAGCAGAGTTCAGTGCGCCCATGTGGGCGTAGTAGGCCGGGTAGGCATCAAGTCCGGCGATGAGCTCGTCGACGAAGGCCTGTTCATCCTGGCTCAAAGCGGGATTGACCTGCCGTTGCTCGGCGATGGTCGACTCCTCGCCGGAGGTCGGGGTGGCTGAGCAGAAGCTGCCGAACCCGTGAGTCGGCATCACCCGAGTGTCGCCAGCCAGTTCACGGGCCAACCGCTGCACCGAGCGGTACTGGGCGTGGGTAAGGGCCTCGGTGTGCTCGGCGCCGAGCAGATCGGTCCGACCGGCGGAGGCGTAGAGCAGGGAGCCGCCGGTGAACACCGCTTCGGCGTCGCCGTCCGAGTTCTGCAGGGCGTAGCTGAGATGGTGGTGGGTGTGTCCGGGGGTGTGGATCGCTCGGAGGCGCATCTGGCCGACGGTGACGACGTCGCCGTCGCGGATCGGGTGCCGGTCGAAGCTGACGTCGTCGTCGGCGCTGAGCAGGTAGGCCGCACCGGTCGCGGCGGCGAGTTCGACGCCACCGCTGACGTAGTCGTTGTGCAGGTGGGTCTCCAGGACGTGGCTAATCCGGACGTCTCGGGACGTGGCGACCTGGAGGATCCGGTCGATGTCACGTTGGGGGTCGATGACCGCTGCAACAATTCCGTCGCTGAGCAGATAGCTGCGATCGCCCAGGCTGGGGGTTTCGATGATGTCAATGTCGAACATGGGATTTGATGGCCTTCCGGTCCGGTCAGGTGGTAGGTGCAGCGGGCTTGGGGCTGGGGCCGGTCACGATCGGTCGGCCGGCCTGAGCCCAGGCGCTGGTGCCGCCGGCGACCGACCAAGCATCGATTCCGTGCTCGGCGAGCTGGTCGGGACGGTCAAGCTGCGGTTTCCACTCGCGCAGATCACATACACCGATACGTCTGTGGGTAGCGAGTCGGGACGCCCGAGTATCGCGGCCATGGGGATCGGCTGAGCGCCACGGACGTGCCCAGCCACGTACTCCTCCGGTTCGCGCACATCGATTACCAGCGGCGCTTCGGCGAGGCGGCTGACGAAAGTTTCTCGGTCGATTTCGCGCATCAGATGCTTTCCTTCGCTCTCAGTTGTCGGGTCTCTGTCCGCAGCTCGATGCCTGTAGCCAGCGAGCACGAGCCGGCGTTGATACCCCAAGGCCAAGGTTGGCGCCCGGTGGTGGATCACCGGCGCCGGAAGAACTTCGCTAGCAGGCCCTCGGGCGTCGGATGCTCGCACTGGCAGCGGTCTGGCGGCGCAACCCGCGCCATGACCGCGTCCACGTGCTGGCCGCAGCCCCGCCACGTCGTCTTGCCACAGGTGGCGCACCGCACAGATGAACACATTGGTCGCTCCTTCAGTTCCAGAGTTCCTGAGGTCTGGTTGGATACCCCGGGGGGTAGTCATCCAGGAAGCATACTTGGAAAAACTGCGGTTGTGTACCGGTAGGGGTATGGGTAACATCGGCAACATGGAAATCGAGTCAGGTGCGACCGAAGATGTGATCAAGCGGCTGCGTCGCATCGAGGGGCAGATCGGCGGCATCATCCGCATGCTCGAACAGCAGCGAGACTGCGCCGACGTCGTTACTCAGCTCGCTGCGGCCAGTCGCGCTCTGGATCGTGCCGGCTTCAAGATCCTTTCCTCCGGCATGAAGCAGTGCATCACCGCTACCGCCAACGGTGAAGCGGAACCGATGAGCGCCGCGCAGATGGAGAAACTTTTCCTGACGCTGGCCTGAGGCCTCACGCACAGCGCTGCGTGCGATGCCAGCGCGAACGCTTCTACATACCCTGCCCGGTACTCTATGGAGAATCTGTGACCACAACCGACCAGCGCGCCATCGATCATGCACCGTCGTCGCGCCGCGACCGTCCGGCGGCCATAGGCGGTCGCGGGCCGACCGGGCTCGCTCGGCTGAGTGCGTGGGCGGCGACTCACCTGCGCGCCATCCCCGGTCCTCGCAGGGTTCGGCGCCTTTGCCCCGAGCGTCGAGTCGGCGCTGTCGGGTGCTACGGCTCACCGGACACGCCGCCTGGCACACGCCCCGGTGGCTCGCGAAAATCCTGCCCGACGTCCGCTTCTCCCACCAACTGACCAAGACAACTAGCCGAAAACACAACAAGAATAGGGGACGCAAATGACCGACTACAGCATGAGTATCGAACTTGCCACCGACATTGCCAAGGCACGCGAGCGCGTCGAGGCCGCGCTCGCCGAGCAGGGTTTCGGGGTACTCACCGAGATCGATGTCGCGGCCACCCTGAAGAATAAGATCGGCAAGGACATTGCGCCGCAAATCATCCTCGGCGCCTGCAACCCCGTGCTCGCGGACCGGGCCCTGACCGCGGAGACCTCGATCGGCCTTCTGCTGCCGTGCAATGTTGTGCTGCGCTCGATCGGTGATCACCGCACCATCGTCGAGGCACTCGATCCCGCAACGATGGTTACTTTCACCGGTAATACCGCCCTGGAGCCCGTCGCCTCTGAGGCCCGCGCCAAGCTGGCGGCAGCGCTCGACACGCTCAGCCGCGGGATCGACCGGTGACCACAGCAACGCGCGGTGCCCCGGCCGACTGGCGTGGAACGCCTCCCCACCCCCGGGCAAGCAGACCATGCCAGCGTTTTCGGGGTTGGAACACACCAGGCCCCCGGCTCGGGGCCCCGTCTGGCGCCTCTCTACCTTCCGCTTCAACGTCTGATCGCAAGAGGCGGCGATGCAGCGACGCGAGGCGCTGGTGACAGTTAATGCCGCTGCAGTTCTGCCTGGCTACTGGCCCCGCCGCGCCAGCACATACAACCGCTCGGTGGCGACCTCGATGCTCGGGTTCGGGCCGCGCAGATACCACTCGACATCGACCAGACCCGCCTCAGCCACGGCGGCGAGGAGGCGCCGTCGGTCGTGCAGCACGAAATCCAGGTCGACCGCCACGCCGAACAACTCGTCGGCATGCTGAATCCTGTCCCCGGTATGCACGGCGAGTGCCAACACGCCGCCCGGACTCAGCACCCTGGCGAGGTCGGCCAGCACCCGAAGCAGCTCGGAGTCGGCGAGGTGGACCAGCGAGTACCAGGCGGTCATGGCGGCCCAACCGGCGGCAGAATGCGGTCGCAGCAGCCGCGTCAGGTCGCCGACCTCGAACCTCAGATCCGGATGGTCAAGGCGCGCCTGCTTGATCATGCCGGGGGACAGGTCGAAGCCGGTGGCCGCCGCCCCGGCAGCCGCCAGATATGCCGTCACCTGTCCGGGGCCGCAGCCCACGTCGGCTACCGGTCCGCCTGCGGCAGCATCCGCCACCCGATCCAGCAACCAGCGATCGAAAGGCTTGTCTGCCAACTCATTCCGCAGGTGCTCGGCATAACCACCAGCGCACGCGTCGTAGCCGGCCACCACCCGGGCGTCTCTGGCGTCCACCCCGGTGGCCAGCACCGACTCTCGGTCGATCGTGGGCTCTCCTCCGGCAGTTTCCGGTGGCAACTCACCCAGCCGATGCGCCCAGCGTCGATCCTGTTGGCCGGGCTGGCGCTCCAGCTCCACCACCAGCGGGTCGGCGATGCTGGCCAGCTTTCCGAGCACGGCCTCGACCTCGGCCCGATCCGGGAACGGATGCAGTCGTTCGGTCCGAGTGCGCAGCTCGCCAGGCGCTTGTGGCCCGCGCAGCAACAGCACCGTGAGTATCGCCAGCGCAGGCTCGGCAATGGAATCGTCGAGCTGTAGCCGCTCGGCCAGCCGCTGGTGGAACTTGACCGCGCGCGCACCTCTGCCGGTCCATACGGTCCGAACCAGCTCGCGCTCACGCAGCTTGGCCAACACCTCCTGCACCGTGCGATTGTCGTAATCAGTGACCGGGTCGCGGCTGCTGGTCTGGTTGCAGGCGGACAGCAAAGCGGCCTGGGTCAACGGGTATGACGCCGGAACGGTCCGTTCCTTCTCCATCAGAGCGCCGAGTACCCGTTGCTCGATGGGCGCCAACTGAGGGCGCGGATCGTCGGTATCCGCCATCGGAGCAGCCTACTTCCGCGGTCGGCGCCGCCTGATCGGTGATGCAGGCGTGATGCAGGTATGATGCACGCATGCGCACCACTGTTGACCTGCCTCCTGCGGTCCGCCAACGCGCCGAGGCGCTGGCTGCGGCTCGCGGGCAGTCGCTGTCGGCGACGATCGCGGATCTGACCATTCGTGGACTGGGGCAACTCGACGAGACGGTCAGTATTGAGGTCGATGCCCGGTCCGGCTTTCCGGTCATGAGCTTCGGTCGCCGAATCACCGCCGATGATGTCGCTGCGGCGCTGGACGACGAGTGACCACGTACCTGCTCGACGCAAACGTGCTGATCGCCCTCACCGCGCGCGAACATGTCCACCACGAACACGTGTCACGCTGGGCCCGTGACGTGCAGCGGTTCGCCTTGTGCCCCATCGTCGAAGGGGCGTTGATCCGGTTCGTCATCCGACTCGGAGCGGGCGTCTATGAGGCCGTGCAGAGTTTGCATCTGGTGCGCGAACGTTCGGGTTATGAATTCTGGCCGGACGTGCTGTCGTTTACCGACGTTGCCCTGCAACATGTTCGAGGTCATCGTCAGGTGACGGACGCATATCTGGCTTCACTGGCACGGTCACGTCCAGATGCCAAATTGGCGACTCTGGATGAGGCCCTCGCACAGGCCATGCCGGAGCTGACGCTGCTCGTCCCGACGCCCTGACGCTTCCTCGGCTGCTGTCATGCGAGCCAGCGCCGTTGTTCCAGCTAGGGTCGGCCCATGCCCGACCCCCTTTTCGAGAACCGGCGGCTTGCCGAGATCTACGACCCGATGGACCCCGACCGCAGCGACCTGGAAGTGTACGCGGCCATGGTCGGCGAGTTCGGGGCGCAGACCGTCCTTGACATCGGTTGTGGTACCGGCACTTTCGCGCTGATGCTGGCTGCTCATGGCGTTGAGGTGATCGGCGTCGACCCGGCCGGTGCGTCGCTGGACGTTGCTAAGGGTAAGTCGGGTTCCGACGCTGTGCGGTGGCTTCACTGTGACGCGACCACGCTGCCGGCACTGCAGGTTGATCTGGCGACGATGACGGCCAACGTTGCCCAGGTGTTCGTCACCGACGACGACTGGTCGGCGACCTTGCGTGGTGTTCATGCGGCCCTCAAGCCGGGCGGCCGGCTGGTGTTCGAAACCCGAGACCCGGCGCGCAAGTCCTGGCTTGAGTGGGGCCGTGAGCACTCGCACGCGACCGTTGACCTTCCCGGTATCGGTGGCGTCGAGACCTGGTGCGACGTGCTGGAGGTGACGGGTGCGCTGGTGACCTTCCGCTGGACCAACATCTTCGCCTCCGACGGTGAGGTGATCACCTCGGATTCGACGTTGCGGTTCCGCGATCGTGACGAGTTGAAGAAGTCGTTGCACGACAACGGGTTTGCTGTTGATGAGGTGCGCGATGCGCCCGACCGTCCGGGACGTGAGTTCGTCTTCGTGGCTACCCGGCCGGACTGACCGTCGGTACAAGGATCGTGCTGGTGGTCATTCCGCGACCGTGCTCGCCGGCTGCGTATCGAGCGCGAAAGTGGTTGCGGGTAGGCCGATCTGTGGTGGTGGCAGGGTGCGGTATTGGTGGCCGGTGGGGGTGGTGGTGATGACTTCGCCTGGGTTGTTGCCTTTGCTGGTGGTCCAGCCGGGCATGTCTTTGACGTAGTTGCCGCGTTCGCACAGTC
>JALYXB010000231.1 GCA_030947305.1 Actinomycetota bacterium | reverse complement strand
TTCATGTCGTCGACCGACGGGCAGAACCAGTTGGCGCAGGCGATGTCCAACGGCGCCATCAAGTACCTGATCGGCCAGTAGCGGCCGCGACCTCGATGGAGTGGCCCGGTGACAACGCGGCCTGACCCTCGGTTCAGTGGACGGTGACGCCCTCCAGCAGGACCTGATTGAAGACGGTCGGCCTGAAGTCGGAGACCTCGTCGCCGACCACCCACGTACCGGCATAGCTGTACAGCGGCAGCACCGCGTGCTCGGTGACCAGTTGCCTGAGCAACTCGGTGCTCAGTAATTGGCGGGCCTTCGGGTCGGTGCCACTGAGCATCCGGTTCATCTTGCTGCGGAACGCCACCTTCACCGCAGCTGGCACCGCCGGGTCGTAACCGGCGCCCAGGTCGTATGCGTCGGCCATCTCAGCTAGATCACCGGAGTACGCCTGGGCCCTGGCGACCCACAAATCGGCCTTGCCCTTGGCGATGGCGTCGTAGTACTGGTCCTGCGAGGTGGCAACGGCCAACTTCAGCGTCACGCCGATAGCTGCCAGCTGCGTTTTGATCAGTTGGCCGATCGTCAGATCACCAGCGCCGCCACCAGCACGGCTAGCAGCCCGATGGCACCGAACGGGGAACGGAGTCCGCTCATACCAGCTCGAGTGGCACACCGTTCGGCTGCACACGTCCAGCCGCAATGTCTGCTGCGTAGTGGCAGGCGACCCGATGCCCCGGCTTGAGTTCGGTGAGCACCGGCCGTTCGGTGTCGCACAGCGTGTCCTGCCGCCAGGGGCAGCGGGTGTGGAACCGGCAGCCGGATGGCGGGTTTGCCGGCGACGGCAGATCTCCCCGGAGAATGATGCGCTCGCGGGTGTCCTCCAGCACCGGGTCCGGCACCGGCACCGCAGACATCAGCGCCCTGGTGTACGGGTGCAACGGTTCCGCGTACACGTCGGCCGACGGCGCCTCCTCGACCAGAGCACCGAGGTACATCACCCCGACCCGGTCGGAAATGTGCCGCACCACAGCCAGATCGTGCGCTATCACGATGTACGTCAGGCCACGCTCTTTTTGCAGGTCCTCCAGCAGGTTGATCACCTGCGCCTGCACCGACACGTCGAGCGCCGATACCGGCTCGTCCGCGACGATCAGCTCCGGCCCGACACTCAACGCCCTGGCAATGCCAATGCGCTGGCGCTGGCCACCGGAGAACTCGTGCGGGTACTTCTTCAGCGAGTTGTTGGGCAGACCGACCGACGACAGCAGACTGCGCAGCACCTTGCCCGTATCGGCCTTGCCCTTGTCCAACTCGTGCGCCCGCATCCCTTCCACCAGAATGGATTCGACGCTCTGCCGCGGGTCGAGCGAACCCAGCGGGTCCTGGAAGACCATCTGCATGCGTTGCCGCATCATCCGCAACGGTTCACCGGTGATGCTGGCCAAATCAGTGCCCTCGAAGATCACCTGGCCGGTGGTCGGGTCACCCAGCTGCAGCACAGCACGACCAAAAGTGCTCTTGCCGCAACCGGATTCGCCGACCAACCCGTAGGTCTCGCCCTTGCGAACGGCGAGTGAGACACCGTCAACGGCGTACACATAGCCGACGGTCCTGTCGACCAGCACCCCCTTCTTGATCGGGAAGTGGACCTTGAGATCGTTGACCTCCAACAGGATCTCGGCGCCGGCCGTGGCAGCGGACATCGCCGCAGCCGATGCTCGACCCTGGGCAATGTCGGACTCGGTGGCCGCACCGGTCTCGGCAAGCCCGGAGATGACCCTGGTCTCGACACGAACCACACCGCCTTCGGAAGGCACGGCATCGGCAACCACCGGCGGCTGATCGTCGGCGTCGTCCGATGCAGCTGGCGAGAACAGATCGTCATGGCTCACAACGTTTCGCCCCCGACGCCGCTACCAACTCGAGCCGGCGCGGACTGTCCAGGAACCATCGGGTTGAAGCATCGCAGCAGATGGTCTCTGCCCTGCGGAGCTGCCAGCAGATCGGGCGAAGCCGAACGGCAGGGCTCCACCGCGTTGCCACAGCGCGGCGCGAAGGCACAGCCGCCGGACCACGGAATGTTGTCCGACACCGATCCCTGCACCGGATGCAAGCGCTCGCCGGCCGGCCCGTCCAGCCGAGGGATGGAATCGAGCAGGCCCACCGTGTACGGATGCTGCGGGCGGGCGAACAACTCGTGCCTGTTGGCCCGCTCGACAATCCGGCCGCCGTACAACACATTCACCTCGTCGCAGAGCCCGGCCACTATCCCGAGGTCGTGGGTGATCATGATCATCGCAGTGCCGTGTTCGCGGACCAGAGTGCCCAGCAGGGTCAGGATCTGAGCCTGGATGGTGACATCCAGCGCCGTTGTCGGCTCGTCAGCGATCAACAGCCGTGGACGGCAGGCAAGGGCCATCGCGATCAGCGCCCGTTGCCGCATGCCGCCCGAGAGCTGATGCGGATATTCCTTCAGCCTGCGGGTCGGGTCGGGGATGCCGACCTGGTCGAGCAGATCTCTTGACTCGACAACGGCAGCGGATCTCTTCATCCCCCGATGTCGCTCAAGCACTTCGGACACCTGCACGCCGATCGGCACCACCGGGTTCAGACTGGACAGCGGATCCTGGAAGATCATCGCCAGCTCGCTGCCGCGCCGGTCACGCATATCGCCAAGCGACAGCGACAACAAATCGGTGCCGTCGAACATCACCTTCCCGGTGACGCTGTTGCCCCTTGTCGGCAGCAACTGCATCAAGGCCAGGCTGGTGACGGACTTCCCGCAACCCGATTCGCCGACCAGGCCAACGGTTTGGCCCGGTTGGACGTCGAAGCTCACTTCGTCAACAGCGATGAATGGCTCGATGCCGCGGCGATGGAACTCGACGGTCAACTTGTCAACAGAGAGCAGCGCCATCACCTCACCGCCTGTTCTTCGGGTCAAGGGCTTCCCGCATCGACTCACCGAGCAGGGTAAAACCGAGTGCCACCACGATGATGCAGGCGGCAGGGTAAAAGGCGAGCGACGGATACGAGTCGATCTTCTGCTGCGCTTCGCCCAGCATCTGACCCCACTCGGGAACCCGAACGCTCTGCGAACCGAGGCCGAGAAACGACAGTCCGGCCGCGTCGATGATCGCGATGGCCACCACCAGGGTTGCCTGCACGATGACCGGGCTCATCGCATTGGGCAGCATGTGTCTGAACACGATCGGCGCCTTGCGGACGCCGAGCGCTCTGGCGGCCAGTACGTGATCCGATCCACGCTGGGCCAACATTTGGCCGCGCAACAGCCGCGCGAAAACGGGGATCTGCACCGTCGCCACCGCGATGATCACACTGGTCTGGCTGGGGTTGGCGAACAGTGCGGCGATCGAGATCGCCAGCAGCAGACTGGGAATCGACAGCATGACGTCGACGATGCGCATCACCAGGGTGTCCACCCAGCCGCTAAACGCACCGGCGATGGTGCCGAGGGTCAATCCACCGGCCAGCCCGATCAAGGTCGCGAACACCCCGACAGCCAACGTCTGCCGACTACCGATCACCAGCCGGGAGAATTCGTCCCGACCCAAGGTATCGCCGCCGAGCGGAAACCCGGGCTGGGGCGGCGCCAGCAAGTTGCGAGCCAGCCTGGTCTGATCGCGCAGCAACAGCGCGCCGGGATCGTGCGGCGCGATCAGATCGGCGAAGATCGCCAGCAGCAGGAACAACGCGATGATCGCGGCACCGACCCAGAACACCGGGCTGACCCGCAGCCGACGCCAGGCGTCGGACAGAATGGAACCGCCTGCTCCTTCCGGATCGACGACCGCCGCGGGGCCGACCGAGGTCGCCAGGCTGTCGATCCGATCCTTCTTCCTGGTCATCAACGGCATGCCGTCACCGGGTCCTGATCCGCGGGTCGATCACGGCATACGACAGGTCTACCAACAGGTTCACCAAAATGAAGGTGGCCGCCGATCCGAGTACCAGTACCTGCAGAACGGCATAGTCCTTCTGTTGGAAGGCGATGGCCGTGGCCTGCCCGAGCCCAGGGAAGGCGAACACCGTCTCGGTAAGAACGGCGCCGGCCAGCAGACCGCCGACCTGCAAGCCGGTGACAGTCACCACCGGCAGCAGCGCGTTGCGCAAGATGTGCCGGCGCCGGATCACCTGCTTGGTCAGCCCCTTGGCCTCTGCCGTTCGCACGTAGTCCTCGTTCTGGACATCGATCACCGAGGACCTGGTGATCCGGAAGATCACCGCGAACGGGATGGTTCCCAACGCGATCGCCGGCAGCAACAGGTGTTTGAAGGCGTCCCACGCCGCGTCCCACTCCCTGGTCAGCAGCCCGTCGAAGACGAAGAAGCCCGTCACCCTGGTGGCGTTGATGTCGACGGTCTGCCGGCCACTGTCCGGCAGCCAGTGCAGCTTGACGGCAAAAATGAACTTCAACAGATAGGCAAGGAAGAACACCGGAACGGCGATGCCGGCCAGCGAGGCGATGATGCCGGCATTGTCGAACCAACCGCCCTTGCGCCGGGCCGCGAAGTACCCCAGCGGGACACCCAGGGCCAGCGCGAAGATCAGCGCGCCGATCGTCAGCTCGATGGTGGCCGGCAGCCGGCCGAAGAACACCGAAGCCGCGGACGAGCCGGGATCGACGAACGAGGACACCCCGAAGTCGCCGGTGAGCACTCGCCCCATGTACTTGAAGTACTGCACCCAGATCGGCTGGTCCATTCCCAGCGAATGCCGCACTGCTGCCCGCTGACCCGGTGTGCAGCGCTCGCCGCAGATCGCGCTGTCAGGTCCACCCGGCAACGAGCGCAGCCACACGAACAGCAGCAGCGACAGCACGAACATCACCACAACGAGCTGCAGTAACCGCCTGACGACATACCGGAGCACGCCACGAACTCCTTAACTGGTGCGGCGG
>JALYXB010000141.1 GCA_030947305.1 Actinomycetota bacterium | reverse complement strand
GCTTTTCACACCGCTGCCCTGCAGGCCGGCGAGATGGGCCTCGACCCGCTGACGGCCTTGCTGAAGACGCTGTAGCCCGTCCAGTCCGGCTCAACCGTCCCGTCGAATCGGGCACGGGCAGCTGTGCCACGCCGGCGTCTCAGTCGGCGAGCGGCAGGGTGCGGCCGAGGATGCCGAACAGTCGCGGATCACCGGTGAAGCGATGCTGCCGCAGCACGTCACCGAAGTCCAGTCGGCGATAGAGCCGCCATGCCCTGTTCTCGCCCTCGGGCGTCGACAGCAGCACCCGCTGCTCGGGGCAGTGCCGCAGGAATTGCCGCAGCAGCCGCTCGCCGAGTTGCCTGCCCTGGGCCTGCGGATGCACATGCAGTTCGGTCAGCTCGACGTAGTCGGTCAGCCATTCTTCAGCCGCGGCAGTGGTCAGGCCGCGGCGCACCTCGTTGTGCCACCACTGGCCCGGCTGACCGGTGTAGCCATAGGCAAACCCGAGTGGGGCTCCGTGCGAGCCGAGGGCGGCAACACAGCTGAAGCCCGGCCGCTTGGCATGCTCCAGCCAGAGATGACGACGGCCGGCCCCGGTGCCTCGCGGATAGCCCATGGCGTCGATGTAGATAGCGATGAGCTGCTCCGCCCGCGCCGTGAACTCGGGCCCTCCGAGCGTTCGGAGCGACACGTCCGACGGCGGGTTGTCGGTGTGCTCGACCAGCATGCGTTCCATCAGACCACGATCCGGGGTCGGTTGGGTGGCCGGTGTCGGATCACTGAGCTAGTATCGAACAAACGTTCGAACTGGGTTAGCGAGGCCGCGACCCGCGAGAGGAGCACAACGATGGCGCAGCATGCGACGGCGACTCCGGGGGAACAACGGCCGATGGCCGCCCGGCGGTCCCCACTGGTCAGCAGGGCCTGCAGGGATCTGCTCGCGGATGCGGGTCGAGGAGTGGGCACGGCCATCAGGGCCACCGACGCCGCGGATCGTTACGCAGCCGCTCATCTCGCTGCGCTACGGGCGGCGGCGGCCCTGCTGGCCGCGCGCGCGAAGCCGGGCCGCGGCCGGCTCGGCAACGCATGGGAACTGCTGGGTAGGGTGGCTCCCGATCTGGCGGAATGGGCACTGTTCTTCAGCGCCGGCGCCGGCAAGAGGCAGCTCGCCGAAGCGGGCATCGGCAGGGCGATCAGCGCCCGCGAGGCCGACGACATGCTCCGGCAGACCGCCGAGTTCCTGGACCTGGTGGAGGCCAGGTTGGCGCCGAAGGTGGCCGCCGCCGGTTGAATCAGGCCGGTCAGCGGCGGGCGCCCGACTTCCGGTTACCGGCCCGCAACAACCTGTCCAACAGGGCGTCGAACATGGCAGCGATCTCCCTGGCGCCGGCCGTCTGCCAGCCGTGGATCGGTTCCGCTGCGCCCTGCGCCCGCTGTATCGCGCCGCGCTCCGGCAGTGCCGGCTGCAGCACCAGCGGTCCGAACAACTCGCGTAGCTCGCCGAGCCGGAAGGCGTGCTCGGGGGAGCCCGGCCGCACCCTGTTGATGACCACACCCAGTGGCTGCAGCCCGTGGTGATGGGCCCTTTCTGCCTGCACCGCCTCCAACGCCCGTTGCACACCGGCCACCGCATACAGCGATGGCTCCGTCACCAGCACCGCCCGGTCGCTGGCAACCAACGCACTGCGGGTCAGCTGACCGAGTGACGGAGGACAATCGATCAGCACCAACTCCGGATCGGCTGGCAGCTTGCCAACGGCGGTGGCCAACCGCGTCAACCGTTTCGACCCTGGATCCGGGTGGTTGTGCGCCTCAGTGCGCTCGCTGCCGACCAGCAGCCGCAAACTGTCGCCCCAGGCCGTTGGCCGCAGCGCCGCCCGCACCACCGAACGTCTCGGATCCACCAGCACCTCGGCCACAGTGCCCGCCTCGGACCGCAGCGACGGATCGTGGTCGGGCGCCAAGGTGGCGCTGGCATTGGCCTGCGGATCGAGATCGACCAGTACCGTGCGCACGCCTCGGTGCACGGCAGCAGACGCCAATCCGAGAGCGACCGTTGTCTTGCCCACCCCACCCTTCAGACTGAGCACAGTGGCGACGAGCACGTCCACAACCTATCCGGTGAAGACGGCCGGCCGGGGCAACCCCAGGCCCGCCGGCAGGAGTGTCGCCGCTGCCCACCGGTCGGCGCCGATACGCTCATCAGCACAAGGCTTTGCTCGGTGCAGGGGCATCGGGGCCAGAAGATGCGGAGGCGCCGTGATCGGGTGCATCAGCCGGGGCCCTTCGTGATCGACCAGCACCGCGGCGATGAGGTCGGAACGGTGCTGGAAGAGCTGGCCGCAGGTCGCCAGCTCGAGGTGATCGATGTCGGCGGTGGCAGCGGCACCAGGGCTGTCCCGCTGGCCGTCGCCGGTTGCCGGGTGACGGTAGTCGACCCTTCCATCGATGCGCTGGCCACCCTGCGCCGCAGGGCATCGGAGGCCGGAGTCGCCGACCGGGTGACCGGGGTGCAGGCCGACACCGATGCGTTGGACGGTGCCGTCCCGGCCAGCAGCGCCGACCTGGTGTTGTGCCACCACGTGCTGGAATCGGTCGACGATCCACAGGCGGCGACGGTGGCGATGGCCGCTGCCCTCAAGCCTGGCGGCACGCTATCGCTGCTGGTCACCGGCAGGTTCGCCGCGGTGCTGGCGCTGAGCATCGCCGGCCGGTTTGCCGAAGCGGCTGCTGTGCACGCCAACCCCGACGGTTGGTTCGGTGACGGCGACCCGCTCCGTCGCCGTTACGACATCGACTCGGTGACCGCCCTGCTGGCCGGGGCCGGCCTGAACATCAGCGCGGTGCGCGGGGTGCGGGTGGTTAGCGGTCTGGTCTCCGGAGCGGTGATGCAGGCCCAATCGCAGGGTGCGGCGGAGTTGGCCGCACTGGAACGCCAACTCGCCGCGGCGCCGCCGCTCCGGGACATCGCCGCGGACCTGCACATACTCGCGGTGCCGACGGGCTGAGCGGCCGTCCCACGCATATACACACACACTCACCGACCGGGGCAGGGCAGGGAGGGGACCAGCGCCACCATGGGTGCCAGTGCTGACAGCCGGCGACACGTCACCGACGACCCAGCGGCCGTTGACGACAGCGCCTGCACCGTGCTGCACGTCGACATGGATGCGTTCTTCGCGTTCGTCGAGCTGCGGCGCCATCCCGAGTTGCGCCACCGGCCGATGATGGTCGCCGGCACCAGCGGGCGCAGCGTCGTGCTGTCGGCGACGTATCCGGCGCGGGCCGCCGGCGTCCGATCCGGGATGCCGCTGGGCAGGGCGAAGACGCTGTGTCCCGGCATCGCGGTGGTCCCGCCCGACCATGCGCTGTACTACCAGGTCTCTCGTCAGGTGATGGCGATCTTTTCCGACTTCACCCCGCTGGTCGAGCCGCTGTCGGTCGACGAGGCCTTCCTGGACGTTTCGGGTGCCGGCCGGACCGGCGGTCGGCCGGGTGAGATAGCCGTCGCATTGCGGCGGCGCATCCGTCAAGAGCTGCAGCTCACTGCGACGGTAGGCGCTTCGTCGACGAAGTTCGTCGCGAAACTTGCCTCCGGGCTGGCCAAGCCGGACGGGCTGCTGATCGTGCCGCCGCAGGACGCTGTCGGGCTACTGCATCCTTTGTCGGTGCGCGCGTTGTGGGGCGTCGGCCCCGCCGTCGAAAAAAGCTTGCGTGCGCTGGGACTGAGCACCGTCGGCGAGATTGCCCACACCGACCGGGACTGGTTGATCCGCCGGCTCGGCGCGGCGACGGGCGGCAAACTGCACGACCTGGCCTGGGCGAAGGACGACAGGTCCGTGACGACTGACGTCAGCGAGGCATCGATCGGTGCCGAGACCACCTTTGTCGTCGATTCCGCCGACATCGGCTTCCTGCGCCGCGAGCTGCTGGCCCTTGCCGACCGGACGGCAAGGAGGGCAAGGGCTGCCGGGCAACGCGGCAGGACGGTGGCGATCAAGGTCCGCTACGACGACTTCACCACCCTCACCAGATCGGTGACCCTCGACGCGCCTACGGACATGGCCCGCACCATCCACGCCGCCGCGATCACCTTGCTCGACCGGCTGGGCCCGGTTAGACGCGTCAGGCTGGTCGGGGTACGGCTGGACGGACTGACCGAAGGCAGCGTTGTCAGCGAACAGCTGGCCTTCGACGACGGTGAACGTCGACCCGGCTGGCGGGCGGCAGAAACCACCGTCGATCAGATCTCGGCCAGGTTCGGCGCCACCGCGATGGGCCCGGCCAGCCTGCTCGGCAGGACGAGCGGGCGCAGCACGGCCGGGCAGCAGGCAATGACGGGGCGCGAATCCGGCGCAGTTCGGCGACCAGCGGCAGCTGGAAGGCAGGAAAATGCCCGGAATCCGGCCGGCGAGCCGCCGATATCGACCGGCTAGTCGGCCGATTGTGCCGATCAGGGCCACAATCACCACCAGATTGACGCGACCGCTGGTAGCCGCGCCTTCCTACTCGTATCCTGGACATGAGGTAGTCGTTCGACTGCCTACCACACCTGCCCGCACTTGCGGGTGCCCGACCACCGTGGCCTGAGCCCAGGTGCTTCAGGAGGGACCGAGATGCCGCTCTCCGAGCACGAGCAGCGCATGCTCGACGAGATAGAACGTGCGTTGTACCAAGACGATCCGAAGTTCGCCACCAGTGTCGACGTCACCAGGATTCGACGACGACGCCCCATCGCGGCGGCCATCGTATTCGTCTTCGGTCTGGTGTGCCTTGTCGTCGGCGTGATCGCCACCCAGAGCATCCTGGCCCTCGGTGTGGTGGTGTCGGTGGTCGGTTTCCTGGGGATGGTTGCCGGTGTCGGGCTGTTCGTCTTCGGCATACCCAGCCGTGGCCGGATCGCTGCCGAACCGAGCCCGAAAGCGGTCCGCGCCAGCTCGAGTCTTTCCGAGCGGATGGAGGAGCGGCTGCGTCGCCGGTTCGACCAGGACAGTTAGTCGCCGGTTCGACCAGGATAGTGAGGTCAGTCCCTTGACGACGGTCGCACGCTACGCGGCAGCAGTCGATCGGTGAGGGACATCGGCGATGACCTGTCCAGACTCTCGCCGACAGCTGACACCGCGGCGACCAGTTCCTTGCCGTCGGCGTTGGAATTGCCCGGCTCGGCGCCGTACCACTCTTGCTCGGCAGCGATCACCAGGCCGCGCAATCGGCTCCTGGCATTCTCGGTGAGCCGGGAGGTGCGGGCCAGCCTGTTGGCGGTCGCTCGTGTCGATTCGGTGGCCGAGATGGGAAGACCGTGATCCAAGATCAGGTCCTCGACCTCCGCCCAGGCTGCGATGGCCGCCCCGGAGCCGCCGGAACCAGCAGCGGTCAGCCGGTGACGGCGCCGCATCCGGCGGATCATCGTCGGCAGTATCAGCAGTATCGCCAGTAGCAGCACCAGCGCCAGCGCCCACCAAAAGCCGGTCGGCACCGCAGCCAGACCGGTGCGGGCGGCGGCCCCCGAGGCCGTCGTCGCCGTGCTACCGGTTTGCTGAGCCCGTGACGTTCGGGTGTCGGCCGCCTGGCCCCTGCCCGGTGCGACGCTCTGCGATGAACTGGTGACGACAGACGAGCTGGCCCCGGCGCGGCCGGCGCCACCGGCAGACTCCGCGAAGCCCTGCTGGTTGCCCTCGCCACCGGTCAGCGGGGTCGGGTCGAACCGCACCCAGCCGTACTTGTCGAATTTCACCTCTACCCAGGCGTGGGCGTCGTTGGTGGTGATCAGGTAGCTGCCGTCGGCCTGCCGCTGGCCCTGGGTGAAGCCGACGGCAACCCTGCTCGGAATGTTCAGGGTCCGCAGCATCACCGCCATGGTTGAGGCGTATTGCTCACAAAATCCCTGCTTGTTGGCCAAGAAATCGGTGAGGGCGTTCCCGGTATTGCCGGGCGGCACGCGCAACGAGTACTTGAATCCTTGAGCTGGGTCGGTGAAGTACTTGCGCAGCGCGTCTGCCTTGTCGAAGTCGGTGCTGGCGGAGCCGGTCACCGTTTCAGCCAGTTGGTGGACGGACTCAGGAATGTTCGGCAGCGCGACTGTGTCCGCCGTCGGAGTGGTGATGTCCTGCTCCAGGGCGACGCTGGTGAGCCTCGGGAAGGCCGACCGCATGGTGTAGCTCTTCGGATTGACCCTGCTTTCTCGGTGGATGGCGCTCAAGTTCTTGTCCCACTGCCAGCCGCCCGCCAGCCCCGACACCGACACGGTGCGGGAATAGATGGGCAGATAGACATCGGAGAACTGCAGCGAGGTGATCCTGATCTGCGCGGCAGTGGCTCCCTCAGGATCGACTCCTGGCAGGGCGCCGTCGGCGGGCCCGTCGTTCGACAGACCTGTCGGGTCCCATTGGCTCTTGTCGCCGTCGAAGGTCATCAGCGCGACGGTGCGCAGGTATTCGGCGTCCGGTAGCCCGGTGACCCGTAGCAGGTTCGCCGGGGTGCCACGCTGCAGGTCGCCGCGCAGCGAGATGAAGGGAGAAAGTCCGATTTCAGACGTGCCGGTGGCAGTCCGCGGCAGTCGACCCTCGGTGCCGATGCCGTCGATAGCGTCGCCACCGACGACAGCAACAGTGGTGCCGACAGCAGCGATGACCAACGCGGTGGCCACCAGTCCGACGGTCGTCCTGCCCTGCGCCCTGGCGCCGGTGTGGGCGGTGATGGCCAGCAGCACCGCATACAGAGCGGCCGGCGCCGCAAACGACCACCATGGCAGCTGATGGGTGGCGATGGATGCCGGCACCGAGTAAAGGCACAGCAACGGCAACGCCACCAGCGCCGGTGAGCGGGCCTCGGCCACCAGGAAGTCAACGATCAGTCCGGTGGTGCCGACCGTCAAACAGATCAGAAAAGACAACTCGACGGTGGCGGGAGCCGGTGGCACGGTGCCGAGGATCTGCTGCCAGGCGCCGGACAGCAGATCGCCCGTCTCGTGCAGCACCCTGCCGTTGGGAATGAATCCGAGCCAGCCGCTGGTGGCGAACAGGCCGGTCAAGGCGATCACCAACCCGGCGAACTGCACCAGGACGGTAATCGGCGCCGGGGACCGCAGCAGTCGACAGCCGATGCCGAGCAACCAGATGACGCCGACCACTTCGATCAGCGGCACCACCCAGCTCGCCCCGGTGACGGTTGCCGAGAGCGCGGTCGATCCCCCGATCACCGACAACGCCGCCACCGAGGACGGCCCGATCCACAACCGGTCGACGGGAGGCTGCTCCTGCGCTCCGGCAGCGGCCGGCGGAAGGCCGGGCCTTGCCGATGATGGTGAGGTGATGATCATGGCGTTGTCGTCATCTGGCGTCGTGGTTCGCTGAGCCGGCCGGCCGAGGAGGCGTCGAACCGGGACGCGAAACCGTCGCCCGAGCGGCAGGCCCGTCGCCAGGCATCGCCGAGGTCGTCGCCACGCCGGATGATCACCGTCCGCCAGCCGCCGGCTTCGAGCAGATTTCGGGCGTCGGCCACCGGTGCGGCCGGCGGATCTGCCGGCCCTGCCCAGTCCGCCACCTCGAGCATCATCGCCACTGCCTGCACCCCGCGGGGCCGGGTGCCGACCAGCCGGCGGGCGGCCGTGCCGTCGACGGACCCCAGGATCGCGATGAGCATGCCTGCGGTCCCTACCGGGGGAAGCTGCAGCGCCGATTCGGAGTCGGTTTCCAGGATCGCGAGTCCGGCCAGCACGTCGTCGGACACGTCGTGGCCGTGGGCGATCACCGTCCCGGTGTGACCCGCCAGCCGCAGTTCGTGGTCGGTGGCCAGCAGGTGCAGGCTGATCGAGGCGGCCAGGGTGACGCTGACTTCCAGGCTGGAGCCGACCCCGGCCCCGCGGTGTGCCTGAGCTCGGTGGTCGAGTAACACGACGGCGCCGCCGTGCGAGACCGGCTCTTCTAGCCTGACCATCAGCTCGTCGTGTCTGGCCGACGCGCGCCAGTGAATGGTGCGGATGTCGTCACCGTTGCGGTAGCCGCGGACTGTCACATCAGGATCGCCCCCGACCGAGCCGAGGGCGGCCGTTCCGGATGCTGCCGAGCGGTTGCCGGCGCCCGCCGGTAGCCCCGTCAAACGGACCGGAGCGGGCACCACCAGCACCTCGGTGCGCAGGTCGAGGCTACGGGCGTCCTCCCACAAGGCAAAAGGATCAGAAAATTTGACCTGCGGTGGCCCGAGTTCGAAACGACCGCGGCGGGTGGCATAGAGCCGGTAGGTGGCCTGCGCCGTCCGCCCCCTTCGCAGGCCGGGCAGCAGACAGCGCATCCCGGCGGTGAGGTCCGCCGTTCCCGATTCGGACAGTTCCAGGGTTCTGGTCCGAGCGGTGCCGGCGTTGACGACGGTGAGTGTCACCTGGCCGACCGTGCCGGGTGAGAGTCTGTCCGGCAAGACCTGATGGGTCGCCTCGATCTTTGGCCGCCTGGTGGCGGTGATGAGGTAAGCGGCCAGCGGCAGCGCAGCGGCCAGGATGCCAACCCGCAGCAGATCCCGCTCGTCCAGCAGTACCGCGCAGACACCAGCAGCCAGCCCACCGGCCAGCAGACAACGACCGCGGGTTGTCATCCCACGGGAACCAGTGCGGGAAGCCCGCTGATCAGCCACCGCTGCCCCGCGGCACCCGCACCCTGGCGAGCAGACCGCGGACGATGTCTTCTGCCGATCGGTGGGCAGCGTGCGCCTCGACCGTGAGCAGCAGCCGGTGGCTCAGCACCAGCGGTGCCAGCCGCTGAATATCGTCCGGCACGACGAACCCGCGGCCCTCGAGGGCGGCGGCCGCCTTCGCGGCCCTGCCCAGGTGCAGCACGGCCCGCGGCGACGCGCCCAGCCTGACCTCTGGGGTATTGCGGGTGGCGCCGATCAACTCGACGATGTAGGCCCGCAGCTCGGGTGCGAGGTGCACCTTTGAGACACCTGCGATCATTCCGGTGATGGTGGCGGCATCCGCCACCGGTGACAGGGCGTCGAGCGGGTCGAGGTGATCGCGCTCGGCGAGCATGGCGATCTCGGAAGCCGGATCCGGGTAGCCGATGGCAGTTCTGGCCAGGAACCGGTCGCGCTGAGCTTCCGGCAGTGGATACGTGCCCTCCATCTCGACCGGGTTCTGGGTGGCCAGCACCAGGAACGGGCGCGCCAGCGGGTAGGTGGTGCCGTCGACGGTGACTTGGCGTTCCTCCATGCATTCCAGCAGCGCGGACTGCGTTTTGGGGGAGGCGCGGTTGATCTCGTCGGCAACCACCAGGTTCGCGAAAACCGGCCCGGGTCGAAACTCGAACTGACCTGACGGACGGTCGTACACGCTTACGCCGGTGACGTCGGACGGCATCAGGTCCGGGGTGAACTGGACCCGGCTGACGGTGCCGGCCACCGACCTTGCCATCGCCTTGGCGAGGCTGGTCTTTCCGGTACCCGGGACGTCCTCTATCAGTAGGTGGCCCTCGGTGAGGATGGCAATGGTCGTCACCCTGATGACGTCGGGCTTGCCAAGAATCACCTTGCCGATGGAAGCGGCAATTCGCTGACCGGCCTGTGCGATCTGCTCGACGGTCAAGGCTTCCGGCTGATGGTCCGCCGCGCCCCCGTTGCCGTTGCTGGTGTACGAGGTCCCCTCGACGGCGCCCGCACTGAGCCCATGAGGCGGTGCTCCGGACTGCAGGTGCTGTGTCACGAGATGCCCTCCCGACCTTTCCGATGGCTGGACCGCCACCCTTGCGATGTGGTGGGGCCAACCACAGTCTGCCAAAGGACGGCCCGTTGGTGGCCATCGGACGTTGTCGGGTTTCCGAGCCACCCCTCGTCCCACCCTCCACCACAGCGCCCCCATCGTGCCGAACCGGGCAGCTGGGCCGGCCTGGCACGCGGTCATGCGGGACGTGACCAGCCCCGCGGGTGCGCAGATCGGCGCACGGCGGGCCGGAGGACGTTACTTTGCCCCACCACTCCCCACGGTTCTGAACTGCGTAAACATCGGGGAACGGGCTGTGCTAGCGATAGATTTCAGGAACTACCGGCATATGGTGGCGGAAAGTGGGTGAATATGGCACAGTCTGCAATCAACCGGGCAGTCGAGTAAGCGTTGGGATGCCCGAGCGGCACGAGCGGAGGTGGGAGGTGGCGGATCGTGATTTCTTCGCCGGCTCTTCCGACGTTCGAATGGACGACAAGGGTCGGGTCACCCTGCCCGCGCGCTATCGCCAGTCGTTGCTGGGCGGGGTGATGTTGGTGACCGGCCAGGATCGCTGTCTCTACGTGTTCACCGAGGACGGCTTCAAGTCTTTCGCGGACGCCGCCATCAACGCGGACATCACCGACGAGAAGGCCCGCGGCTTCCAGCGGTACATGCTCGCCAACACCGAGCAGCAGGTGCCGGACGGCCAGGGCCGGATCAGTATTCCGGCCCGGATGCGCCAGTACGCGGGGCTCACGAAGGATGTCGTGATTTCCGGCGCCGGCCGACGAGTGGAGATCTGGAACGCCGCTGAGTTCGCCAGCTACCAGGCGGAACACGAGACCCCCTACTCGAGCCCGGAGAGGGGGATGTTGCACCCACCAGGCTGACCAGCTGGGCGCCTCCGGCCCGGCATCCCTGCCGCCCGGCCTGCACCCGCCGAAGTCCCTGACGCGTCTTCCCCCGCGCCAGGTCGCGGCGGGTGGGGACCAGGAAGCAGGAATCCGACCAGCGCATCCGCTCCAAGTCCGCCCAACCCCACCAGCCACCGCCCCGCCCGCTATCGACCATCGCCAGCACATCAGCCGACCCGGGAGGGGACAGGTGGATCAGCAGGACCCGTCGGAGTCTCTCGCCGATCTCCACATCCCGGTGCTGATCGATCGGGTCGCCACCTTGCTCGCCCCCGCGCTCGACCAGCGGGCTGCCGTCCTGATCGATGCGACGCTGGGAATGGCCGGGCACTCACTTCGTCTGCTCGCCGAGCACCCTGGCCTCAAGATCATCGGCCTGGATCGTGACCCGGCTGCGCTGGACATCGCCCGCCGCCGGATCGAAGCGGCGGGCTTCGCCGACAGGGTCGAGTTGGTGCATGCGGTGTACGACGAAATCGGAGAGATATCAGCAGAGGTCGCCGGCGGACAGGTGGCCGGTGTCTTTTTCGATCTCGGGGTCTCATCCCTGCAGCTCGACCAGACTGACCGGGGCTTTGCCTACTCCAAGGATTCGCCGCTGGACATGCGGATGGATCCGACAACAGGACGGCCGGCCAGTGAGGTGCTCAACACCTATCCGGCGGGTGCGCTCGTCAAGATCTTGCGGGAGTACGGCGAGGAAAGGTTCGCGCCGCGCATCGTCGGCGCTGTGGTGCGGGAGCGGGACAAGAAGCCGTTCACCACCAGCGCCCGATTGGTGGAGCTCATCAGGGACAACATTCCGGCCGCTACCAGACGGACCGGCGGCAATCCCGCCAAGCGCACCTTCCAGGCGCTCCGGATCGAGGTCAACGACGAGCTCAGGGTGCTGGAGCGAGCCATTCCCCTTGCGCTTGACCATCTTTCGGTGGGTGGACGTCTGGTCGTGCTGAGTTACCACTCGCTGGAAGACCGAATCGTGAAGCGCGCCATCGCACCGAGAACGGTCAGCAGTACGCCTTTGGACCTGCCGGTCGAGCTTCCCGGTCACGACCCGGAATTCCGGTTGCTGGTGCGCGGGATGCAGGCGCCCTCAGATTTCGAGATCACTGAGAACCCAAGGGCCGCAGCCGCGCGGCTG
>JALYXB010000200.1 GCA_030947305.1 Actinomycetota bacterium | reverse complement strand
CGTGGTGGCGATGCAGACCAGGCAGCCGAACTTGGAGGGGCACGGCGAGATCCGGCTGCGCCGATTGGTCAAAGAGGCACTGCGGATGCGCCCGAGCCGCATCGTCGTCGGTGAGGTCCGGCAGGATGAAGCGCTGGACCTGTTGATCGCGCTGAACTCTGGTCTGCCGGGCATGTGCAGTGTGCACGCCAACTCAGCCAGGGAAGCGGTCGTCAAACTGTGCACCCTGCCGCTGTTGGCCGGCGAGAACGTCACCGCCGCGTTCGTGGTGCCAACGGTCGCCTCCTCGATCGACCTGGTGGTGCAGATCGGCATCGAGCCGAATGGCAAACGCCGGGTCAGGGAGATCGTGGCGCTGCCCGGCCGGGTGGAGGCCGAGGTCGTCGAGACGGCCGACATCTTCACTTCCGAGGACGGCATTCTTGTTCGGGCGCAGGGGTTTCCACCGCACGCCGATCGTTTTGCCCGCCACCGCATCGACCTGCCTGCGCTGTTGGCCGGTCGGGATAAGGGCACCGAAGGGCGTCATCACGTGTAGTGCTGTGCCACGAACAGGAGAACCGAGCATGAGCACTCCCGATGAGATCCGCCCAGATCGCCCAGACCCGCGCGGGGCTGTCCAGCGATGTCGATGAACTGGGTGACAAGGTGAGCCCTGGCCAGATCGCCAAGTGGCGGGCCGGCCGGGTCGAGGGCTCGGCGATGAAGGTCTGCGATCACGTGATGGGAGCCGCCGATGCGATGTCCTCGGTGCACGACGCTGATACCGGCGCGCCCGGCCAGGTCAAGCAGCAACGTAGAGGAAGAAGGCACGTCTGCGGCCGGCGATGTGAAGGACCAGGCGCAGGACGCAAAGGACACGGTGCAGCCGCACTCCTCCGACAACTAACACGGCTATCGTCCCGATCAAGCGCTGTCATCTGCGGCTCGCCCGGAAAGGCCCGAGCCTAGGGGCGGTGGGCTGGGACGGGCTGGTTGTCGCCGGCGGCGACGCCGAAGCCCTGGGAGTCGGGTTGATGTGCCAACCGACGGTCGTGAGGCGCAGCCACGGTCTGTTCGATTGCGTCCTGAAGCAGGTCCAGCTGTTCCTGGAGTGGTTCTCGACGATCCTTGGGTGCCCACTCGAGCAGGTCATCAAGTGCGGCTCGTAGCCGGCGGGCAACCTGTGGTGAAGCGGATCCGGCGAGTCGGAGTTCTTCGAATCCCAGGCGCACGAACGCCTGCCAGTCCATGGACGGAATGACCAATCGGACGACCCCGTCGCCGTCCCGTTCGGCTCCCTCGGGAAACTCGCGTCTGGCGAGTTGGCGCAGTACATCGTGGATCCGGTCGATTGCCTGCACGGTGGTGGTCGGGTCGGCGAGGGGACTCTCGGCGATGGCCTTGATGCCCATATCGACGAGCATCCGCAGTCCGAAAGAGACGTCTTGTTCCAAAGTGCGTTCGAGAGTGAGGTCGAGCGACTTGTGCAGGCGGTCCAAGTCGATCTCGTCGATCGTCACGTCTGTCAAGCGGGCGAGCGGGGCGCCGGCAGGGACGTACTGCCCGAGCGGCGGGACCAGGTCGATCCGCGCATTGTGTGACGAGGCGAGCGCGACAAGATCGGCACGTTCGATGATGCTGAGAACCCCGGACGAACGAGCGGTGACCAGGTAGGCATCGCGCGGCCCTTCGTCCTGCATGCGGGTCGGAAATGCCTCGTCCATCAGGGTGCGGGTGCTTTTGCCGACCAGTTCGATGAGCGCCGAAACCCTCAACGCACGACCGATGTGGTGCACGTAGATGACCAGCACAACGATATCGACCACCACCAGCAGGAAAGTGACGGCGACAGAAGCACCGGGTGCAACCGGGTGGTCGTTGCTGACCTGCACCTCGCGCATCGACAGCATGCTTTGGACGAAGGTTGCAACGAAAAGGCCAATGGCGTTCTGGCTTGGGCGATCCTGCAGGAACGTCTGCACGATGCGGGGGGAGAACTGCGCCATGGCCAGTTGGACCACCACCATGGTGATGGCCAGCACCGTCGCTACCAGGCTGATCATCGAGGCGGCGACCGCGCCGAGGATGGCCAAAGCGGCTTCCGGCCCGCCGATCCAGCCGATGGGGACGAGCTTGTAATCGGAGGCGTGGTCGATGAAGACCGTGACGATATTGATGAGCAGCCCGCCAACCGCATACAGCAGCGGGATGAACCACAACCCGCTCTTGAGGTCCCTGACCACCTTCGACAACTTCACAAATCCTCCATCACAGATCATGGCGTTCGCCATCAGTTTGAAGCGCCCGGGGTTTTGTGCCGCTCTCATACGGGTTGCTGCTCTCGGTTGAGGGCAGCGTAGTGGGCTTGCTCGAACTCGACTGGGGGAATCATTCCCAGCGGCTGTGGAGCCTGCGTTCGTTGTACCAGTCGACCCAGCCGGCGGTGGCGTACTCGACGTCGGCACCGCGCGGGCACGAACCTCCGGATCAATCTTCTGCGGCATGCTGCTCATCCTCCAGGACTCAAACAGGAGCGGCATCAAACCTCGGACGCTTCAGGGCTGCGCTTCATAGGATTTGTGCCGCGAGCCGCGCACATCGGGTACGCAGCTAAACAGGCCAGACATGCGGCCAAGGCGATGGCCAACGAACTTCGGGCTCGCTGAACGGCACGAAACCTCGTAGCCGGGCAGCGCTGAATGAAGGTGACCGTGCTTCCCCCGGGTGTAGAGAAGCAGAGTCAGCCCGTTCAGATTCACGGCCCGGCACCGTACGAACCAGCGTCGAATCTCCGCGATCACAACAGGGACGGTGAGATCGGCTCCACCTTCACGATCGGCCGACCGGTCGTCTCCAGCAGTTGTACTGCAGCCGAAATGGGCGGCATGGCAGTGACTTCGTCGACGAACGTGGCGATTCGCGCGATCGGCCCGTCTGGATCCGCGGTGTCCAGGACGAGACGCAGTGCCTGCGTCAGTCGTTCGACCAGTTCAGGTCCGGGCGACACCGCGCAAACCGATTCCGGTCTGTACGATCCGTTCGGCATTGAACGGCTGATCGGCGAAGAACGGCACGGCGAGGATCGGTGTCCCAGCGGTCAGGGCGCCGAGCACCGTTCCGGCGCCGCCGTGGCAGATCACCGCCCGCGCCCGGGGAAGCACTTCCCCCTGGGCGACCCATGATTCGACCGTCACACCGTCCCGAGCCGGGATCACCGCCGGGTCGGCATTGTTGATCGACACCAGAACACGCAGGCCGACCGCCAGTGCCGCGTCGACAGCGGCGGCGACAGCGGCGGCGAAGAACGGCATGCCGCTGATCTCGGTCCCGAAGGTGATGTAGACGAAGTCGTCGCGGCTCTCCGCCGCCGCTGGCGGCAGCGGCCGGACGCGGCACACCTGAGGTCGGCGACTGCTCGGGGTGTCGAACCCGGCGGGGAAGAAGCTGACTTGGGGCCCGTCGATCCATTCGTGGGCCGAGGGATCCGCGGCGAGCCCGAGCCGCTGGCGGATACCGGCCAGGATCGGAGCCGCGATGCCTTCCCACCCCCAGCCGTGCACAGCTCCAGGATGCAGTCGGACGAACGGGATCCCTTGTGACTCAGCCACCAGTGGTCCGGCGAACTCGGCACCTTCACTGACGATCAACTCCGGCCGGAGTTGCCGGACCAACTCGCGAATTCCAGGCAGTGCGACCTCGGTGTTCAACCGGCAGAACACCTGAGCGGCACGCTCGGCCGGATCGTGGTAGGCCCGCTCGACCGCTTCGCGCTGGTGGTCGGTCGGTGCAGGGAACTCGGTACTAGGAGATGATCCGACCCCGCCGCCACAACAGGACTGGCATGTTGCGGCAATCGCGGCGACCACCGGCGCGGAAGCGCTGCCGCATCTGGTGGCGGGGTTTGCACTGATCAACTCGCGCGTGGCACCGATAATCCCGGTGTTCGATGCCGCGGTCCGAGACCCGGCTGGCATTGCCTTTGAGCATTCAGAGCAACTGCGACGCCAGGCCATGGTCGACCTGATCAGGGCGCTGGCAGCGAAGACTCCGCTCGTGCCCAGCATCTCCGAACTTCAGGCCTCTGATCTGCTGGCGTATCTCGGCGGTCCCGAGTCCTATCGCCAGCTCGTGCTGGTCGACGGTTGGTCAGTCGAGGACTGGATGGCCTGGGTTGAACGCACGTTGCGGCGGGAACTGTTCGGCGTCTGAACGAACCGCAGCGTTCACCGATGCGATCCGCTGTCATCACTCGGATCAGACAGCTGTGCCC
>JALYXB010000189.1 GCA_030947305.1 Actinomycetota bacterium | reverse complement strand
CGAGCTCCAACGCGTCGACCAGCAGCGCCCCGTACTGAACCTTCCGACCGCTGCCGGCACCGAGAAAACGACGCAATCGCGCCGCGTCGGATTTGCCGTGCTGGGCCGGCTGCTGCTGAAAGGTACGGAATGCCCCGAGATCGCCGTGCTCGTCAAGGATTTCCTGCACGTTGGCGACTCTATTGGCCCTGATCAGTTCGTCCTCGAGGTCGGCGACACAGACGAAAAACCCCTGTGACGCCAGCACTTCGCGGGTCCTATGGTCGTTGACCACCGCCGTGCCGGTCGTTCCGGTAGGCACTTCGGTGCACCTCACCCCGGCCCGCTGCAGGGCCCTTGAGAAGATGCCCGCCTCTGCCTCGTCACACAATCCGGCGAGCCCGAGGTTCGCCCCGTTTGGGCCGTAGCGCCGCAGGAAGTGCCCGATGTTGGTCGCCCCACCCAATGCCAACACGGCGACGCGATCCGCCACCAGGTCGCGGCCGCGGCGACGAGCCAGTGCCTCGACGGCGAGCTGGTCGCTCACTCCCTCAACCAGCACCACCGAGCGGGCTTCGACGACCTCAGGCACTGATGTCACACCCGAACCGTGACACAGCCGCTGATCGGGGGCCACCGGATAACGCCTGCGGAAACGGACGCCAGCGGTGTTCATCGGGTTGTCCCACTATTGCGGCCAGCCCCGGCGGCCTACTTCCGACTGCCCGGGGATAGGACAGTGATGATGACTCACGTATCGTGCTGTGATGCGATATTCCTTACTGGTCAACGGCTTCTATCGCCTGGGTGGATGGAGATGCAATGCCTGAGCCCAAGGATTTCGACACTGTTGCCGATGAGCTGTACGCCCTGCCGCCCGAGGACTTCACCGCTACCCGGACGGCACGGGAGAAGGAGGCGAAGTCGACAGGCGACACCGAGCTCGCCCTTCGGATCCACAAGCTGACGAAACCCAATGTCGTTGGCTGGCTGGCGAATCAGCTCGTCCGGGAACATCCTGAGGACATCCAGCCGCTGATCGAGTTGGGCGACGATCTGCGGGCCGCGCTCGCCGGGCGGTCCGGCCACCGGTTACGCGAGCTGAGCATCCTGCAGCGCCAGTTGATCTCTGCTCTCGTCGAAGAGGCCAGACAACTCGGCCGCGAAGCCGGGCGAGCGGTGAGCGCGGATACCGCGCGTGAACTGGCAAACACCCTGCGCGCCGCGCTGTCCGACGGTGCGGCGGCCGAGGAGCTATTGGCCGGGCGGCTGGCCATGGGGCTGTTTCGCAGCGGTCTGGAGAGTGACGACGCCGCCGAGTCGTCACCGGCGGAACCAGCGCCGGAACCAGCGCCGGCGAGGAGGCCAACCACTCCGAAGACCGGTAGCCGCAAGGAGTCCGCGGGCCGGCAGGCCGGTGGCGACACGGACAGGCGATTGGCCGCCGAGCAGGCGGGCCAGCGGTTAATCGCCAAGGCACGGTTGGCACGAGACGAGGCACAACTCGCTGCCGATGATGCCGAGCAGGCGGCGAACGATGCGGCCGGGGAGGTCGAGCAGGCGCAGTCAACCCTGGACGCTGCGAAAGCGGCACAGTCGGAGGCAACCCGCACCCTGCGGCAGGCTCGCACCGCCCTGGCGAAGGCCGAACGGGCGTTGCAGAAGCTCGCGCACTGATCGACGACGTCGCCGGGTCACAACCAGTCGCGTCGTTTGAAGATCGTGTACAGACCAAGAGCGATGACGATGATCGCCGACGAGCTCAGCACGAATCCCCACTCGCGGCCGAAGCCCGGGTAGGGGACGTTCTGGCCGAAGAATCCGGTGATGGCCGTCGGGATGGCAATGATCGCCGCCCAGGCTGTCAGCTTCTTCATCACGGTATTGAGTCGGCCGTCCTGCAGCGACAGGTTGGTCTCGAACACGGTGGAGATCATGTCCCGCAGCGACTCGGTCCACTCCGCTGCCCGCAGTACGTGATCGTTGAGGTCCTCGAACCACGGGTCGAGTTCGGTGGGAGCCTCCAGGTCCTGCCGGTGACGCAGCACGGTGTTGATCACCTCACGCATCGGCAGCACGACGCGGCGTAACTGGACCAGATCCTTGCGCACCCGATACGTCAGTCGCTGCACCTGTTTGCTGATGGCCTTGTCGTCGAACAGCTGGTCCTCCAACGATTCGATCTGATCGTCGAGCAACTGGACGGCCTCGAAGTGGGCGTCGACGATCACGTCCAGCAGCCCGTGGACCAGTGCGCCCGGACCGTACTTCAGCAGGTCGGAGTTGTCCTGCCAGCGTTGGACCACCTCATCCATGTCGAATTCCTGGCCAGTCCGAACGGTGACGATGCCCCGGTGCATGACGAACGCCGAGACCCTGGTGATCGAAAGCGAGCTCTCCGAGACGTCCCGGTTCGGATCGTCGGAGGTGTCCACCGAGTAGACCGTCAGGAAGGTGTGCGTCGCGTACCGGCTGGCCTTGGCCCGCTCGGCCTGGCCGATCGCGTCCTCGACGGCGAGCCGGTCGAGCGAGAGTTCCTCGGCCAGCGCAATCAGGTCCGCCGATTCCGGGTCGCAGATGTCGACCCAGACCAGGCACCCCTCTTCCTTGAGGTACTCGGAGGTCCGCTCGAACGGAAAGCCTTCCGCCTCGAGCTTTCCGTCGCGCCAGAGCCTGCTGCGGACAGTTCCGGTGTCCTGGGTCATGGTGTCGACAATGCCCTATCTTCCGGTGGAGGGGGTTGGCGGCGTTGGTCAGGATGTCGGGCAACGGTTCCCGTCATCCGCCCACCTGCACATCCAGCGACCGCGATCGGGATCTGGCTACCGCGGCGATGCCGTCGACAGCCTGCTGGACGGCGAGCCCGGCGAGATGCCGGCCGTCCCGCAACCGCAGCGCAACCGAGCCCGCAGCGACCTCACGTTCGCCCAGCACCGCCAGATACGGCACCATCCGTGCCCTGGCACTGCGGATCCGCCGGCCGAGACTGTCGTCGGCACGGTCGATCTCGGTGCGCAAGCCCGCCCCTTGTAGCCGACCTGCCAGCTCTTCCGCGGCGCCCTGCTGATCGCCGCTGATCGGCAACACCACCACCTGCAGGGGTGACAACCACACCGGGAAGACACCGCGATACAACTCGATGAGATGCGCCGCCAATCGTTCCATCGCCGATAACAAACCACGATGGATCATCACCGGCCGGTGACGCGACCCGTCCTCGCCGATATAGCCGAGATCGAAGCGACCTGGCAGCACGAAATCCAGCTGAACGGTCGACAGGGTGTCTTCCCGGCCCGCGGCGTCCAGCACCTGTACGTCGATCTTCGGCCCGTAGAATGCGGCCTCGCCGGCGACCGCCCGGTACGGCAGCTGCAGCTTGTCCAGCACGCCGGCCAGTAACTTCTCTGCCCGCGCCCACAGCTCCCGATCGCCCAGAAAGTTTCCCTCCCGGCCGCGCAGCGACAGCCGGTAGTAGGCAACCTCGATGCCGAGAGTCCAGTAGGCGGAATGGATCTGCGAGACCGCGGCCGACACCTCGGACTCGACCTGGTCCTGCGTACAAAACACGTGGGTGTCGTCGAGATTGATCTGCCGGACCCGGGACAACCCGCCGAGCACACCGGACAGCTCGCTGCGAAACATCGAGCCGAGTTCGTTCAGCCGGATCGGCAGCTCGCGATAGCTGTGCTGGTCGGCGGCGTAGACCAGTGCCGCGTGCGGACAGTTCGCCGGTCGCAACACGAACTCCTCCCCACTCACCAGCATCGGCGGAAACATGTCGTCGGAGAACTTGTCCCAGTGGCCAGATCGTTCGAACAGTTCCCGCTTGGCCAGAACCGGGGTATAGATCAGCCGGCAGCCGGCCGCCTCGGCACGTTCGGCGGCGAACTTCTCCAGCTCACGCCGGATCACCGCCCCGTCGGGCAGCCACAACGGCAGCCCGGAGCCGACCAACTCGTGGGTGGTGAACAGATCTCGTGCCCTCCCGAGCCGACGATGGTCGGCAGGCTGACTATCACTGTGTTGCATGGGATTTCCTCTCGGTGAGAGCCACTCCCGAGACGTCGCCACCGACGACAAAGCCCCGGGACCGGCCCGGGGCTTTTGTGCTGGTTGGATCGCAGGGATCAGCAGACGGCGCGCCGGGGCGTGGTGCCCGGCGTGGTCGGCTGACCGTGAAGCGACATGATCGGCACACTACACCGATGATGTCGGAGTCGCCAGGAATTCGGCCAGTAGTCGTTGGCTCGCAAGGTTTCTAGGTATGCGCCCCGTCAATTGGCATGGTCGCCCAGCCCGGGTGATCGGCTGGCGAGGCCCCCGGCACAATGCCTGCATGCGACCGTTCCATTTCCTGGCTGACATCCACGAAATCGTCTCCGGAGCCGAGCTGGCGGCGCGCGCCCGGCGCGCCGAAGCGATGGGCTATCGCTCAGTGGTGTTGCCCGATCACCTGCTCGGCCAGTTGTCGCCGGTGGTCACTATGGCGACCGTCGCGGCGGCCACCTCGACGCTGCGAATGTCGGCGTTCGTGATGAACAACGATCTGCGTCATCCGGCCGTGCTGGCCCAGGACCTGGCGAGCATCGACGTGCTGTCCGGCGGCAGAGTGGACATCGCACTCGGCGCCGGCTGGAACAAGCCCGAGTACGACGCCATCGGCATGACGTTTAATCCGACTCCGATCCGGCAGGCGCGGCTGGCCGAATCGATCGCTGTGTTGAAGGGATTGTTCGCCGGCGAGCCATTCACCTTCGCCGGCGAGCACTATACGATCAGCGACTACGCGGCCAAACCTGTTCCGGCGCAACGCCCTTATCCACCGTTCTTCATCGGCGGCGGCGGCCGAGCGACGCTGACCCTGGCCGGCCGGGAGGCCGACATCGTCGGCCTGTCACCGCGTATCGGGCGTGGAGCAACGGTCGATGCTGCCTCGCTGACGCTGGCCGCCACCCGGGAGAAGATCGGCTGGGTGCGCGAGGCTGCCGGCGACCGATTCGAGTCCATCGAGTTCAACATCTACCCGTCGACGTGGCCGGTCACCATCACGGACGACCTGCGCGGCCAGGCCCGCAAGGTGATCGACGGGCTGCGGGCGCGCACCGGCACCGAACTCACCGAGGATGAGGTGATCGATTCACCGCACCTGTTCATCGGATCGATCGACCGGCTGGTGGAGAAGTTCCTGCAGCTTCGCGAAGAACTCGGTATCTCGTCCGTGCTGCTCGGGTCGGTCGGCGAGCTGGAGCAGGTGCTGGAGCGACTGTCGGGTAGCTGAAGACCAAGTCGGTCGCTGAAGGCCGAGTCGGTCGCTGAAGGCCGAGTCGTCGCCCGCTCGGCGACCGCAACGTCCGGTCTCGACGCGCGTTGGGTCGGCCGGGACATACCGCGCTCGGCACGACCCGCCGCTACTACTTCCCCGACGTCCCGGCCGATCCGAGTTCCTTGCAGGCCTCGACGACGCGGGCGGCGAGCCCGGTTTCGCCGAGCTTGAGGTAGGAGCGCGGGTCGTAGGCCTTCTTGTCGCCGACCTCGCCGTCGATCTTCAGCACACCGTCGTAGTGGGTGAAGAAGTGCCCGACCAGCGACCGGGTGAAGGCGTACTGGGTGTCGGTGTCGATATTCATCTTGACCACGCCGTAGGAAACCGCCTCGGCGATCTCGTCGGCCGACGAGCCTGACCCGCCGTGGAACACCAACTCGAACGGCTTGGAACCGGCAGGCTGCTTCAGGAAGTCGGCCAGCGCGTCCTGGCCGGCCTTCAAGACTTCCGGCCGCAGTTTGACGTTGCCGGGCTTGTACACACCGTGCACGTTGCCGAAGGTGGCGGCGACGATGTAGTTCCCGTCGGGGGCCCCGAGCGCCTTGACGGTGGCGATGAAATCGTCGGGATGGGTGTACAGCTTGTCGTTGATCTCGTTGGCGACACCGTCTTCCTCGCCGCCGACAACGCCGATCTCGATCTCGAGGATGACGTTGGCCGCCTGGCACAGCGGCAGCAGATTCTTCGCGGTGGCAAGATTCTCCTCCAGCGGGATCGCCGAGCCATCCCACATGTGCGACTGGAACAGCGGATTGCCGCCGGCCTTCACCCGCTCGGTGGAGATCGCCAGTAGCGGCTTGACGTAGCCCTCGAGTTTGTCCTTGGGGCAGTGGTCGGTGTGCAGCGCAACGGTCACGTCATACTTCTCGGCGACCACGTGGGCGAACTCGGCCAGCCCCTGGGCGCCGACCACCATGTCCTTGATCGCCGTGCCGGAGGCGAACTCGGCGCCACCGGTGGAAACCTGCAGAATGCCGTCGCTGCCGGCGTCGGCGAAACCCTTGATAGCACCGTTGATGGTCTCCGACGAGGTGACGTTGATGGCCGGGTAGGCGAATCCGCCTTCACGGGCCTTCGAGAGCATCGCCGCGTAGGTCTGCGGGGTCGCGATCGGCATGGTGGTTCCTTCCAGCAAGAGGGTCGATCAAGTATCTCTCAGCCTTGCATCCGACCGACGCGCCTGCGTGAGCGGGCCACATCCCAACCTAACGGGCCGTCGAGCGGACGGCGGGATTGGTCAGCGGACATGGACCGTCGGGACATCCGGGCAGGGCAAGATCATCTGGGCGCCGCGCTATTCCACCGATGTTGTGGTGGGCCGTTGGTAGGTGCCGGGTTTTCGGTCCTAGAGCACTTGCCCGTCGACGACCGATCCGGCCAACTGGTCGCGGTGGACGATGGTGTGGTGGCGGCCGCAGAGCAGGGCGGCGTTGTTCAGGTTGGTGGGGCCGCCGTCGAGCCAGTGTGTGAGGTGGTGGGCGTCTGTCCAGTGGGCGGGCGCTTCGCAGCCGGGGAAGGTGCAGTGTTTGTCCCGTAGCCACAGGGCTTTCAGCTGGGCCGAAGTGAACAAGCGCTGCGTCATCCCGACGTCCAGGACCTCGCTGTTGCTGCCGAGCACGATCGGAATGAAAGAGGCGTCGCACCCGAGTTTTCGGACCGTTTCCGGCGCCAGGATCGCCTCACTATCCAGGGATCCGATGGTGGTGCCTGTGCCGGTGCAGTGGATGAGGTCCTTCAGTGTCATGGTCACGTACAGGGCGGCTTTGGTCGCCGACGGGACGTGTCCGCCGGCGGCGGTGGCCCGCCGGCACACCTCGACCAGGGCTTGGCCGCGGCGTTGCCCGGCCGCGCGCGGGTCTGGTTCACGGTTCGGTGCCGGTCCGGGTTGGGGCTTGGACAAGGGTCCGATCGCCGCTTCCAGCACGGCGCGGCCTTCGGCGTCCAGGGTGAGTTCGTAGTGGAACACCCCGGATTCTTCGGTGCCCGACGACAGGTCGATGTAGCGCTTCTTGGAGTCCTGTTCGTCTTGGAACGCTCCGTCTTGGCCGTACCTGGCAAGCAGCTCTTGGCGGAGTTGCATCACAGCCCGAGGCCCGTGGTCGGCGCCGATGTTGATCATCGCGTCCAACACCATCCCGGCGGCGCTGTCTTGCAGGTCGGGGGAGATGGTGTCGAACTCCGACGCCACGGTCACCGCCACCGCTGGGGTGACATCGGTGGACCGGATAGCCTCGGCCAGCATCGTCAGGTCGTGGCGTTGCAGGATGGCCGCGCATTTCGCGACCATCGATGAGCTGCCGGCCTGCAGGTGCCACGCCGCGTCCCGCACCCACGCAGCCGTGGATGCGCACTGTGATTCTGCGATCACGCCGCGCTGCTCGGCCTCCGCGGTGGCAATGACCAGGCTTGCGTCGGCCAGCGCC
>JALYXB010000188.1 GCA_030947305.1 Actinomycetota bacterium | reverse complement strand
CCTTCGTCAAGGGTCACGGCACCGAGAACGACTTCGTGTTGTTGCCCGACCCTGCCGACGATCTTGAGCTGACGCCGGAGCTGGCTCGCCGGTTGTGCGATCGGCGGGCGGGAATCGGGGCCGACGGGGTGATCCGGGTGGCGCCGGGCCCAGGCGGACGGTTCGTGATGGATTACCGCAACTCCGACGGTTCCCTCGCCGAGATGTGCGGCAACGGCGCCCGGGTCTTCGCCAGGTTCCTGGTCGATGCCGGCTGGGCGGCTGCCGGCCGGCTGGATTTCGACACACCCGGTGGTCCGCGCAGCGCCGAGCTGGGCACCAGCGGCGATGTGCGGATAGGGATGGGAGCCGTCACCCTCGGCGGCGCATCGGCAGCGACGGTGGCCGGTCGGCAGATCACCGGCCGCGCGGTCGATGTCGGCAATCCGCACCTGGTCTGCCCGATCGACGGCGAGCCGGCCGAACTCGCCGGGCTGGATCTGCGGCAGGCACCGCGCTACGACGCCGACCTCTTCCCCGAGGGCGTGAACATCGAGTTCGTCCGCTCGGACGGCCGCGATGCGGTAACGATGCGGGTCTACGAACGCGGCTCGGGCGAGACCCGGTCGTGTGGGACGGGCACGGTGGCGGCCGCGGCGGTGCAGCTGGCCGGCCAGGGCCGGGAAGCCGGGTCGGTAACGGTGACCGTGCCCGGCGGCACCGTGAGGGTCGACATCCGTGACGGCACAGCAGATCTCATCGGGCCGGCGGTGTTGGTGTACAGCGGCACGCTCAATCCTGTGGTCCTCGCCGGCTGACACCTATCGAGGTGAGGCGCCCTGGCTCTCGGTGGTGACGGACCCGTCGATCGGGACTGGGCCGGAGAGTTCGCCGACCACGGCCAGGTCGTTGGGTGGCAGGTCGTCGGTCGATCCCTGCTGGCCCGGCACCGCCAGGCCCGCCTCGCGGTGATCAGGCAGCCTGCGCAGCCCCCACAGTGGGGAGAACACCACCGGCAGCAACGCCAAAGCACCACCAGCAGCCGAAACCCACAGGGTGGGAACGGTTCCCATGGTGCGACCGAGAACGCCGCCGACGAACGACCCGACCGGCATCGTCCCCCAGACCAGGAAACGTGCGGAGGCATTCATTCGGCCCAGCAACTTCGGCGGGCAGAGCCGTTGCCGGAAGCTGACCGTGGCGATGTTGTAGGCGACCACGCTGGCGAATCCCAGTGACTGAAAGACCAGCAGCACCGGCACCGCGGGCAGGTACCAGGCGACGACCCAGCCGAAGCCGAAGACGACACAGCTGAAGGTGGTGAGGATGATACTGGGGCCCTCGCCGATCGTCTTGGACAGCTTGGTGATGACCAGCGCACCGGCCAGGCCGCCGAGGGCGGCTACCGATTCGATGATCCCGATGGTCAGCGCGGACAGGTGCAGCATCTGCACCATGTAGTAGACGGTGAGCACCTGACCGACCGAGTTGAACAGGTTGGCGATACCGGTACAGGCGATGAGCCTGCGCAGCAACGGATGTCGGATGACGAACCTCAGCCCTTCGCCGATCTCGGTGACCAGCGGGCGACGTTGCGCCGGGGTGGGCGGCGTTTCCCTGTGCTTGATCCGCAGCAGGGTTGCGGCCGACGCCAGGTATCCGACCGAGTTGATGGCGATGGACCACGAGGCGCCGGCCACCTTGATCAACAGGCCGCCGAGCGCCGGCCCGGCAGCCTGTGAGACCGATTGAGAAGCTTGAAGTTTCGAGTTCCCTTCGACGACCTGGTCGGTGTGTACCAGCGTCGGCAGGTAGCTCTGGTAGGACACGTCGAAGAACACCTGCAGCATGCCGACGAGGGTGGCGACGATGGCCACCTGCGCGAACGTCAGCCAGCCGGTCCACCAGGCGATCGGCAGCGTCACCAGCAGGGCAGCGCGGCTGAAGTCGGCGATGATCATGATGTTGCGTTTTCGCCAGCGGTCGATCAGGGCGCCGGACGGCAGCCCGATGATCAGGAATCCGAGGGTCGTCAGGGTGCCGAGCATGCCCATCTGGAACTCGCTGGCACCGAGCGTGGTGACTGCCAGGTACGGGATCGCCAGACCACCGAATGCTGCGCCCAGCTGGCTCGCGGTGTCCCCGATCCACAGCCAGCGGAAGTCCACATGGTGGATCAGACTGGGCAACTTCTTGCTGGGCGGTTCGGCGTCCGCTGGCGGCGGCTGCGGACCGGTCGGGAGTGTCACCCGACCACCCTCGCCTACTGATTGGGAAACGTCAACCACTCCGGTGGATGGGCGTGTCGGGCCGTCCGGCAGTCCTACAGTGAGGGCATGACGAGCCCAGCGTCGAAGCCGGTGGATGACGTCGGCGACGGCTTGGCCGAGCGCCGGTCGCTCGGGCAGTCGCAGTCGGCGGCGCACGCCGAACCGCGTGCTGCCTTATCGCCGCCCAGGGCAGATGGACGCAGACCGGCCACCGACGGCGAATGGAAGGCGCTGGCCAGCGTCGTCCGGTTGCGGATTCTGCGGTTGTGCCTGTACGAACCGCTGACCAACAAGGAGTTGTCCCAGCGGCTGGATCGCAATCCTGCCAGCGTGCTGCATCACGTGAGAACCCTTGTGCTACAAGGGTTCCTGGTTGCCGGTGAGGTCCGTCGCGGTACCAGAGGGTCAAGGGAGGTGCCATATCGGGCAACCGGCAAGTCCTGGAACCTCGAGGTGATGCCGGCCGAGCGCAACATCATGCTGAGGACTTTCTTCGACGAGGTCTCCCAGGTGCCGGAGGGACGCGTCGAATCATCCCGGATCGGGCTGCAGCTGTCGGCGGAGCACCTGGACGAAATGCGCCACCGGCTCGATGATGTGCTACGCGAATACGCCGCCTATCCGCACGAGCCGGGCGGCGAGCGGATCTCGGTGTTCCTGGCATTCCACCCCGAACCCAGCTAGCCAG
>JALYXB010000160.1 GCA_030947305.1 Actinomycetota bacterium | reverse complement strand
GCGTCAAGCAGGGTCAGCCAATGGCCAGCAGCCGGCGACTCGAAGACACTGGTGTTGCCGGCGAGGACGACCGGAACCCCCAACGCCCGCAACGAATCTCGGACCAGCTCACCCTCCTTGTTGGTGTGCACCAGCACCGCCATATCGGCCGGCCCTATGGGCTTCCACTCACCGTGGTGCTGGATGTCGGCCGCGGAGTGCAGCAGCTCTACCACCTCGGCGGCCAGGTCCTTGGCTACCGATTCCCTCGCCGAACCGGATTGGCACAGGCCGTCGGAGCTCTGGTCCGCCTGCCATCGCTTGAGCTGCCTGATCCTGATCGGCGCCTGCCGGCCCGGCAGCCGGAATCGGGACCCGGCGTGCTGCGCCTCGATCGGCCGAACCCTGATCCTGTTGTCCCCCAACGCCAATCCGCCCCAGAGATGGTCCAGCGCCTGTACCAACGGTGCATCACTGCGCCAGTTTGTGCCGAGCGTTGCCTGGCCGCCGGCGGCCTGCGCGGCGTCAAGGTAGGTGAACACATCGGCGCCACGGAAGGCGTAGATGGCCTGCTTCGGGTCGCCGATCAGCACCAAAGTGCTGTGGCCGTGGAAGGCCAGCCGCAGAATGTCCCACTGCACCGGATCGGTGTCCTGGAACTCGTCGACCAACACCACCTGGTAGGCCGCCCGCAGGGTCTGCCGGGCGGCCTCGCCGCGAACAGGGTGACCGAGGGCTTCGGCCAGCCGCGTCTGCAGATCGTCGAAGTCGAGCAGCCGACCACGCCGCTTGCGCAGGTCGAAGGCGACACGCACACCCTCGGCGAAGGCGACCCTGGCATTGGCCTGCGTGCCTGCGGCTGCGTCGGCGGGCTCGAGCCGGGCCTGGGCCACCCCCACCGCCTCGGCCGCCAGCCGGTGACCGACTTCGGTCGTGAACGGCCGGTCGGCCACGCCGGCGAACCGGCGGAGGTACTCGTCGTCGGCGACCTGGCGCAGCAGGTCTGACGAGTTCTCCAGCAGCGTGGTTTCCGCCTCGGAATCGGCCGCAACGCCCAACCCCGCCAGCATCCGTTGGCAGAACGAGTGGGTGGTGGCGATGGTCGCCTCGTCGAACGACGCCAAGGCGGTGGCCAGCCGATTCCGTCGGTCGGCCACCTGTCGCTCTGTGCCGCGGGCCAGCAGAGTCACCACCTCGTCGGCGGAAGCGCTGGCCGCGGCCGGGTCGGCCAGCGACCGCTCGATGGAGACCAGCCGGCCGCGAACCCGATCCCGTAGCTCCTGGGTGGCCATCCGGCCGAAGGTCACCAGCATCATGTCCTCGAGTCGGACGTGCCCCTCGGCCAGGTATCTGGCGGCCAGCGACGCAATGGTGTGGGTCTTGCCGGTGCCGGCGCTGGCCTCCAGCACCACCGTGCTGTCGGTCGGCAAAACACCGGTGACGTCGAACTTCGGCACCTGGACGAACGGCTGCAGGGCCGGTGTCATTCGCCGAGCTCTTCCGCATCGAGCAGCGGCCGATAGATCGCTACCGCCAACTCTCCGAATCGGGTGGTCTCACCGGGGCTCTCGGCCCTTCCGAGCGAGGTGGCGATCGACAGAAGGTCGGTCTGTCCCCAGATCCGCGCGTGTTCGGGGTCGGCGCCCTCACCGGGAAAGCCGCGTCCCTTCCACTCTATTTCGGCCTTGGCGAACGCGTCGCCGGCGTCCCGACGACCGCGGACTCTGGCCAGCGCGTAGGCATATGCAGTCTTCGGCGGTAGCGGCAGCGGGGACCGTAGACCGAGGTCGCGGATGCCGACCAGGGTCGCCAGCAGCGCGGTCGCCCGATCGGCCGAGGGCGGGTCGAGGCGGGAGGTCGCTACCGGCTGGTACCTGCTGCCTCGGCCGATCGTGACGGCCCGGACGGCAAATGAAGGGCTGGCGGCGGACAGCGCCAGGATCGAGATCCACGCCCTGATCCGGTGTTTCGGTGCCAGCGACGAATAGGTGACTCTGGTCAGCAGGCCCGCACGCAGCGGCCCGATGGTTCCGGCGACGGCTCTGCCGTCCGGCAATCCGGCGGTGACGTCCACCTGCTCGACGGCACCCGCCAGGTACCCGGCGGCGGCCTGCACCAGCGGGTCGACGTTGCTGGCCAGCTCTTGCAGCAGCACCGGTCCCAACGCCCCTGGCGGCAGCGTTCCGCGGCGAAACTCCGCCTGCTGCACCGCATCCGAGGACACCCCGGCCAGCCTGGACTGCAACAGCCGCTCACCGATCGACCACTTCTGCAGGCTGTCCAACGACACCGCCAGCTCGTCGGGTACCTCATCCTCCGACAATCCGCCGTAGATGCCCAGGCGGTCCCGCAGGAACGTCTTGGCCGGGTGCTCGAAAAACCGGATCAACGCATCCAGGTCGATGGTGTCGACACCTTCGGGTGCCGGTAGCGGACCGGAAAGGAACGGTGCCGGCTGCGCCGTGCTGCGTTCGGCTGTGGCCCCGGCCAACCCGGCCAGGTCGAAGCTGAACGGCCGGTCGAAGCTGAACTGCCGGCCGGGCAGCAATGCGCCGCGGGCGAAGTTGCGGGAGTCGAAGGGCTGCAACGGATGTCGAACCAGTAGCTGGTCGCGGGCCCGTCCACCGTCGGCGCTCAGCGCCGATGCGTCGAGCACATCGAGGATCTCGCCGAGGGCCGCCGCCGGCGGTCGATGTGAACCCGTTCTCTCGTCGGCGCCGGAGTAGAGGAAGATCAGATGTTCGGTGGCCGCGCCGATGGCGTCCAGCAATAGCTGCCGGTCTTCGCTGGTGCGATCTCGTTCTCCCACAACAGGATCGACGGCAAGAACGTCGTCGCCGTCCACCTGGCCGGTGCGCGGGAACTCGCCGTCGTCAAGGCCGAGCAGACACACCACACGGTGCGGCACCGATCGCATCGGCACCATCGAGCAGATCGTCAGCTCACCGGTACGGAAGTTCGCCCTCGTCGGCCGGCCGCGCAGCGCGTCGGCCAGCAGTCGCTCGACATCGGCCAACCGCAGCGGGACGGTGGTCGCCTGCTCACCGGCCGTCGCGGTGGCCTCCCCGATCGTCCGCCTCGCCTGGTCGAGCTGCCAGGAATCCGCGTCTGTGACGGCAGCGAGCGACTCGATAGCAGTGATCAGCGAGTCCGCCCAGTCCGCCAGCGGGCGGACATCGGTGAGGCTCCGAAGCCCGATCGCCAGCCGATCGACCAGTTCCGCGAGCCGGCCGGCCAGGTCGATGTCCGAGGAGTCGACGTCGTCCAGTGGCAGTGCCAAGCCGAGGTAGTCGGGTTCGTCCTCGGACATGGCCACCCCCAACAGGATTCGGTCGAGGCCGGCCCGCCAGGTGTTCTGCCGCAGGTCGGCCAGGCCGTACGGTGCGCGGGCGGCAGAATTGAGCCCCCACCGGACACCGGATTCGACCACCCACTCGCGGAGCCGTTGCAGGTCGTCGTCGTCGAAGCCGAACCGTCGACGTACCGGCGGCAGGCCGGCGAAATCCAGGACCTGCGAGGCACTCATTCTGGACGCGGCCAGCTCCAGCAGCCTAGCCAGCACATCGAGCACCGGGTTGGTCCTTCGCAATGCCCGATCAGCGAGCCTGACCCTGATTCTGGTTCCGGGGTGCGATCCGTCCATCACCTCGGTCGGCTCGGCGTCCCGCGCACCGAAGGCTGCCAGGATGAATGGCGCGTACATCTCGATGTCGGGGCACATCACCAGTAGGTCGCGTGGCTGCAGGGTGTCGTCGTCCGCCAGCAGCCCGACGAGCACGTCGCGCAGCACCTCGACCTGACGGGCCCGGCCATGGCAAGCATGCACCTGGATGCTGCGATCGCCCGCGGCCATCTGCAGGCGCCGGCCCTGGCCGGACCCGACGGCCCTACCGGGTGGCCGGCTGTCCGTCGCCAGGTCTGCCTGCAGTCGGCCGAGCACCCCCGCTGCGCCAGGGGCATCCGGGAGCAGGTGATCCATGGTGGTGGAACGACAGCTAGCCAGCCGGAGCTGAAATTCGCGGCTGTCCCTGCCTAGCGAGCGCAGCAGCGGATGGGCTGGCGCGCTCACCGTCTGGTCGCTGCGACGTCGCGGCGGTTGCCCGTCGCGATGGATCCCGGCGAGCTTGTGCCACAGACTCGGTGACGGCTGCGGGATCCAGATGTGCACGTCCCTGCACTCGGCCAGGGCATCGAAGACGGCCAGCTCGGTCGCGGACAATCTGGTGGGTCCAAAGACCGAGATCCGGCTGGGTAGTTCGACGACAGTGAGGTTTGTCCGCAGGGTCCGGCAGACGGCCGGCAATCGCTCGGCCGGGCTGGGTAGGTCGATCGCCTCCCGCAATCGCCGGAACAGCTCCGGTTGCCAGATTCTCTGCGCTGCAAGCGGTTCGCTCATCCCATCGGTGTTGTGGCCGGCCGCCCACTGCTGCAGAACTGATGGTCGGTAGGAGCTGTAGGCGTCGAACAGCCCGGCCAGCCGATGGGCGACCGCCAGCCGGCGGGCGCGCCGCAGCTCGGTCCGCTCGCCGGCCTTCGCATCCGCTGCGGCGCCGAGATGGTCGGCCAGGGCAGCGCACCATGGTTCGCCCGAGCAGGCGTCGATGGTGGCGATCATCGGCCAGATCAACCGATCGACGCGCCACGGGTCGGCATCGGGATCGACCCCGCTGGCCGCACTGATGGTCCGCTCGACCAGCGATGCCGGCGACGAAAAGTCGATGTTGGCAGACACGCCGTCCGCGCCGTCACCAGTTCCTAGCCGATGGGAGAGCCGCTGAGTGAGCCACCGTTCGATGCCGCGGGCCGGTACAGCGACGATCTCGGTGGCCATCGGATCGTCGAGGGGCTCGAGCAGGACGTCCGCCAGCCCACCGACCAACGCATCACTGCGCTGCGCGCGGTGCAGGTGAAGCGGCATCTACTCCCCCGGTAATCTTCTCGGCCCGCTGATAGAACGCAGCCGAGCCTACGGGCGAAGGCCGACAGCTCAGTTCAGGTAGATGACGTCACCCACTGGCCGTTCCCCTGCCTTGTCCGACGGGTGCGAGATGAGTCTGCCGTCGATGGCCATCGCCGTCGAACCGCCGCCGTCCAGGTTCATCGCCTGGACCATGCCGAGGGCCTTGGCCACCCTTGCCTCCTCCTGCAGCGAAAGGCCGAGTGCGGTCGATTGCCGCCCGTCCACCGTCACCAGGAGGGTCCGGCCCTTCGCGTCGACGCCGGCGAACGTGCGCGGATTGCGCTGCAGCGCCCAGCCGTAGGCGAATGACGGATCGGCAGCGTGCACCATGCCGTCGCGGGACTGGGTGACGAACAGGTCGCCGTGCTGCACTAGTTGCGGCCCGCCGTTCACCACGGTAACGCCGCGACGCTGTAGGTTGGACCGGCCATCGGTGACAACCGTGCGCAGGTGGGCGCGCTGTCCTTGATGCAGGCCCGTGAGTCGATCGGCCAGATTGCCTGTGGCCTGTATCGAACGCTGTCCCGGCTGCAGCTGAACGCCGCGGTGCTGCTGCACGCTGATCACCGTGCCGCGGGAGTTCAACACCGCCTCACTGCCGGAACCCGATGGTGTGCTGGTGCCGTAGGCCGAAGTGAAGGCCACCAGTTCGTCGACATCGGTGCAGGTGACGTCCTGTTGCGGACGATCCGTCGGGGTGTCCCCGATGCCGCCGCAGTTGCGGATCAGCCCTGGCACCCGGTTGAGTCCATCGAGCCTGAGGGTGGTGCGGCCGAAGCTGACCGTTCCCCGCCAGCTGGGCCGGATCACCGCGGTGTTCCGCGCCCTGCTGTCGAGCAGCAAGGCGGGCCGGCCGGCCGTGACCTCGGACTCCAGCTGACCGTTGTAGACACCGACGCCGGCCGGATCGCCCGGTGCGCCGGCGGCCGGATCGAGGACGAAGAACCCGCCGTTGATGGCCACCTCCGCCCCCACGTAGGCGCTCAATGCCGTCGTGGTTTCCCGGTTGTACAGGTCAGGACCATAGGTTGCACCCAGCGCGCCGCGGAATTGCCGTGGGTCGATGGTGACGATGTTGACGGTCCACTGACCTGCGGCATCGCTGCCACCGTCCCAGCCCTTGTACCAGGTCCTGCCGGTGAATCCGGCGGCAGTCAACTGGCTGGTGACGGCCGTCGCGGCGGCCTGGCTTGAGTACCTGGCCGTCAGCCGCACCCGATAGCCGATCACCGACGCTCTGGTGTCCACGGTTCTTGGCTGCCGGACCGGCTGTGCCTGGGCGCTGAAGCCGGCAGCGGCCAGCCGGCTGACGAGATGGTCAGCGCTCGTCCTGTCCTTGACCGAGGAGCCCGGGGCGTCGGGATCGGGGTTGCTCACGTCCGGGATGGTCAACTCGACGACCCACGGTGTTGCCGGATCGAACGCTCCCCTGACGATCTTGGTCAGGGTGACACCACGCTCCAGCTGCTGCGATGTCGCCGTCTGTGGCAGATTTCGGGATCCGAGCGGGAGTTGCGCGACGGGGGTGCCGCCGCCCCCGCCCTGATGGGCCACGGCCGGGCCCGCTGCTCCGACCAGCGAGCCGACTACGAGCGAGGCGATGGCGATTACGGACGAGGTCGATCGGCGAATTCTCACCTGGCCAAGTCTTGCCCTGCCACAGGTGGGTTGGCAATCGGCTGCCTGGGGATGGGCGTTGCCACATCAGCTACACACCGTGTCGGGCGGCCCGCCCGCAGGCTCATCTGGTGGCGCCGTGTTCGTTCCGTCATGGCGACCCTCCTACGCTCTGGGGGTGACCCCCGTTCAGTCTGAACCGCCGGCCGGTCTCGAACCGCGGTCCGGCCAGCCCCTCGATCCGACACAGCCCTTCGATCCGACACAGCCTTTCGATCCAACACAGTGGCGCGTCGTCGACGGCTTCGACTTCACCGACATCACCTACCATCGGCACGTCGGTGCGCGCCGGGACGGCAGCGACGGCGACCTGCCGACGGTGCGGGTCGCCTTCAATCGTCCAGAGGTTCGCAACGCCTTCCGGCCACACACCGTCGACGAGCTGTACCGGGCACTGGACCATGCGCGGATGACCGGCGATGTCGGCTGTGTGTTGCTGACCGGTAACGGGCCCAGCCCGAAGGACGGCGGCTGGGCGTTCTGCTCCGGTGGCGATCAGCGGATCCGCGGGCTGTCCGGCTATCAGTACGCCTCCGGCGAGACGGCGGACAGCGTCGATCCGGCCCGGGGCGGCCGGCTGCACATCCTGGAGGTGCAGCGGCTGATCAGGATGATGCCGAAGGTGGTGATCGCGGTGGTGCCCGGCTGGGCAGCGGGTGGTGGGCATTCCCTGCACGTAACCTGCGACCTGACGCTGGCCAGTGCCGAGCACGCCAGGTTCAAGCAGACCGACGCCGACGTCGGGTCGTTCGACGGTGGGTACGGCTCCGCCTATCTGGCCAAGATGGTCGGCCAGAAGTTCGCCAGGGAGATCTTCTTCCTCGGCAAGGAGTACACAGCGGAACAGATGCAGGGGATGGGCGCGGTGAACGCTGCCGTGCCGCACGGGGAGCTGGAGACCGTTGCGCTGCAATGGGCCGCAGCGATCAACGGCAAATCGCCGACGGCCCAGCGGATGCTCAAGTACGCCTTCAACCTCGCAGACGACGGGCTGGTGGGTCAGCAGCTGTTCGCCGGCGAGGCGACCAGGCTGGCCTACGGCACCGACGAGGCGGTCGAGGGGCGAGATGCCTTCCTGGAGAAGCGATCTGCCGACTACTCCCGGTTCCCATGGTCGTTCTGAAGATCGGTCAGCTAAACCGGGTGTTCCGCTAGTGGGGCTGCGATCGTTGGAGATCCTGGAAGTCCCCACCGGCCAACCGGTCCTGGGCCTGCTGCCGCGTCTCGCGGCGGCTATGGCCGGTGGCCCTGCGTTGATGCCGGTACCGGTCGGAACTGCCGTCGCCCCGGCCACTCTCGACGAGACGGATGATGACCGTCCGACCGCAATCGTGATGCCGACCTCCGGCTCGACAGGGCAGCCCAAATACACACTGCTCTCCGCCGACGCTCTGCGCGCCTCATCGATCTCCACCCAGACCCGGCTCGGCGGCCCCGGCGGTTGGCTGCTGGCGTTGCCTGCCTGGCACATCGCCGGGCTGCAAGTACTACTCAGGGCTGCTGCTGCCGGCTCGCCAATCTCCGTGCTGGACACCGCGCAGCCTTTCACTGCAACGACTTTCGCCGCTGCAGCGGCCGGGCTGACTGCCGATCGACGCTATGTGTCGTTGGTACCGACCCAGCTGCATCGCATCCTGGAAGACGCCCCGGCCACCGCCGTCCTCGCCGACTTCGACGCGGTGCTGGTCGGCGGAGCGGCCAGCGCACCGGATCTGTT
>JALYXB010000157.1 GCA_030947305.1 Actinomycetota bacterium | reverse complement strand
GCCGCGGCCGGTCCTGCAGCGCGGTACCCGATCCGCTCGAGAACGAAATCGATCCGCCGGCCTTGTAACCACCCTTCACCGGTCTGTCCTTGGCCGCTGCGTCCTTCCCTGTAACGGACTTCGCTTGCTCGGCTTGCGTCAGCGAGATGCGACGGCGATTGGCCAGCACCAGCCCGACGACGAAGACGGCGATCAGCACAACGACCACGATGATGAGAATCCAGATCCAGGTAGCCACGCCCGACATCATCCCAAACGAATGCACCCGACGCGGCCAGCCGGGCCGGCGCCCAGCAGCACCAGGCAGGCCGGCCGTCAGCCGCCGCTGAGCGGTCTCTCAGTCGGCGTCGGCGTCGAACAATCGGTCCACCACCCGGCGGGCTCGACGCGCCGTCCGGCGGTAGTCGTCGACGAACTGGCCGGGATCCTCTCCTCGCCGGTAGCCCACTGCTGCGGCCACCGCCGCTAGCTGACGTCCCTGCCGCGGCAGTTGATCCCCCGGCTTGCCGCGCACCAGCATAATCGCGTTCCTGGCCCTGGTCGCCGAGACCCAGCTGCTGCGCAGCCGCTCGGCGTCCTCGCTGCTGATCAAGTCGGCCGCCGCGGCCGCCGCGATGGCTGGGAGCGTTGCCGTGGTGCGCAGCCGCCCGTCACGGCCACCCTTTTGCAGCTGTAGCAGTTGCACCGTCCACTCCACGTCGGCAAGGCCGCCGGGGCCGAACTTGGTGTGCGTTCCGGGATCTGCGCCCTTGGGCATCCGCTCGGCATCCACTCGCGCCTTGATCCGGCGGATCTCCACCACGTCCTTGTGCGGCAGTCCATTCGCGGGATAACGGACGGGATCGGCCGCAGCGATGAAGGCCGCCCCGAGCTCGGTGTCACCGGCGATCGGCCTGGCCCGCAACAGTGCCTGGCGTTCCCACGGCGCCGCGAATCTCTCCCAGTACGACCGGTAGGAGTCAAGGGTACGGACCAGCCGGCCGTTGCGACCCTCGGGGCGAAGGCCGGCGTCAAGAGTAAGCGCGGGGTCGGGACTGGGCCGTCCCAGCAGCCGTCCCATCAGGTCCGCCGCCGCCACACAACTTGCCAGCACGTCGTCGGAGTCTGCGCCGGCTAGTGGTTCGGCCACATACATCACGTCGGCGTCCGAGCCGTATCCCAGTTCGGCGCCACCGAGCCGGCCCATCCCGATTACTACCATCCGGGCCGGGATCGTCCCGCGATCGGCCTCGACCTGACGCCAGGCGGCCTCGAACGAAGCCTGCACCGTGGTCTCCGCCACGGTAGTCAGGCCAGCTGCCACCTGGTCGATGTTCAACAGCCCCAACAGGTCTCCGCACGCCAACCGGAGCAACTCGTGTCGGCGAGCAGACCTGGCGGCGTCTGCGGCGTCCTGCGCGTTGGCTGTCCGGCGACTGCGGGCCAGTAGTGCGCCGGCCACCACATCGGCATCGACACCGACCAACGCGGCGTCATCGTCCAGCAGCCGGAGCACCTCCGGCGCCCGCATCAACAGATCTGCCACCAGCCGCGACTCGCCCAGCAGTCCTGCCAGCCGCAGCGCGACGGTGCCTTGGTCCCGCAGCAGCCGCAGGTACCAAGGGGTTTCGGCCAGTGCCTCCGAGACCTGGCGGTAGGCCAGCAGACCCCCATCCGGGTCAGGGCAACGGGCGAAAACGTCCAGCAATACCGGTAGTAGGGTGCGCTGAATGGCTGCCTTCCTGCTGATCCCCGACGTCAATGCGGCGAGGTGGCGCAAGGCCGAGGCCGGTGAAAACCCCAGTGCCGCAAAGCGTTCGTTCGCCGCTTCGGTTGACAGCCGCACCTGATCGCCGACAGCTGCGACCGCATTGAGCAACGGCCGGTAGAACAGTTTCTCGTGCAGTCGCCGGACCGTCGCCCCGTGCCGCAACCGCTCGGAGGTGAAGACGTCGGCGGCCGATTCGGTGCCGGCCGAGCTGTAGCCGTCGCAGCGGGCCAACCATTCGATGTCCGCCTGATTGTCCGGTAGCAGGTGGGTGCGCCGCAGACGTTGCAGTTGCAGACGGTGCTCGGCCCGCCGCAGAAAGGTGTAGGCGCCGGCCATCTCGGCGCCGTCGGTCCGGCCGACGTAGCCGCCGCGGATCAACTGTCGCAGCGCCGAGAGAGTGCCGGTCACCCGCAGCGAATCGTCGGACCGGCCGTGCACCAACTGCAGCAGCTGCACCGCGAACTCGACGTCGCGCAGGCCGCCGGCGCCCAGTTTGAGTTCCCGATCCCGTTGCGCCTCAGGGATGTTCGCCTCCACCCGGCGCCGCATCGCTTGCACATCATCGACGAATGACGCCCGGCCGGCGGCCGACCACACGGCTGGCCGCACCGCCTCCAGGAATGCCCGCCCCACCTCCGGGTCACCCGCTGCCGGCCGGGCTTTGAGCAGTGCTTGAAACTCCCAGGTCTGTGCCCATCTGGCGTAGTAGGCGCGGTGGCTGGCCGGCGACCGCACCAGCGCCCCGGCCGCGCCCTCCGGTCGAAGATTGGCATCCACTTCCCAGGCGACATCGCCACAGATCCGCATCATGACGGACGCCAGGGTGGTTGCGGTGCCGAGCATTGCGGTCTCAGCCGGCAACCCGCCGTCGACGTCGACGTCCGGGTGATCGGCGGCGAAGATCACGTCGACGTCGGAGAGATAGTTGAGCTCCCGCGCCCCGGTCTTGCCCATCGCGACGACCGACAACCGGCACGGGGTAGCCGAATTCGGCAGGCCGGCGGCGGCAACCGCCAGCGCTGCCTGCAGGGTGGCATCCGCCAGGTCCGACAGCGCTCTGCACACTGACGGCAACGGCACCACCCCGAGGGTGGCATCCACGCCAGGCGCCAGATCGTGCGCGGCGATCAGCAGCAGCCGGTCGCGGTAAGCCTTGCGCAGCGCTGCGGTCGCCTTGGCGGGCGGCAGCGTGGCGCGGGCACCGGCTGTTCCGGTGCAACGATCGGCATCCGGCGCCAACCCGACCGCCTCGGACAACATTCGGCGAGTGTCGAAGGGATCTACCAGCGCGACCGAGAGCGGTTCGGTACGCAGCAGCGGCCAGCTGTCCGGATGGGCCACCAGATGGTCGGCTAGCGCGGTCGATCCACCAAGCACTGCCAGTAGTCGAGCGCGCAGGCCCGGCTCGGTGCGCAGGGCAGCGATGATCGCGGTCGGCTCACCGGCCGCCTCGAGCAACCTGGCCAGACTGCGCACGGCCAACTCCGGCCTGCCAGCCCTTGAGATCGCGCCGAGCACCGGCTCAGTGCCTGGAGCGGCGATGCCGTCGGGGGCCACCAACTGGGCTGCCGTCAGATCCCGCAGCACGTAGTCGGTGTCCGGCAGGCCGTAGCGGACCGTCGCTCTGCTGGCCGGTCGGCTCATGACCGCGCCGCCCACCGAGTGGTTGTCATGGCGAGGAGGCGACGATCGACAGCGCCGGGAGGCCCGGCCGGTAGTTGACGAACCGATGGGCGAAGTCCCGCCAGACCAATGCCATGTTCTCCTCGGCAGCGTCCAGTTCCGGGCCCAGCCGACCCTTGACGCCCTTGCCGGCGGCCCAGTGCCGGAGCGTTGCCGCAGTGCACTCGATGTGAAATTGCAGTCCCCAAGCCGCGGTGCCGATCCTGAACGCCTGGTGCGGATATCCGGTGCCGGCCATCAGCAGGGCGGCCTTCGGCGGCAACTGGCTGATCACGTCGAAATGGCATTGCATCACGTCCGGCGTCATCGGCATCGTGCCAAACAGCGGATCCCGTTCCGCGGCATCACGTTTCGCCGTCAGATACGCGCCGACCTCCGGACCGCCGACGCCAGGCTCCACGACCCCGCCGGTCGCCATTGCCAACAGCTGCGCGCCCAGACAGATACCAAGGGTGGGCGTGCCGGCCTGTACCGCCGTGGCGAGCAACGCCCTGGTGGCCGGTAGCCACGGCGCGACGTCGTCTTCCCAGGCGGCCATCGCACCGCCGAGGCTGATCAGCGCATCGAATCCGTCGAGGGACCGCACGAGTACGTCGCCGTCGAACGGGCGGCGAACGTCGAGACTGGCGCCTGCCTCTAGCAGCCAGTCGCCGAGCAGCTGCGGGCCGTCGTGCGGCGAATGCTGCAGCACCAGGATGTGCGGGGGCATTTCACTCCTCGAAATCGATGATCACGGGTGCGTGGTCCGATGCGCCGGCGCGCTTGCGCTCTTCCCTGTCGATGACAGCGGACACCGCCCTGGCCGCCAGCGTCGGGCTGCAGAGCGCGAAGTCGATGCGCATGCCGCGGTTCTTCTGGAAGCGAAGCTGCTGATAGTCCCAGTAGGTGAAGGTTCGCGGCTCGGCGGTGAAGGGCCTAGCCACATCGGAGAATCCGGCAGCGACGATGGCCCGGAACGCCGCCCGCTCCGACGTCGTTACGTGGGTCTTGCCTTGGTAGAACGCCGGCGACCAGACGTCGGCATCGGTCGGGGCGATGTTGTAGTCGCCGCAGAACGCCATCTGCAGCAACGGATCTGCCGCTAACGCTGCTGTGCCGTACTCCTTCAGGGCAGCCATCCAGGCAAGCTTGTAGTGGAAGTGCGGATGGTCGATCTCCCGCCCGTTGGGGACGTAGATGCTCCATACCCGGACGCCGGCGCAGACGGCAGCGACCGCGCGGGCTTCGGTGACGGGCGGCTCGCCGAACATTGGCAGCCCAGGGAAGCCGACCTGCACGTCGTCCAGCCCAACCCTGGACAACACGGCTACCCCGTTCCACTGGTTCAGCCCGTGGTGGGCAACCTGATAGCCAAGAGCGGCAACAGCTTCGGCAGGGAAACCCTGGTCGGGGACCTTGGTCTCCTGAATGGCGATCACGTCGACCTCGCTGCGCCGCAGGAACTCCACCAGCCTGTCCACCCTGGCGCGGATCGAGTTGACGTTCCAGGTGGCCAGCCGCAGCGAGCCCGTCATCCGAGCACCGGCCCGGCGGCCGCCGCGGCGACGAAGAACGGCAGCACCCACTCCGGTTTCGAGTCGCCGTCGATCCGCACCCGCCAGTTCAGCACCTGGCCGGCCGGCAATGGCAGGCCGTTGTTGAAGTGGATCACCACCTGGCTGCGGGCCGGTAACGACCGTCGGGGCACCCTGGCGCCAGGGAAGGTGGGCTCGTCGACCTGCTGGTTCTGCCCGAACCGCAGCATTCCACCGTCCCCCGCTGGATCCTCCCCGAGGGCCACCGGATTGCCGGCTGCGTCCTCCAGGACCACCTCGAAGGCGTACTGCTCGTTGAATACTGCGGGCGGGAAGCCGAGCGACACCACGATCGCGAAGGGTGCGCTCGCGCCGGTGTCGTTGTCGCGGCCGATGATTTGCAGCCCGCCGCCGATCATCTGCAGTTTGCCGAGCTGATCGGCCACCGCGTAGTCGGCCATCGTCAAGGACACCGTCGCCGCCGCGTACACCTCACTCATACCGACGATCCTGCCAGGCGCGGTGCTTGCGCTGTTCAGCGCCGAGGCCCCAGGTCACCGCTGGACTGTCCGCGGGTTCCCAGCATGCTGCCGGCGCCAACGAACATGATCAGCAGTACCGGCAACTCCAGGTAAGCGTGGTAGGTGGCCAGCGCCGAATAGACGGTGCGGCCCTGCTGGTAGTCCACGACGAACAGCAGGCCAAGGGTGGCGGCGGCACCCAGTCCGACAGCCCAGGTGCGCCACCCGCGCAGCCACGGAACACGACGCTCGAAGGCTGCCGTTGTGCTCGGCGCAAAGCGCGGCAGATACCAGATCCAGACCACGAAGTGCAGCAGCTGCATGAACGCGAATACCGCGATGAACCTGGCACCGATGGTGGTGCCGTCCGTTCCCGGCGGGGTCACCCCGGCGGCGATGACGGCCGGCGAGGAGTTGAACAGCCTGACCGCAGCCGTCCCTTTGCCGACCAGCGAATCGAAGACGCCGGCCAGCAGCAGTGCCGGGATCACCAGCACCCATCCCACCTGGACTGACCTGAAGGCACGCCTGGCCCGGTCCGGCATCATCCTGGAGAATTCCCAGAGGAACGCCAACGGGATCAGGTTGTGCAGATGGGTGATCACCACCACGTGATAGGCAGGCCATAGCAACGATGCGCCGGCGGCGACCGTCAAGATCACCGCGCTGACCGTCAACAGCAACGGATATCGGCGTAGGCCGAACCAGGCAGCAGCAGCGATGATGGCGTAGGTGAGGACGATCTCGGCGCGTATCGCGGCGCCACCGCCGAGGAAGACGCCCAATATCCTGGTGAGCACGATGCCGGTGGCCAGCGCCACCAGCAGACCGATCAGTGTCGAGCTGACGACGGTGACGTACCGACCGCCGATGTACCGCAGCTCCAACACGTTGTGCAGCACGCCGAACGCCATCAGCGCGACGGCCGTCGTCGCCATCGGGCCGCTGAGCGCCAGCACCAGCGAGATCACGGCCACCGCGGCCAACCCGATGGTGCCGGCGCCGATCGCGCCGCGCACCACGGGCAACGGCTCGAGGTGAGCGTCGCCGAGTGGGTGCTGGCCTTCGGGCTGACGCTGGTGGTGGAAGTGCCCATCTATCTGTTGGCATTCCGGCGGCAGATCGGCGCCCTGGCCAGTCTGCTTGCCGGGATCGGTGTCAACGTGGTGACCCATCCACTGTTCTGGCTGACCTATGCGGCGATCGACCCGCAGACCACCGCAGGTCGGACCGTCACCATCGGCGTTGCCGAACTGGCGGTGTGGGGGGTCGAATCCGCTCTGATGATGCTCGCGTTGCGCCGTCACCAGCCCGACCTGCTGCTGGTGGTGCTGTGGTGCGCCGTCGCCAATCTGGCTTCGGTGACCGTTGGGTTGCTGGTCGCGCTGGGCTGGTGAACGGGCACGCGTCGGGGGGATCATCGGCCCTGGTACGGCCCTTGACCGTCGGCCGGTCCCGCCGCTGGGCCCTGGTGGCCCCCCGGGCCCTGTTGCCCGCTGCGGCTATCCGGTGACCAGTGGTCGCCCTGAGCGCCGAACGGTTGTCCGGTTCCAGGCTCTGGCGGCAGGTAGCCGGATCCGTAAGAAGGTTGGACGGGCAGGTGGCCGTAGCCGACCGACTGCTGTGAGGGTCCTCGCTGCGCCCGGCGCAGCTGAAGGAGCTGGATCAGCGCCAACACCGCGACAAGTAGCGCG
>JALYXB010000136.1 GCA_030947305.1 Actinomycetota bacterium | reverse complement strand
GCCGAGACCTGTTGCGTACCAAGGCATTGATGCTCGGCGACCCGGAGACTTGGGCAGCGTTGGCGTCGTGGGTGGCCGGACTCACCTCGGTGTTCCTGCGCACCCAGATCCTGGCCGGCGCCTCGGCGGTGCAGCTGTTCGATTCGTGGGCGGGCAACCTGTCAGTTGCCCAGTACCTGGCGGGCGCCGGGCCGCACTCGGCGCAGGTGCTCGCAGCGGTTTACGGGCTGGGAGTGCCGCGGGTGCACTTCGGGGTCGGCACCGGCGAGCTGCTGACGGCCATGCGGGATGCCGGCGCGGACGTGATCGGGGTGGATCACCGGATCCGACTGGACGACGCGTCTCGCCGACTCGGCGGCGGCGTCCCGTTGCAGGGAAATATCGACCCGGCCATCCTGTTCGCCGGTGATAGCGCCATCCGACACCATGTACTCGACGTACTGGCCGCCGGCCGGGCCGCCCCTGGACATGTGGTGAACCTGGGGCACGGGGTGCCGCCGGACACCGATCCCGATGTGTTGACCAGGCTGGTCGCCTTTGTTCACGATCAGCCAGATCCGTTGCGGTGAAACAGCTTCCCGTTGTCGTCATCGGCGGTGGAATGGCCGGGCTGGTCGCAGGCTACCAACTGACGCTGCGCGGACTTCGGCCATTGCTGCTGGAGCGGTCAGCGTCCGTTGGTGGCGCCGTTGCCTCACACACCGTCGCCGGAATCGCGCTGGATGCCGGCGCCGAATCGTTCGCGGTCACCCGACCAGCGGTGACCCAGTTACTCGACGATCTGGGGATGTCCGAGGCGGTGGTGGCGCCGGCGCCGCTCGGGGCCTGGGTGCGGCACGAGGCAGGATCCGCGCCGCTGCCGGCAACGGCGCTGCTGGGAATCCCCGGACATGTACTGGCCGCCGATGTCCGCCAGGTCATCGGCTGGGCGGGCGCAGCCAGGGCCACCCTGGACGCAGTCCTTCCGCCGCGCTTCGGCGGCCCGACCCTGGGTGGCTTGGTGCGCCGACGGATGGGATCCAGGGTGCTGCACCGGCTGGTCGAGCCGGTGGTCGGCGGCGTCCACGCGTCCGACCCGTCGGTGCTCGAGATAGACGCGGTGGCGCCGGGGATGACGGCAGCCATCGGCTCCGCCGGATCGCTTGCCGGCTCTGTCCGGACCTTGCGTGGTTCCGCGGCACCGGGCGCGGTGGTCGGTGGAATCCGGGGCGGAATGGCACTGCTACCGACAGCCCTCGCGGCGGCGATCACTGACGGCGGCGGCGAGATCCGGTGTGGTGTCACAGTTTCTGGCCTGGACAAGATCAATGATGGCTGGCGAACACATATCAAGGGGGCGACGATCGACAGTGCCGCCGTGGTGGTGGCACTACCGGTTGCTGGGATCAACCAGCTCCTGGCTGCGGTCCTCGATGATGCCGCGATGCCGGCCGCCGGCCGGTCGACTTCGGTCGCGCTGCTGACGTTGGTCGTCGATGACGCACGGCTGGACATCGCTCCAAGGGGCACCGGCGTCCTGGTGGCGCCGAGAGCCACCGGGGTGCAGGCGAAGGCTTTGACCCATGCCACCGCCAAGTGGCCCTGGCTGGCTGCGACGCTGCCGGCCGGCCGGCACGTTCTGCGGTTGTCATACGGCCGGAGTGGATTCGGTGACGACGTCAGCACGGCCGCCAGCATCCCGGCGGCAGCGATACCGCCGGATGGCGAGCTGCCGGCGATCGCGCTGGCCGACGCGTCCACCCTGCTTGGGCTGACGCTGCGGGCCGCAGATGTACTTGGCAGCGGCGTGGTGCACTGGCCGTCGTCGCTTCCACAGGCCCGCGCGGGGCACGCGGCGGCGGTGGCCAGGCTGCGGCGCGCGTCATCGTTGCAGTCGAGACTGGCCGTCGTCGGTGCGGCGCTGGCGGGCAACGGGCTCGCCGCCGTCGTCGGGGATGCGCGAGCACAGATCGACCTGCTGGCCGACCGAATCACGGCTCGCTGACCCGGGAAAGCCAAGGGCTGCAGGTGCGCGGTGCGGGCAAGGCCACATCCGCAACGGACGGCGGCGCCCCATCCATGGGGAAGGATGGGGACATGGGCAGTGATCAGTCGTCACCAGCAGCATCCAGCACCGGAGCCACCGCAGAGCACGCAGCCGAAGGTCGTGGGCGGGTCACGGCGCGGGACATCAACGACCAGATTCGCTACACCCTGTTCTCGGTGTTCAGCCGCATCGGTGAGGCCGATGCCACCGTCGACGACTGCGCCGCTGAACTGCAGGAACTGGTTGACGAACAGGCAACCGTCGACGTGCAGATCCGTGGCTTCTACGACGTCTCGGCACTACGCTCGGACGCCGATCTGATGGTGTGGTGGCACGCGCCCTCAGCCGACGCACTGCAGGACGCCGCCCGCAGGCTGCGACGCACCGCTATCGGTCGGATCCTGCTTCCGGCCTGGTCCGGGATGGGCCTGCATCGACCGGCGGAGTTCAACAAGGGGCACATCCCCGCCTTCCTGGCCGACACCGCCGCCAAGAACTGGGCGACCGTCTATCCCTTCGTCCGGTCCTACGAGTGGTATCTACTGCCGGACACCGAGCGCCGCAGCCTGCTGGCCGAGCACGGCATGATGGGTCGCAAATATCAACAGGTGTTGTCCAACACGGTTGCTGCCTTCGCTCTCGGCGACTACGAGTGGTTGCTGGCGTTGGAGTCCGACGAACTGCACGACATCGTCGATCTCATGCGTCACCTTCGTGGTTCGGAGACCAGGCGCCATGTCCGCGAGGAGATCCCCTTCTTCACCGGTCGACGGATCGAACCTCAACAGGTCGCCGAGGCGCTGGCGTGACCGGCGCCGATAGCACCGTCGGGCGGCTCGCCGATGGGTTTTGCTACGACGCCATCCTGTTGGCGGGTTTCGGCGGACCGCAGGGTCCCGACGATGTGATGCCGTTCCTGCGCAACGTCACTGGAGGGCGGGGGGTGCCGGAAGAGCGGCTCGTCGAGGTCGCGAAACATTATCAGGTACTCGGCGGCGTCTCTCCGATCAACGAGCAGACCGAGGCGCTACAGCGGGCTCTTCAAGACGAACTCGTCGACCGCGGCTTTGCCATTCCGGTGCTGTGGGGTAACCGCAACTGGACGCCCTACTTGTCCGAAACCGTTGGTAGCACCAAGGATTCCGGTCGTCACCGGCTGCTCGCGATCACCACATCGGCGTATTCGTCGTACTCCTCGTGCCGTCAATATCGGGAGGACTTCGGGGCAGCGCTACTGGCCGCTGAAGCCATCGGCACGGTTCGCATCGACAAGATCCGGCCGTACTTCGACCAGCCGGGATTCCTCGACCCATTCATCGACGCCACCATCGGCGCGCTGCGAACAGCACTGGCCGCCAGGCTGGAACACCATGAGCTCGAGGTGGTCTTCACCACCCATTCCATCCCTACAGCTATGGCCGACAATTCCGGATCCGCCGCGCTCGGCGACCACCGGTCGGGTGGGGCCTACGTCACGCAGCATCTGGCCGCCTGCGCTGCGGTGATGGACGCGGTCCGCTCGTCACTGTCGGTGACCGAAGATGACCTGCAGTGGCAGCTGGCCTACCAATCCCGGTCCGGTGCGCCGACAACGCCCTGGCTGCAGCCGGACATCAATGATGTGCTGCCTGACCTGGCCGCCACCGGTAAACGTGGGGTGGTGTTGGTGCCGATCGGCTTTGTCTCCGATCATGTCGAGGTGATCTGGGACCTGGACATCGAGGCCGCGAGCACGGCCGCCGATCTTGGCCTGTCACTGTGGCGGGTGCCGACTCCTGGCACGGATCCCCGGTTCGTGGCCGGTCTGGCCGACTTGATAGCCGAGCGCCTTGGCCGCGGCCTGCCGCACCAGGCCATCCTCGACCTACCAACCCGGCCCGACTTCTGCGCGACCCAGTGCTGCGTCAACCCACGCGGCGTGAAACCGACCACAGCCGGACAGGATTCGGCCGAGGACTGGTCAGGGACCGGCGTCGATCAGGCGTTGCTCGCGGCGTCCGGCATCGTCGGGCGGCCGGCAGCGACGCACTCGGGCGGCCGCCACCAGTGACGCCGCCCGTGCTGCGGGTCGGCACCCGCGGCAGCGCCCTGGCGCTGGCCCAATCCGGCCAGGTCGCCACGGCAATCGTCGCCGCGATGGGTTTCGGCACCGTCGAACTCGTCCGCATCCGCACCGAAGGCGACGTGAACACCGGCGCGCTGGCCGCCATCGGCGGGACCGGCGTCTTCGTCACCGCGGTCCGGGATGCGCTGCGTTCGGGCGAAGTCGACCTGGTGGTGCACTCGTTCAAGGATCTGCCGACGGCAACGGCCGAAGGAATCGCCCTCCGGGCCGTGCCGGTCCGCGCCGACCCGGCGGATGCACTGTGCGCGCGTGACGGTTTGACGTTGGCACAGCTACCGAGGGCGGCGAAGGTCGGCACCGGCTCGCCGCGCAGGATGGCCCAGATCCTGTCGCTGCGCAGCGATCTGGACGTGGTGCCGGTACGCGGAAATGTGCACACCCGGCTCGCCAGGGTCGGGACCACCGACTTGGACGCCGTCATGCTGGCAGCCGCCGGACTGCGCCGGTTGGGGCTGGCGGCCACCATCACCGAACAGTTCGACCCCACTGCCTTCCTGCCGGCACCGGCCCAGGGGGCGCTGGCTGTCGAGTGCCGGGCGGGCGACAGTCCCTGGTTTGCAGCGGGTCTGGCCGCGATCGACGACTCCACCAGCCGCTGGGCAGCGATCGCCGAGCGGGCGGTGCTGGCCGGCCTCGAGGCCGGCTGCTCCGCACCGGTGTCGGCGCTGGCGAGGGTCGATGACGGCGCAGCGACAATGGCCGCACAGGTAACCGCCGCCGACGGCTCTTCGATGCTGCGCCGGACCGTCACCGCCCGAGTTGCCGACGACGTCAACGCAGCCGGTGCCGGGCAGCTGCTGGCCGCCGAATTGCTGGCCGCCGGCGCCGCCGGCCTGATGGGATCTTCGTGATGCCAGGGCCGGTGTCCGGATGGCGCGTGCTGATCGGCAGGACGGCCGGCCGCAGCGCCGCCCTGATCCGGCTGCTGGCCGCCGAAGGCGTGCAGGCGCATACGGTTCCGTTGATCGACATCGTTCCGCCCGCTGACTGTGCCGAGTTGGATGCCGCGCTGATGACGATGGCGGCCGGCGACTGTGAGTGGGTCGCCTTCACCTCGGTGAACGCGGTTACCTCCGTCGTCCAAAGAGCGGCGCAGCTGCACCTGCTGCCGGTGGTATCGGCGCTGACTCGGGTGGCTGCCGTCGGACCGGCGACCGCTTTGGCGTTGCGCGGCGCTGGCATTGCCGTCGATCTGGTGCCGGCCGCAGGTGGTTCGAACACAGACTTGCTGGCCGCCTTTCCGACCGCTCGCACCGCCGAGACGGTGGTGCTACCGAGGTCGGACATCGGTGCGGAGACTCTGCCCGACGCACTGCGGCGCAAGGGATATCAGGTGCATACCGTGGTCGCCTACCGAACCGTCAGCCGACCGTTGCCGTCGAACATCGCCGAGGATCTGGCCGCCGCCGGTTACCAGGCGGTCGTCGTCACTTCGCCGAGCGGGGTGCCGGCGCTGATGGCCGCCGGCCCCGCCGATGCGGTAGCGACCATCGCCATCGGCCTGCCGACCGCGCGAGCGCTGGCCGCCGCCGGCCGACCGCCCACCGAAATTGCCACCGACCCCACCGATCACGAGATCGTGGCCGCCGTCATCCGCTGCGCGGGCTCCAGCTCCGCGGCGCATCGTCAGCAGGGAGAATCGACACCGTGACGACCGATCCGTACACACCCGTCATCCGGCCCCGCCGGCTACGCCGCACCCCGGCGTTGCGCCGACTGGTCGCGCAGACCCGTCTCAATGCTGCCGAGCTGGTGCTGCCGATGTTCGTCAAGGAGGGCATCGATGCCCAGGCGCCGCTGACGTCCATGCCCGGTGTTGTCCAGCACACCCGAGACTCGCTGAAGGCAGCAGCCCAGCAAGCGGTCGAGGCCGGGGTCGGCGGCCTGATGCTGTTCGGGATCCCGGCACGGCGGGACGGGACCGGTTCGCAGGCAACGGATCCGGACGGAATCCTGAACGTGGCGCTAGCGGACCTGAAGGCGGAGGTCGGCGATGCCACCGTGCTGATGGCCGACCTGTGCCTCGACGAGTTCACCGACCACGGCCACTGCGGCGTGCTGACCGCTTCCGGCGCCGTTGACAACGACGCCACCCTGCTGCGGTACGCCGACATGGCGCTTGCGCAGTCGAACGCCGGCGCCGATCTGCTGGGTACCTCCGGGATGATGGACGGTCAGGTGGCGATGGTGCGGGCAGCGCTGGATGCTTCCGGACAGGTCGACACCGGCATCTTCGCCTACGCCGCGAAATACGCCAGCGCGTTCTATGGACCGTTCCGGGAAGCGGTCGACTCCGCGCTGGTCGGTGACCGGCGCAGCTACCAGCAGGACCCTGCCAACAGGACAGAGGCTTTGCGGGAGGTGGCCCTTGATGTCGCAGAGGGCGCCGACCTGGTGATGGTCAAGCCGGCGATGAGCTACCTGGATATCCTCGCCGATGTGGCCGCGAGCGTCACCGTTCCCGTTGCGGCGTACCAGGTTTCCGGCGAGTACGCGATGGTGGAGGCGGCCGCGGCGAACGGCTGGATCGATCGTGATCGCGCCATCGTCGAGACCGTCACGGCGATCAGGCGGGCCGGGGCGCAGATTGTGCTCACCTACTGGGCAATGGAGCTGGCGCAGCAGCTGGCCGCCGGCCGAATCTGATGAGGAGTCGCAGGTGAATATGCCGATCAACACCAGCGAGACCCTGTTCGCCAGGGCCAGCCGGGTGACCCCTGGCGGGGTGAACTCCCCAGTTCGGGCCTTCCGGTCGGTGGGCGGCACCCCGCGATTCATCCGATCGGGCAAAGGATCTCGGATCACCGATGCCGACGGTAACTCCTACGTCGATCTCGTCGGGTCGTGGGGGCCGATGATCCTGGGCCACTCCCACCCGGCGGTGATCGACGCCGTCCAGCAGGCGGTATCCCGCGGGCTGTCCTTCGGCACCCCCAGCGAGGATGAGGTCGCGCTTGCCGAGGAGATCGTCAGCAGGGTGGCACCGGTCGATCAGGTGCGGCTGGTGTCGTCCGGCACCGAGGCGACCATGTCGGCGATCCGGTTGGCGCGCGGCTTCACCGGCCGGGCCAAGGTCGTCAAGTTCGCCGGCTGCTACCACGGGCACGTCGATGCGCTGCTGGCCGCAGCAGGATCGGGAATGGCCACCTTTGCACTGCCCGCCTCGGCAGGGGTGACGGCGGCGACCACCGCAGAGGTGATCGTGCTGCCCTTCAACGACATCGAGGCGGTACGGGCCACCTTCGCCGAGCATCCCGGCGAGATCGCGGCGATCATCACCGAGGCGGCCGCCGCCAACATGGGGGTGGTGCCGCCGGGCGAAGGGTTCAACGCCGGGCTCGCCGCCATCGCCCACGCCGACGGCGCCCTGCTGATCAGCGACGAGGTGATGACCGGGTTCCGGGTGTCGCGGGCAGGCATGTTCGGCCTCGACGGTGCCATCCAGGGTTGGACTCCGGACCTGCTGACCTTCGGCAAGGTGATCGGTGGCGGCCTGCCGGTAGGCGCCTTCGGTGGCCGCGCCGACATCATGGCGATGCTGGCACCGCAAGGCCCGGTGTACCAGGCCGGAACGCTGTCCGGGAATCCGATCGCCACCGCGGCCGGACTGGCAACGCTGCTGGGTTGCGACCACCGGGTGTACGCCCAGCTGAACAAGACCGCGCTGGTGGTCGGTGAGCTGGCCTCCGGTGCACTGGCGGCTGCGGGTGTGCCGCATCGTCTGCAGCGGGCCGGCAACTTGTTCTCGATCTTCTTCGCCGCTGGCGAGGTGACGAACTACGACGGCGCACGGCAACAGCACACCGCGGGCTTCGCGGCATTTTTCCACGCCATGCTGGATGCCGGGGTCTACTTACCGCCGTCGGCCTTCGAAGCCTGGTTCGTCTCGGCCGCCCACGACGAGGACGCGCTGGCAGCGATCGAGTCGGCGCTGCCGGCAGCGGCCACCGCTGCCGCGCGGGCGATTGGGAACTGACCGGCGCGGCTACTGGCCGGCAGTCATGGTCCACGCAGCGTCGCACCGAGCCGGGCATCTTCCAGGTGACCGTCGATCAGGCAGGTGGCAATATCGCCGTCGATGTCGGTGCGCAGCACATCGGACACGCCCACGTCTTTCAGACGTTGTAACAGCTGGGGGCTGGGGTGCCCGTAGTCGTTGTGCAGGCCGACGCCGATCAACGCAACTTTCGGGGCAACGGCCTGCAGGAACGCCGGAAGGTCCTTGGCCGACCCATGATGCGGAACCTTGAGGACGTCGGCGCGCAGATCGACCCCCGAGTCCAGCAGCGCCTGCTGCGCCTCCGTTTCGATGTCCCCCGCCATCAGCATGGTGACCCCAGCATGTTCGGCGCGCATCACCACCGAATCGTTGTTCGGATCGGAGTCGGTGCCGTGATAGGCGGCGGCCGGCGCCAGCACCGCCAGTGACAGACCCGCCGCAGCCCAGTGACTGCCGGGAGTGAGCTCGACCATCGGGATGCCTCTGGACCTGGCCAGGGCGACTACCGTCTTCCAGGCACCTGCGGGTTCGCGGTCCGGGCCGACCCCGACCATCCCCACCGAGCGTCCATCGATGGCGCCGGCCAGGCCGTCGACGTGATCGGCGTGCAGGTGGGTCAACACCAACAGCGGGATGGTGCCGATCTTCATGCCGTCCAGGCAGTGGTCCATCAGCTGCGGATCCGGTCCTGTGTCGACCACCACCGCTGTCCCCCGCTGGTCGGTGGACAGCACGAAGGCGTCGCCCTGCCCAACCTCGCAGCCGGCCAACAACCAGCCCGGCGGCGGCCAGCCGACAGGCGGAAGCACCTGCGCCGGAACAAGTACGACGGCGACACCCGCCAGCGCGGCGCCGGCCAGCGCCCGCAGCCGCCGACGACGCAACAATCCCATGACCGCAACCAATGCACCGGCCAGCCCGAGCACGCCGGCCACCGTCGCGGGCCACGGGAAGGACGCCTGCGGCATCCTGGCCAGGCTGTGGGCCACCCACGCGATCCAGCGCAAGAAGGGGCCGTCGGCACGCGCCAGCGCGTTCCCGACCGGTGCCCAGAGCGGACCGACAAGGCCGCAGAGCAGCCCGATGATCAGCGCGATCGGCACCACCGGCGCGACCAGGATATTGGCCGGGATGCCAGCGATCGACACGGCACCCGACAGCAAGGCGATCACCGGCAGGGTCATCACCGACGCCGCCAGCGGGATCGACACCAGATCTGCCCAACCGGGCGGCCATCCCTTGCCGCGCAACGTCTTCGACCACCTGGGTGCCAGCAGCACCAGCCCGGCAGTGGCCAGCACCGACAACGCGAAGCCGGCGCCGAGCGCCAGCGCCGGGTCGACCAACAGCAACGCGATGACGGCAGCCGCCAACGCCGGCAACGCTGTTCTCGCGCGACCGATGAGCAACGCGGAGATCCCGATGCCGCCCATCACCGCGGCGCGAAGCACCGAAGGTTGCGGGCCGACCAGCACCACCAGGCCCAGCAGCACTGCGGTGCCGCCGGCCGCCGCGATCCGGCGGCCGAATTGCCGCAGCAGCAGAATGACCCCGCCGCAGACCAGCGCGAAGTGCGACCCGGATACCGCCACAAGATGCGTCAGCCCAGTAGTTTTGGCATCAGTGGTCAATCGATCGTCGATACCGCCGGTGTCACCGACCACCAGACCGGGCAGCAACCCGGCGGCGTCGCCGCCGAGGACCGCCGACCGCTGCTTCAGCCCGGACCGGACACTGGCTGCGGCTGCGGACCACCAAGGCGCGCCACCCGTCACCACCGGGGCCGCCGTGGTGCGCATCTGGACTGCCGGAATCACCGGGAAGTCGTCAGGTCGAAGGACTCCGGACACCATAATCTGCTGCCCAGGAACGACATCGCGCCATTCGCTGCCGGCGGCCAGGATGGAGATCGGCGAGTCCGCGTCCCAGCGCTGCCCGGCAACCGCGGCCTGCCGGACGGTGCCGGCGATGCGGTACTGAGTGGCTGGCACGGCCTCCGGCACGTCGTTGGCGATGCCGAAAGCCGAGTGCATCAGGATCGGTGTCGCGTCGATCTCCACCGTCATGTCCGCGACGTGGCCGTGGGCGGCGGCGGCGGTCAACGGGTCGTCGGCAGCTCGGACCAATGCCACACCGGCGATCACCAGCCCGGCGGCCGCTCCGATCATCGCCACTGCCCAGCCGGCCCGCCATGGCTTCGCCGACCGCCAGGATCGGCCACTCGCCAGTAGCGTCAGCCCGATGGCGGCCAACGTGCCGGCGCACCAGCAACCGACGGTGGTGAACCAGCCGACCCCGGCGAGCAGCACGACGATGCTGCCTGCCCACACCGCCATCGCCATCGGTACCAGCCGCAGATCGACCGGCGGTTCTAGGGTTTCCTCGGTCCATCGCCTACGTTGATCCGGCCGGTTGATATGTTGCCGGGCACGCACTTTGCTGACAATCGGCCGCGAGGGGGCCGTCATCCCACGGTGACCAGCGGCGCCAGCTGCGCATAGCGCGACGGCCCGATGCCGGTGACTTCCTGCAACTGGTCGACCGAGCTGAAGGCCCCGTTCTGCTGACGCCACAACAGGATGTTGCCGGCCATCACCGGCCCCACGCCCGGCAGTGTTTCGAGGGTGGCCTGGTCTGCGGTGTTGAGGTTGAGGGGAGTTCGAGCCGTCGTGGGCGATGTGGTCCGACCGACCGCGGTGCCGCCGGCCGGGCCGGAGCCGGGGGTCGGGGTGGCAGCGCGGGCACCGACCACCACCGAGTCGCCGTCCGACAGCACGGCCGCCAGATTCAACCCGGTGATGTCTCCTCGGTCGGCGACTCCGCCGGCGGCGGCGATGGCATCTGCCACCCTGGATCGTGTCGGCAGTCGCACCAGGCCGGGCCGGTGGACCAGGCCGGTGACGGAGACCGCGATGACGGCCGGACCGGCGCTGGGCGCGGCCGCGGTCCGCTGCCCGCCGACGTTTCCCCACCGCGGGTCTGCAGCGCCCGATCTCGACCGCACGACGAGTGAACCGGTGGCCGCCGACGTGACCGCGGAGGAAACGGCGGCGGTATCGGTGACCGGCGCCATGGCAACAGGCTGCACCGGTCTGGGTGCCGGCCGGTCGCGCCAGACGCCAATGGCAGCAGCAATCGCGGCCAGCGCCGCTACCAGCGTCAGAATCAGCGCGCCGCGCCGACCCGGATCGACCCTGGCGTCCCGAAAGGGTTCCGGCACCCAGTTCTCCGACAGTCGTCCCCACCACCGACCGCGGATCCGTCGGGGGCTGAACCGTTGCGGCTGCGCTGCCGCTGCTATCTCCATTGCCGGTTCCGGATCGGCCGTCCGATCCGAATCGGTGGTCGATTCCGGATCGGGTGTCCATTCCGGATCGCCCTGCGGTTCGCCGAAGTCCGGATCGTCGTAGTCGGCATCAGGCGGGGCGTCGGGAATGCCCGGCACCAGCAGGTCTTCGCCCGATCCAGGCACCCAGCCAATCCGGCGCTGCCCCACCGGTCGGAGCAGAGCCAGCCGCTTCAGCGGTTCCTTTGCCGGCATTCGATCTCCGGGCGTGACGCGGTGTCGAACCATGCAGACGACGGTAGGAAATTCCGTGCACTACCGGCGATGACGCGGTAGCCGGATGTGGACAACCATTGCTCGGTGGATAACTCGGGCGAAGAGTCCCTGGTTAGGCCGACGAGGCGCGCAGTGCGTCGATCCGTGGCCGGCGCGCCTTGACGGAGTCCAGCGAGTACGACCGGAAATCGCCGAGGTCGTCGACAATCCAGCGGGCTGTCCTGTCGATCTCCGACCGCAGTGCGTCGTCCGGCCGCCCTGCGAACACCCAGGCGGCAATGTCTGCGGTTTCGGGGTCGAACTGCCACAATCCGACGATTCGACCCCTGTCGAGGATCGGGTGATCCGGTAGGTCCGGCTGCACACCGATCCCGGTCTTGTCGCCGGGAACCAGACGTCCGGCGTCACCCGCATCGAACAGCTCGGAACTGTTGCGGCGCAACAACACCAGCCCATCTGTACCGGCCAGGAGTCGGTATTGCGGCTCAGCCGGCAGCTCGAATGACTGGAAATCCGGCAGCTTCTCCGCCGGCACCAATAGCCCGTCACCCACGTCGGTGAGGTCCAGCTCGGCGATGGCCGCCGTGGTCTGGGCGAGCGAGAACGAGCTGAACCATCTCGACTGTGCCGCCGTTGCGCCGCCGGTCCAGTCGAAATAGCGGCGCAGCAGCTCAACTCTGGCGGCGCCGTCGGTGATCCCGGTGACCGCCGGTTCCCATACGCAGTAGGCGTACCGCTGCCGATCGAGCCTGCCGTCCAGCGGAACCCGGCGGATCTGGCCGAACGCCTGCAGCTGCGTCAGCGCGGTCGGCAAAGTGGTCGAGGCGCCCCTCTTCCTGCCTTCCTCGCCGAGGTTGCGCACCCGATCGCCGAGCGCCGATGTGAGTTGACGCGGATCCAGCGGCTCCGACGCCTCCGACAGTGCCTCCACCACCGCATGGCCGAGTTGCTCGATCTCCGCCTGGCGGACGCCGAGCCTCTCCACCACCGCCAGGTTCGCCTGCGCCGCCGGCCTGGCCAACTGCAGACCGAGCGAGAAATCGGCAGCCGGCAACAGATAGGTGCAGCCGCGCACCGAGGGCAATTCGTGGATCTCCAGTGCGGCGACGGCCGCATCGGTCCCTGCCCTGCCGGTGCCGGCCCGCGACCACAGCGTCATATAAGGATTTGCGCCGCCGACGCTGCGCGCCCAGCCGGCCTGGGTGAGCACCATTGCCGGCTCACAACCGACTAGGGTCCCGTCCAGGCCCTGGCAGTGCCAGGCCCATCCGCGCAATTTCGCAGCATCCATGCTTTACTGCTCGGTGTCGCTGGAGTGTTCGCTGCCAGCGGATACATCTTGCTGATCTTCGCCGTCGGCATTGGTCACCGTCCCGGCCGAGGGACGGCCGTCGTGGAACGGGATAGCAGGACAGTCCTTCCACAGCCGATCCAACGAGTAGTAGACGCGCTCCTCGGCATGCTGAACGTGCACCACGATGTCGATGTAGTCCAGCAGCACCCAACGCCCGTCGCGTTCGCCTTCCCGTCGAATCGGTTTGTGACCCGCCTCCCGCATCTTCTCCTCGATGCCGTCGACGATGGCCCCGATCTGCCGTTCGTTGGATCCGGTCACCACCACGAAACAGTCGGTGATGGCGAGCCTGTCGGACACATCGATGAGGGTGACGTCAGTGGCCAATTTGTCGGCGGCTGCCTGGGCGGCAATCGTGGCCATGGTGCGGGCGGCAAGAGTTGCAGTCACTGCTCTCCCTGAGAGATGGTGGGATCGATGGCGGTAGAGGGTTTCTCGGCCTCGGACGGATCGCGATAGAGATGGTATTTCGCGATGTACTGGACCACGCCATCCGGTACCAGGTACCAGACCGGCTCGCCGCGCCGAACCCGATCGCGGCAGGCGGTGGACGAGATCGCCATCGCTGGCACCTCGATCAGGGTGATGGTGCCGTCGGGCAGATCACCGTCGTCGAGCGGATATTCGGGGCGGGTCACGCCGATCATGTGGGCCAGCGACAGGATCTCGTCGACGTCCCTCCAGCTCATGATCTTGGCCAGTGCATCGGCGCCGGTAATGAAGTACAGCTGCGCGTCCGGCTCGGCCGCGTGCAGATCGGCCAGGGTGTCCCTGGTGTAGGTAAGTCCCGGTCTGTCGATATCCACCCTGGAAACGGTGAACCGCGGGTTGGCGGCAGTCGCGATCACCGTCATCAGATAGCGATGCTCGGCGGACAACACCTGCTCGTCGCCCTTCTGCCAGGGCCGGCCGGTCGGCACGAAGATCACTTCGTCGAGCTCGAAGCGGTCCGCCACCTCGGAGGCGGCGACCAGGTGGCCGTGGTGGATCGGGTTGAACGTGCCGCCCATGACGCCGATCCGCCGGCCGGGGCGCTGCTCGACGGCGGTCATCAGACGTCCCTGGTGTGGCCATTGCCGGTGACGATGTATTTGCTCGATGTGAGTTCGAGCAGGCCCATCGGTCCACGGGCATGCAGCTTCTGGGTGGAAATGCCGATCTCGGCCCCGAAGCCGAACTCGCCGCCGTCGGTGAAGGCCGTCGAGGCGTTCACCATCAACACCGCGGCATCCACCCGTTCGGTGAAGGTGTTGGCGGCGCTGAGGTTCTCGGTGACAATGGCCTCGGTGTGTCCAGTTCCGTGCGCCGCGATGTGCTCGATCGCCGCGTCCAGGTCGTCGACAATCGCCAGCGCAATGTCCAATGACAGGAACTCACCGTCGAAGTCGCTCGGGCTGGCCGGGACGGTTCGCGGGTCGGACTCCAGCAGCTCGAGTGCAGACTCGGCGGCGTGCACGGTGACGCCCGCAGCATGCAACGCATCAACCAGCTTCGGCAGTAGCTCCGGCGGGCAGTCCCGATGCAGCAGAACGGTTTCGGCCGCATTGCATACCGACGGCCGCCTTACCTTGGAGTTCACCACGATGTCGATGGCCCTCCCGGCGTCGACCGTTGCATCGATGTACACGTGACAGTTCCCGACCCCCGTCTCGATCACCGGAACCGTCGAGCCGGTCACCACCGACTGGATCAGCCCGGCGCCCCCACGCGGGATGATGACGTCGACAAGGCCGCGTGCCGTCATCAAGTGCCTCACCGAGCTGCGATCCGTGCCCGGGACCAGCTGCACGAAGTGCGGCGGCAGTCCGGCCTCGACCCCGGTGCAATGGAGCAGTCGCACCAAGGCACGGTTGGAGCGGTGGGCCGACGCAGATCCTCGCAGCAGCGCAACATTTCCCGACTTCACGGCGATCCCGGTAGCGTCAACGGTGACGTTGGGCCTGGCCTCGTAGATGATGGCCACCACCCCGATCGGCACCCTGACCTGACGAAGCTGCAGCCCGTTCGGCAGCACCGAACCGCGAATCAGCGCACCGACGGGGTCGGGTAGCGACGCCACCAGCTCCAGCGCGCCGGCAATACCGTCGATGCGGGCGCCGCTGAGCCGAAGCCTATCGACCAACGAGGCCGTCATTCCGCTTGACTGGGCCGCTGCGACGTCCTCGGCATTAGCCGCCAGTACCTCCTCGGTGCCCCGGCGGAGCCCCGATGCCATGGCCTGCAACGCTTCTTGTTTGGCGGCGGCCGTCATGCTGGCCAACGCATGGGCGGCCGGACGCGCCCGACGCGCGCAGTTCAGCACCTCGTCCCGGCTGACCGTGGCGCCGGCAGGCAGGCCGGCGGCGGCTGTCACGATGATTCCGACTCGAGGGCAGCGAAAGATCTGGACAGAAACGCCGTGCCGGGTGCCATCTTCACCACGTCGTCGGCGTGCACGACCGGCCGGCGTCGGGCGGCCGGCAGGTCGGCGAGCTGGTGGCCGATGATGTCCGGCAGCTCAGTTGCATCGTAGGAGACGAACCCGCGGGCAACGACAGCTCCTTCCCTGTCGGTCAGATCGACAACGTCACCCGATTCGAAATCTCCATGAGCAGCAAGGATTCCGGCTGGCAGCAGCGACTTGCGACGGTTGACGACGGCCGCCACCGCGCCACCGTCCAGTACCAGCGAGCCGACAGCGTTCGCGGCATACCGCAGCCACAACAGCCTGGTGCCGGTACGCCGCCCGGACGCCGCAAAAGCGGTGCCCAGCGCAGGCCCGTCATCCGACATCGCCAGCACCTCGGCGGCCGACTCGGCGCTGGCCAGCAGCACTGGGATGCCGGCATGGGTGGCCGTGGCGGCGGCGGTCAACTTCGACGCCATCCCACCGGTTCCGACATCGCTTGACGAGCGGGCGACGGCAATGCTGTCCAGCTGCTCCGGGCTGGAAACCTCCTGCACCGGAACGGATCCGGGAGCCGTCGGCGCATCGGTATAGAGTGCGTCGACATCGGAGAGCAGCACCAGCGCATCGGCCCGCACCAGATGCGCCACCAGCGCGGCAAGCCGGTCGTTGTCACCGAACTTGATCTCGGCGGTGGCCACCGTGTCGTTCTCGTTGACAACTGGAACCACTCCGAAGAACAGGAGCCGGTCGAAGGTACGTTGCGCGTTGCGGTAGTGCGAGCGACGGACCACGTCGTCGCTGGTCAGCAGCACCTGGCCGACCGTGAGCGAATGCCGGCCGAACGACATCGCATACCTGGCTGCCAGCAATTGCTGGCCGACCGAGGCGGCTGCCTGCTGAGTGGCCAGATCTCGCGGCCGGTTGGCCAGCTTGAGCGGCGACAACCCGGCGGCGATGGCCCCGGAGGAAACCAGCACAACCTGGGTACCGGCGGCGGTTCTGGCCGAAACGGCGTCCACCAGAGCATCCAGCCTGGCCTGGTCAAGACCCCCGGCGGCGGTGGTGAGCGAAGACGATCCGACCTTGACCACCAGCCGCCTTGCGGTGCCCACCGCCACCCGCGCGGAAGCGAACGGAGGTTCCGCGGGCGGCAGGTCAGCCGTTGTCATGGCCAGCGTCTTGATCGGCGCCGTCACGCTTGAACTCGTCGGCAAGGTCGTCCCAGTCGTGGCCCTCCACCGGCAACCCACGGCGCAACCGGTGCATTACTTTGCGTTCCGCGGCACCGACCCGGTGGGCTGCAGCCAATCGCTCGTCGGTGCCGCGTTCGCCCTGTGGTACGCCGGCGGCCAGCGCCGACATCGGCTCGAAGTCGAACGACACGTCACCGATGGTGACGGTGGCGCCCGGAACAGCACCGAGTGCAGCCAATGCATCCTCAACGCCGAGCCGGGCCAGCCGGTCGGCAAGATAGCCGACGGCTTCGTCGTTGATGAAGTCCGTCTGTCTGATCCAGCGCTCGGGTCGTTGCCCGTGCACCAGGAAGCCGCCGGGAATCTCGGGGTCCACCTCCACGCTGAACTGCTCGGAGTCGACGGGCTGAGGCCGGACGACGATCCGCTCTGCGACGGCGGCGGGCCTTTTGATGCGGTCGGTTGCGACGATCTCGGCCAGCGCGTACCGCAGTTCCTTGAGGCCCTCGTGCGTGGCAGTGGATGCCTCGAACACCCGATAGCCCAATGCTTCCAGGTCCGGCCGGACGAAGTCGGCCAGCTCCCGAGCCTCCGGTACGTCGATCTTGTTCAGCACCACCAGCCGCGGCTTCTCGGCGAGATCGCCCGCCAGTGAAGGGGTGTACTCGGACAGCTCGTTCTCCAGCGCGGCGATGTCGGAGGCCGGGTCGCGGCCGGACTCGAACGTCGCGCAGTCAACGACATGCGCCAGCACAGCACACCGTTCGATGTGACGCAGGAACTCAAGACCCAGGCCCTTACCTTGGCTGGCGCCGGGAATCAGTCCCGGCACATCGGCGATGGTGAACGTCTCGGACCCTGCCTCCACCACACCAAGATTCGGCTCCAAGGTGGTGAACGGATAGTCGGCGATCTTCGGCCGGGCCGCGGACAGCACCGACACCAGCGACGATTTGCCGGCACTGGGAAAGCCGACAAGGCCGACGTCCGCCACCGACTTGAGTTCCAGGGTGATCTCGGCGGTGTCGCCGGGCTCACCGAGCAGGGCGAAGCCGGGAGCCTTGCGGGACTTCGAGGCCAGTGCGGCATTGCCGAGACCGCCACGGCCACCCTTGGCGGCGATGTACTGGGTTCCAGGACCGATCAGATCGGCGATCAGCCTTCCATGGTGATCCAGAACCACTGTGCCGTCGGGGACGCGCATCTCGAGCCGGCCGCCGTTGGCGCCGTCCTTGTGGTCGCCCTGCCCCTGCTTGCCGCTACCAGCCTTCGCGTGCGGCCGGAAGTGGAAGTCCAACAGGGTGTGCACTCCTGTGTCGACAATCAGGATCACGTCGCCGCCATTGCCGCCGTTGCCGCCGTCCGGTCCGCCGAGTGGCTTGAACTTCTCCCGGTGCACCGACGCGCAGCCACGGCCACCGTCACCGGCCTGCAGATGCAGTACCGCGTGATCGACGAAGCGGGCCATGGTTACCTTTCTGCTGGGGTGAAGCTTAGCTAGGGCCCCAGCCGGAGCGGGGAAACAAACAAGGGGCGGCCCGGTGATCCGGTCCGCCCCTCGTGTCGGTTGCTACGCGTAGGTAGTGCGATCAGGCCACCGGCTGGGCGTCGGCCGGAGCCGGCTCGACCACAACGTTGACGGTCTTGCGTCCACGCTTGGATCCGAACTCGACGGCGCCTGGGACGAGCGCGAACAGCGTGTCGTCCTTGCCGCGGCCGACGCCGTTGCCGGGATGGAACCTGGTGCCGCGCTGCCGAACGAGGATCTCGCCGGCCAGCACGACCTGTCCACCGAAGCGCTTGACGCCCAGGTACTGAGCGTTTGAATCGCGACCGTTGCGGGAGCTGGATGCGCCCTTCTTGTGTGCCATGACAGATGCCCTCTCAGGTGCTTTCTCAGCTGCTTGGAGTTACTTGCCGGCAGTGCCGACGGCAATCGCGGTAACCTTTACCTTGGTCAGCGGCTGACGGTGCCCCTGCCGCTTGTGGTATCCGGTCTTGTTCTTGAACTTATGAATGACGATCTTCGGACCCTTGGTGTGCTCGACGACCTCGCCGGCGACGGTGACCTGCGCCAGTTCGGAGGCAGTCGCAGTCACGTCGGTGCCGTCGACCAGCAGCACCGGCGACAACGAGACTGCCGTACCGGCCGTCCCGTCGAGCTTTTCGACCTCGATGACGTCACCCTCGGCGACCTTGTACTGCTTGCCACCGGTGGAGATGATCGCGTACATCGCTGGTCTGCCTTCCGTTCTGCTGCAGCGCGTGGTGCGCTGACTGAAATTCACGCTTGTTCGTACTGCTGCTACTGCTGGTTGGTCGGGCGCCGCACGACGACCGGCTTGCTGGCCGCTGGGCACCGCAAAGCCCGCCGACGGGCGGCGGAACGACTTTCCACGATACGCGGCGACACTGTGGGAAGACAAACCGGCGGTGTCCCCATCCACCAATCAACCCTGCCACTCTCAGTCGAGGTCCCCTGGCTGCGCGTCCGAAGTGGCGGATACCAGGACCGGCAGGGCGTCCCCCGCCGGCCCGGCCGGTCGACTGGCCGCGCGCCGACGCCGAGGCGCCGGCTTCGCCGCCGGTGCTTCGACAGCCGGTGCCG
>JALYXB010000131.1 GCA_030947305.1 Actinomycetota bacterium | reverse complement strand
GGTGCCGACCGGCCCGTGCGACGATGCACCGATGTTTCGACTCGCTTTCCTGGAGCCGCGGATTCCGCCGAATACCGGCAATGCCATCCGGACCGCCGCGGCCACCGGGTGCGAGCTGCATCTGATAGGGCCGTTGGGCTTCGAGATGACGGACACCAAGTTGCGCAGGGCTGGGCTTGACTACCATGACCTGGCGTCGGTCACGGTGCACGAGAATCTGGACGCCGCGTGGGCAGCCCTGCTGCCGGCTCGGGTGTTCGCCTTCAGCTCCCACGCCAGCACCACCTATTCCGAGATCGCCTACCGGCCGGCCGACGTGCTGTTGTTTGGCACCGAGCCGACGGGTCTGCCGGCCGAGGTGCTGGCCGACCCGCGCATCACCGGCACCGGCAGGATCCCCATGTTGGCCGGCCGGCGGTCGTTGAACCTGGCGACTGCCGCTGCGATCGTGGCCTACGAGGCCTGGCGGCAGCACGGCTTCGCCACGGCGGCTGACGTCCCGCCACCCGAGGTGGGCCCGGCATGAGGCTCGGCGCAGGGGTGGGACGGCACCCGGCACCGCCGCGACCGCTGGCGGCGGCGGATGAAGACGGGGACGAAGAAACCCGGCGGCGGTCAGAACGCTGAGACGGACCCGGCCGAGCGTTCGTGCCTGCTGAGCGCGCGCAATACCCCGCCCTGACCCCGGCGCCGCGAGGCCAGCGCGGCCAGCAGGGCAAGCGCGGGCTCCAGTGCCTCCGGGTCGAACACCGGAGCCGCGCCACCGACGCTGCACGCCAGGTCGTCGGCGTGAACCACGATCTCCATCAGCCGCACCACCAAGAAGTCGTCGGTGGGTAGCGAGCAGTCCTGCCACGGCACGTAGGTGGTGGGGCCGGCGGCGTCGATGGCCGCCCTGAGCTGCTGGCGTGACCGGGCGAGCACCTCGACCGACTCGGCGGGGCCGGCCGAAGCCATCTGGTTGAAGTCGTCGCAGATGGAGGTGTTCTCGGGCGCGTCGATCGGTGCGTGCAGCCAGTCAACGCGATCGTAGTGCCCGACCAGCGTCAGAACCTGGGCGTCGGGCGGGCCCGGCGTCATCAGGAATTCGACCGCACACTCGGCCTGGCTCACCAAGTGCCGGGTCAGACCGCCGATGGTCATGCCCGGCAGCGCCGACTCACGCTTCCAGGCGTCGGCCACCTCCGCAGACTCGACGAGGTCCGGCAGCCGATCGACGGCGGTCGTCACTGCGGTGGGATCCAGGTTTCCTGCGAAGGTGAGCGGCATGCCGCCCACCCTGCCACGCATTCCGGACGCTCGGCATCCTGGATGTTGATTCCCTGGACGACCTACCTGGACCTGGACCGGTCAGTGCGAGGAGTGGCTCACATGCCTGCCGCGAGGTCGGTGAACCGGGAATAGTGCAGCTGGTGGGCGACCGGGATGGTGCGGGTCTCGCCGTTGCGGTGCTTGGCCACGATCAGGTCGGCCTCGCCGGCCCGTGGATCCTCGGAGTCCCAGGCGTCCGGCCGGTGGACAAGGATCACCACGTCGGCGTCCTGCTCCAATGAGCCGGACTCCCGCAGGTCCGACAGCATCGGCCGCTTGTCGGTGCGCTGCTCCGGACCACGGTTGAGCTGGCAGACAGCGATCACCGGCAGCTCGAGTTCCTTGGCCAGCAGCTTCATCTGCCGGGAGAACTCGGACACCTCCTGCTGGCGGGACTCGACCTTCTTGCCCGACGTCATCAGCTGCAGATAGTCCACCACGATCAGCTTCAACTCGTGCCGCTGCTTGAGCCGCCGGGCCTTGGCCCTGATCTCCATGATCGTCAGGTTCGGGCTGTCGTCGATGAACAGCGGCGAGTCGGAAATCTGCCCCATCCGTCTGACGATCTTCTGCCAGTCCCGGTCCGACATCGAGCCGCCTGGTCCCAGATCACGGCCGTTGGACCGATGTGCTCGCTGCTGTCGATTTCGAGTCGGCCGTTCGACGTAGTGGTGTACGGCAAGATAACCACCACGCGAAGGAGCCCCCGATGGCCCAGTACGCGATCTACCCCCACGGCTGCGCCGATGTTGTTCGAAAGAGGGCTTTCGGCCCTACCACTACGCCACCCTTCTGAGTGGACTGACTGGGAGAGGAGACCGACATGCTTGAGAAGCAGAGCACGTGTGGGATGGCGTCATGAATGCCACAGCTGGCGTCTTCCTGCAGTGGGGCGTGCTGCAAATATCGCTGGCCAATTTCATCATCATCGTCGTGATGGTGGCCTTGTTCGGGTTGGCCCTGCTCATTCCCTTCCCGCACGCCAAGGAATCGTCAACGGCCCAGGAGACTCACGATGAGCGCAGCTGACAAGTCCGGCGCAAAAAGCTGGACGGTGCGATTGCGTGAGCGGCTTAGTCGCACTGTTCCGCCGGGCCAGTTGCTACCCGACCGGCAACCTGCCTACGTCCATTCGTGGATCTATGTTTTCGGTGTCGCCTGCCTCGCCGCGCTGATCTACGTCATCGCATCCGGCGTGATACTGGCCATGAAGGGCGCTGCATGGTGGCACGTCTCATCGCTGGGTCATTTCGTGAACTCCACCCATCTGTGGAGCGTGGAACTGTTCTTCATGTTCATGGTCGTCCACCTGTGGGGAAAGTTCTTCATGGCTGCCTGGCGCGGCCGACGAGCGCTGACCTGGATCACCGGGGCAGTGGCATTTATCGGCTCCATCGGAACCGCGTTCACCGGTTACCTGTCACAAACAAACTTTGACGCGCAGTGGATCTCCACTCAGGCAAAGGATGGACTCAACTCCGTCGGTATAGGCGCAGTTTTCAACGTGCTCAACACGGGTCAAATGCTGCTCTGGCACGTCATGCTGCTGCCTCTACTGCTGGGCGTCCTGGTCGTGTTGCACGTGATCCTGGTCCGCCGGCACGGGGTGGTTCCGCCCTTCGACGCAGTGCCGCCACCCCGACAGACCCCGGACGGCCCAGCACCCCGCCCGTCGATCGATCAGCAGCCAGGCCTGGCGACGGCGCAGGTCGTACCGACCGTGGAGAGGGTCCAGTCATGACCACCGCCGCCCCTACGCGCAGCAGACGACGGCGGGACGACACCCCCGATTCGCATCTCTTCCCGACGCGGCCCTACGACCTGGTCAAGGAATTCGTGGCCGCGCTGGCCATCGTCGGGTTGCTGACGCTGCTCCTCGCGGCGGCGTTCTCTTCGCCGGACCGGCCGGCCCTCACCCTGGCGAACTGGGCCAAGGCCGCACCCGCGGATGTGGTCGCCACTGCCACCTCGGAATTGGCCGGCACCTCGGCCTCTGCCAGCTATGGACCGCCCTACAACAATGCCGCCACCGGCCAGCAAATGGGTCCGTTGCCGATGCAGAAGTGGGGTGGGGTCAGGATCAAGATCGACAGTGCCAATGACTTGGTGATTGCGCCGTTGACGGCCAGCAGCACCAGCGACCCGTCGCTTGCCTCGGCGCTACGCAAGTGGCACTCGGCAACCGATCAACAGCGAAGCACCTGGGCCGGCCACTACTCAGATGCGCTGGCGGCCGCGCCCGACGGAGACTCGACGAAGGTCGCGCCCGGTGCCTACGGCCCGGTCCCCGCACTGACCGGCAAATTCTTGACACTGGCGGCAAGCGGATCCCTGGAAGGGTTGCTGACCACCAGCAGCACCTTCTACGGCAGCGATGCCACCAAGCCGCTGCTCCTGCTCGCTGACGGTGCCTACCTGGAGGACCAGGCTCGCGCCGAGCATCTGGGCGGTGACCAGTGGGGAATGATGAACGAGACCGGCAACTATCCCGGTCAGCCGTGGATGTGGCTGTACACCTTCTGGTACCAGATCGAACCATTCTCGAGTTCCGACAACGCCGATGCCCTCGTCTGGGGCCTGATGGCGCTGCTCACTCTTGTCTTCATCTTCGTGCCCTACATCCCAGGGCTCCGATCCCTTCCCAGACACCTTGGTGTGCACCGCCTCATCTGGCGTCAGCGCCCGTGAGATGACTCCCTGAAGCGGTCGGCAGGATTACAATTGGGCAGTTTCCATGAGTAACCAGGGCTTGGGCAGTCGACCCCAATAACAAGCGCTGAAACCGCCACGACCGCGGTTTCCCACGACGTTGAGCTGTGCACGCGGCTATACTCGAGAAGGGCCATCTTTGGCCCTTGTGGTGACGAAATCTGGTCGACGCCTACGCTCGGGTATTTGCGCATCGAAGATGCGAGTTGCTCGCTGAGAATCAGTCGCGCCTGTTCCTCGAATACGCTTAGACCGTATAGTTTCGGCGGGTGAGCGAGAAGGACGCTTCGATCAGCTCGTCGCGCCATCGGCGATCCATCTGCTCCGACGACCATCACGGGCCGGCCATTCGTCGTAAGTGGACGGATCGAGTCCCCTCCCCTTTCCGAGCCACCAGTGCGCGTCGCAGACGCATCGGTCGGGGCAGCCCTGTGTTCGCGAGTTCCTTCAGAGCGGATGACGATCGTCCCAGCGTGGTGATGTCTGCTCACTTCTGGGGAAGGCCAAGTCTTCCCGAGTGCGCCGAAAGTCTCTGCGGAATCGAACGTCCTCGGCAAATTCAGGCCGAAATGAGGTCTTTGTGCCCTGGCTGGCTGGTAGCGGCCTGACGAGACTGGGGTCGTCCAGTCAAACATCCCCGTCCCGGCGCAATCCGCCAGGCTGAAGAAGGGCGCCACCGTGTACCACACCATTCCGATCGGCGCCTTAACGCAGGATCAGGTCAGCTCGGTACTCCGAGCAGCCATCGCGGCACCGTCGCTCCACAACAGCCAACCCTGGCGGCTGGTCTGCACTCGGCACAGCATCGAATTGCACGCCGACTTCGATCGGGCCCTGCCCGCGGCCGATCCGCAGGGCCGTGCCCTGATGTTGGCCTGCGGGGCCGCCCTACTCAACATGCGGGTCGCCATCCGTGCAGCCGGAATCCAACCCACAGTCAGAATTCTGCCGAATGCCTCCGAGCCCACTCTCGTCGCCACTGTCAGTCCCGACAGCCCCGCCGTCGCCCATTCGACAGACCTCAGGCTGGCGGCGGCCATTCCCCAACGGCACACGAACAGACGGCCGTTCCTGGACGAGCCGGTACCCGACGCACTGCGTGACGAGCTGCACCGCGCGGCACGTCTGGAGCGGTCGTGGATGGCGGCCTTCTCGGCAGCCCAATTGACGAAGGTGCGCCGCCTACTCTTGCAGGCACACCACGTCCAAATCAACGATCCAGAGTTCGTGCAGGAGTGGCGACAATGGACCGGACGCCCTGAAGACTCGGCAGATGGGGTACGCACGTGTAACAGCGGCCCGCTGCCCGAGCAGCACGACATGTGGACCATTCGGGACTTCAGCGCTGGCACCGCGCATCAACGCGTAACTGGCAAAGACTTCGAGTCCGAGCCACTGATCGTCGGTATTGGATCCTTCGGGGATATTCGCTTGTCTCACGTTCATGCTGGTCAGGCAATGCAACGTTTGTTACTCACCGCGACCGCGCACGGAGTAGCAGCATCTTTTCTCTCGCAATTGGTGGAAGTGCCTGCCGTACGCCACGAGTTGCGAGCCATCATGGGCGGCATCCTCTATCCACAGACCGTGCTGAGATTGGGTTACGGCTCTCCTGCTCCGCATACCCTTCGACGGGAGCTCAGCGACGTTGTGAGCGTTTGCGACAACAGCATTGAAGTCTCTCACGGCTAGCCGACGAGCGGCGTAGATGTGGCTTTCTGGTCATCCGTATTTTCTAAGCCATCCATCAAATACCCGAAGCCCATCAGATGTCCCGTGATGGCAGTGTATCCACCGAGAAGGAGCCGGAGTCATGAGCAGCCCCAACCCCCTGAGAATTGTCGTTGGCATTGACGGGTCAGCCGACAGTCAGCTTGCCCTCAAGTGGGCCCTCCTGCAGGGCACCGAGATCGGCGCAGTCGTCGAGGTCGTTCATTGCTGGCAACCGGAAACGTTGCTCGATATCGCGCTTGGGTCGCGCCATGAGTTCTCTCGCGCCTCGGTGTGCATGCTGGATGGTGAAGTCGCCTCGGCCACCCGGGAGGCCGGGATGCATCCCACCGTCGTTCAGACCAGCCTTCACGGCCGGCCCGCAGCTACTCTCGTAGCCCGAGCGGCCCACGCTTCAATGCTCGTCCTCGGCGCGCACGGTTACACTGCGCTTGCCGACGTCATCTTCGGTCGAATCGCCAAGGCTTGCCTGCGGGAGGCGAGCTGCCCCGTCGTAATAGTCGACCGGGAGGGGGCGGTGACCCACGGCCACTCCAAACGCTCGAATCGACAAGATCGCAAGGGAATGTCGATTGAGTGGCTGGATCTTCCTTCCCAAGCCCACTCGATCGGCTGACTGAATCCTGTGACGTGACGATCGCCTTCCGAGAGTGACGATGCAGCTAAGCCTGCTCGGGTAACGGGGCCGACCACACCAGATGAGTCCCACCACCGTCGCGCTGTTCGAGCAGGCACGATCCACCGCAGTCCGCCGCACGCTGCGCCATGTTGTCCAAACCACTGCGCTTGACCCCGGCCACAATGCCGACGCCATCGTCGGAGATGTCGATCACCAGGTGGTCGTCGACCCTGATGGCAACGGTCAGGGTGCCGGCCCGAGAATGTCGGACAGCGTTGCTCACAGCCTCCCGGACGACGGCCAGCGCATGTTCGGCCAACGGACCCGGAACAACGTCGAGTGGGCCGGCCATCCGAACCGTCGTACGCAGTGGCACGTCGGCGGTCAGCTCGTTGATGGCGTCGTGCAGGGTGGCACGAAAGCGTGGAGTGCGTTCTCCCTTCTCGTGCAGGTCGAAGATCGCTGTGCGAATGTCGAGGATCACCTGCTGGAGCTGCTCGATGTGATCGGTCAGCCGGTCGGCCAGCACCGGTGTCTTGGCGCGCCGCTGGGTGCCCTGCATGGCAAGGCCGATCGCGAACAGCCGTTGGATTACTTGGTCGTGCAGGTCTCTGGCGATCCGGTCCCGGTCGGCCAGCACCTCGAGTTCGCGGCGGTTCGATTCGCCGATCGCTTGGCGCAAGGCAAGGGCAGCCTGGTCTGCGAACGAAGCCACTACCTGAAGTTGTTGGTCGTCGAAGGCGGCCGATCCCGGAGCGCGCACGGTAACCAGCACACCTGACAATATTTCGCCCGCACCGAGCGGGAGGGCCAGCGCGGGCCCGGTTTCTTCGGTCAGGCTGAATGCCAGCTTCGTCACGTTGCGGGGAACGTGATCGGTGAAAGCGGCGCCAGTGGTCGATCCAGACATGGGGATCCTTCTGCCGGTCAACGATTCTGCTGTCGTACCGACACAGACGGCGACCGTTAATGCGGCCGGCTCAGGGCTCTCCGGGCCGAGGTAGTCCGCCAGCGCGATGAAGGTGTAGTCCGCGTCGGTCAACTGCTGCGCCTTTTCGGCGATCAGGTGCAGGGCGGCGTCGGTGTCGCTGCCTGCCAACAACTCTGCGGTGATGTCGTTGCTTGCCTCCAACCAGAGCTGACGCTGACGACCCTCATCGAAGAGTCTGGCATTCTCGATGGCAACACCGGCAGCGCCGGCCAGGGCCTGGACGACGGCTTCGTCATCTCTGGTGAAGTGGCCGCCGCCCGCCTTCTCGGTGAGATACAGCCGGCCGAATATCTCCCCACGCGCCACGATGGGGACACCGAGGAAGGTCCGCATCGGCGGATGGTGGGGCGGAAAGCCCACCGACACGGGGTGCTGTGATAAGTCGTCGAGGACGAGCGGTCTCGTCGATTCGATAACCACCCCGAGGACACCGCGTCCTGTCGGCAACGGACCAATGAGGTCTCTGGTCGCGTCGTCGATGCCTTCATTGACGAACTGCACGAGCATCCCGTCTGCACCCAGCACTCCAAGAGCCCCATAGCCGGCCCCTGACAATTCGATCGCTGCGTGCACGAGTCCTTGCAAGGTGGTGTCCAGATCCAAGTCCGAAGAGACCGCGAGTACTGCACCGAGCAGCGCGTTCGTGCGATCCAGATTGCTGGCGACGAGCTCTTCGATGCCGTCCTGAACCTCGGCCATCAGGGTAAGGAGCCGATCATGAGACAGCGCATCGCCGATCAGCCACTGGTCCACCTTCTCGGGCACATCTTCACCGGAGGGCAACGGCGGAGGTGACGTCAGGCATGGCGCGGACGGTCACGCAGCTCTGTGGCCAGCACCGCCGCCTGCGTCCGCCGCTCGATGCCAAGTTTCGCCAGCATCCGCGACACATAGTTCTTGACCGTCTTCTCGGCCAAGAACATTCGCTCTGCGATCTGCCGGTTGGTCAGCCCTTCACCGATCAGTTCCAGCACGGTGCGCTCCTGGTCACTAAGCACCGCCAACGGGCCCGGCTTGTCCGCCGCCGCCCTGAGCTTGTTCATCAACGCTGCTGCCGCTCGATTGTCCAACAGGGAACGGCCGGCACCGACTGCCCGAACGGCCGCCACCAGGTCCATCCCGGTGATGTCTTTGATCACGTAGCCACCAGCCCCGGCCATGATGGCGTCCACCATCGCTTGCTCGTCCGGATACGACGTCAACATCAGGCAGTTCAACTCGGGCATCCTGGATCGCAACTCGCGACACAGTTCGACGCCGTTGCCGTCGGGAAGGCGCACGTCGAGCACCGCGACGTCGGGGTGCAGCGCCGGCACCCGCGCCAACGCCTCGGCCACCGAGGATGCCTGACCGACCACCGTGAGATCGTCCGCCTCCTCCAATAGATCTGCGACACCCCGACGCACGACCTCATGATCGTCGGCGAGGAAGACCTTCAACATCGGCACTCCCATCAGGCGTGATCCTGGCAGCGTGCTGGACCAGTGGCTAAGGCTACGACCAGACGTCCAAGTGTCGCCAACCCACGGCCGAGCACCACCCTCATGGATCCCGGCGAGCGTCAAGGCACAGGCTGCGCCGCGACCCGACGGAGATACGGACCTAAGTCCCGCCGATGTGGGGACATTGGGCTCCAGCGCAGATCCCCGTTGAACGCAATTCTTATGACGAGCCTAGGAGGCCACTATGAGCACCGTCCGCGATTCCAGGACACCTGCCAGCACGACCACCCTGCACCCAGACATCGCCCACGTACCTGGATCGATGCTC
>JALYXB010000127.1 GCA_030947305.1 Actinomycetota bacterium | reverse complement strand
ACCCGGATCTCGACATCGCCGGTGTACGGGTCGCCCGTGCGCACGATCACCGTTGGTGGGGTGTTGCTCATCGATCACCGCCCGGATGTGCTGTGCTGGTGCTTGCCGACGTACCTGAAAATTATGAGCAACCGCGTCCGGCAACGGATACCGAGATCGCCCAACGACGGGAACCTGCATGCGACCGATTCAGCCGAGACGGCCCCAGGTCACGACGGGTCTGTCGCAGCACCGATGACCGCTTCGCGGATACTCACCGTCGGTGTCGTCGGGTCCGGCTGGATGGCGCAGCAGCACCTGACCGCCTGGCGGCAGTTGGGCGTTCCGGTGGGGCTCTACTCGACCGGCAGCAACGCACCCGATATCGCGCAGCGCGCGGAGGCAACCCTGCACGCCCAACTGGCCGACCTCATCGACGGCAGCAACGTGGTGGACATCTGTACTCCGTCGACCAGCCATCTCGCTATCGGGACCGCCGCCGCAGCCTCCGGCAAGCCGGTGATCTGCGAGAAGCCATTGGCGCGCAGCCACTCTCAGGCCGTCGAGCTCATCGCTGGGTGTCGACGGGCCGCTGTCCCGCTGCTGGTCGGGCATGTGGTGCGATATTTCCCGCAGTACGCGGCCGCCAGGGACGCGGTGACGGCCGGCAGGATCGGCCGGCCGATAGCACTGCGGCTGTCCAGAGAAGTGGCCATGCCGGTTCAAGCCTGGTACCGCGACGAGTCGCTGGCCGGCGGAGTGCTGCTGGACCTGATGATTCACGACATCGACTACGCCAGATGGATCGCCGGCGACGTCACCTCTGTCACCGCCCAGGTCACCACGGGTGAGCGCGGAGAGGTGAGGGGGAACGCGACCCTGCAGCACCGCGACGGTGCCGTCAGTCGGCTGACCGGACTGTGGGGGGTGGCCGGACAACAGTTTTCGGCCGGCTTCGAACTCACCGGAACCAGTGGCGCGCTCCGATCGGATGAGTTCGCAGCCGATCGTGCTGCATCCTCGCGCTCCGGTAGCGGCGTCGGCGTGGATGCCGGTCTGCGGCCCTATGTCGCGCAGCTGGCCGATTTCGCCGCAGTCATCGGCGGCACCGCGACCCCGCGGGTGACGGCGCAGGATGCGCTGGCGGCCCTGGACATCTCGCTGGCGGCAATCGAATCCGCTCACAGCGGCCGGCCGGTCGCCCTGGTGTGACTCATCTCCCGATTCGGCAGAACGGGGCATAACCCAGGGCGCCGAGGTCGTTGACACTGTCAACAGCGCCGCTATTGCGTTGATCGATGCCGCTCACCTTCGGCCGCTGACAGTCGACAGTGCACAGAAGCAGATGCGGCAACAACGGACGAAAGGGATCACTCACCCGTGACGACAGCAACTCAGACCCAGGCATTGCAGGCAGACACCGCGAGCGCACCTTTCAAGACCGCCACCATCGAGCGCCGCGAGCTGCGGCCGGACGACGTCCGGATTGACATCAAGTTCGCCGGCATCTGCCACTCCGACATCCACAACGTGCGCGGCGAGTGGGGCAACACGATCTTCCCGATCGTGCCCGGCCACGAGATCACCGGCATCGTCAGCGAGATCGGCTCCGATGTGAGCACCCACCAGGTAGGGAATCGGGTCGGTGTCGGCTGCTTCGTCGATTCCTGCGGCAAGTGCGAGTCGTGTAAGGACGGCGAGGAGCAGTTCTGCTCCAAGGGCGTGGTGCAGACGTACGCATCCAAGGACTACTACGACGACATCACCTACGGCGGCTACAGCCAGTCCGTCGTCGTGAAGGACCACTTCGTAGTACACATTCCGGACGAGCTGGAGCTGGCTGAGGCCACCCCGCTGCTGTGTGCCGGCATCACCACCTACGCGCCGCTGAAGCGTTGGGGCGCCGGCCCGGGTAAGAAGGTCGCCGTCATCGGGATGGGCGGCCTCGGGCACGTCGCCGTCAAGATCGCCGCCGCGCTCGGCGCCGAGGTCAGCGTGCTGTCCCGTAGCGCATCCAAAGAGCAGGACGGCAAGGCGTTCGGCGCCGCGAACTACTACGCCACCGAAGACGGCGCGGTCTTCAAGGACCTTGCCAGCACCTTTGACCTCATCATCAACACCGTCAGCGCGGATCTCGACCTGAACGACTACCTCGGTCTGCTCGGTCGCGGGGGCGTGATGGTCAACGTCGGCGCGCCGGGCCAGCCGCAACAGTTCGGCATGTTCTCGCTGCTGGCCAACCGCCGGGTGTACGCCGGCTCGATGGTCGGCGGGCTGCAGGAGACCCAAGAAATGCTGGATTTCTGCGCCGAGCACCACATCGCCGCCACCATCGAGACGATCGACGCCTGCAAGGTCGACGAGTACTACGACAAGGTTGTCGACGGTCAGGTCCGCTACCGCGCGGTGATCGACGTCGCCACCATCGGAGCCTGATCACCGGTTGCTGATGCTGCCGTCGTAAGTTCAGGGGATGGCCGTCGATCCCGCTTCCACAGTGTCCCGTTCTCCCACCCAGCGCCCAGGTTCAGCGTTGCCGCGGAGTCGGCCGTCGGAGCAGGGTGTCGATCCGGCGGCCATCGACGGGCTGCTGGACGCGATCGAGCAGGCAGGCATCGAGCTGCACAGCCTGATGGTGCTGCGGCATGGCGCCGTGGTCGCAGAGGGGTGGTGGTCGCCGTACTCCCCGGATCGGCTGCACCTGCTCTACTCGCTCAGCAAGTCGTTCACCTCGGCGGCTGTCGGACTGGCGATCGCCGAGGGTCACTTCGGGCTGAACGATCTGGTGTTGGGCTATCTCGGTGAGTTCGCCCCCGACCATGTCGACGAGCGGTTCAAGCAGCTCACGGTTCGGCACGTGCTGTCGATGGCGACCGGTCACGAGCGGGAGACCGTGGTGCAGGCGCTCACCTGGTGCCTCCAGCACGGCGACCCCGAGATGCTGCGCGGCTTCTTCCGTATTCCGCCGGAACGCGACCCTGGCACCGTCTTCGCCTACAACCAGCCGGCGACGTATTGCGCCGCGCGAATCGTGGAAAAGACTACAGGGCAACGTGTTGAGGAGTATCTGACTCCTCGGCTGCTCGAGCCATTGGGTATCGCCGACCATCACTGGCTGACGGAAGGCGGCCACGACGTCGGCTACTCCGGATTCCATCTGACCACCGAGTCGATCGGCAAGTTCGGCCAGCTCTGCCTGCAACAGGGCGGATGGAATGGGCAGCAACTACTGCCTGCCGACTGGGTACGGCAGGCGACGTCGGTGCAGATGCCCAACGACGTTGCGCACCAGGTCGAGCCGCCGGATATCATCAACCAGGATTGGTTGCAGGGTTATGGTTTCCAGTTCTGGATGAGCCGGCACGGCTACCGCGGTGACGGTGCCTGTGGCCAGTTCTGTCTGGTCTGGCCGGAGCAGGATGCGGTGATCGTGACCACCGCCGCGGTGGTCGACATGCAAGCGCTGCTGACGATGATCGAGCAGAATCTGCTGCCGGGAATGTGTGGTTCCCCGTCGTCGTC
>JALYXB010000116.1 GCA_030947305.1 Actinomycetota bacterium | reverse complement strand
CCCGCGGCGTCAATCGACTTTCGCCAGGCCCATGGTGAGCGGTGGCGATGTACCGACTAGCTGTTGCTTCCCGTCCGGCCTACTTCTTGTTGGAGAAGTCGTACTGCTTGTACAAATCGGCGGCGTTCTGCGGCGTCACCGCGGTGACCGGAAGGATCTGCTTCGGCGAGAACTGCTCTCCGCCAACGATCTTCGCGATGGTGTCGACCGCTTCCTTGGCCCCCGTCGGATATATGAAGGTGCCCGCGAGCTGGCCTTGCTGCACGGCGCGAATGCCGCCGTCAGAGATGGCAAGTCCATCGGTACCGAGGAACTTGATGTCCTTCTGCTTGCCGGTGCCCGCTGCTGCCAGATAGGCGCCAAGGGCCATCGGATCGTTCTGCGCGTAGACCAGATCGATCTTGGTACCGGCCTGCAGCCACTGCTGCATGATCGCAGTCGCATTCTCCTTGAGCCACTTGGCTTCCTGGTTCTTGACGATCTTGATCTTCGGGTTCGACGCGATCCCCTCGCGGAATCCCTTGTCCCTATCGATCTGCGGCTGATCGGACAAGATGCCTTGCAGCTCGGCGACGTTACCGCCGCTGGGCAACAGCTTGGCAGCCAACTCCCCTGCGGCCTTACCGGCAGCCAGGTTGTCGCCACCGATGAAGGCGGCGATGCAGTTGGTGTTCACCGTGCGGTCCAAGATGATCACCTTGATGCCGGCCTTGCAGGCCTGCGCCACCGGCGGGGTCAGTGGGTCGGGCTCGTTCGGCGAGACGATGAGGATGTCCACCTTCTGCTGGATGAACTGCTGCACCTGGCTGACCTGCTTGGAACTGTCCTGCTGGGCATCAGTGATCGGCAGCAGCTCGAGGTTCGGATGCTGCTTGACGTAGTAGGCCAGCTGTAGGTTCAACTGCGCACGGTACGGCTCGGCGTTGTTCGACTGCGAGTAGCCGATCACGTACTTGTCCTTCTTCGGCATGCCGACCGAGGTCATCGGGCCGGCGGCAGCTGTTCCGGACGACGACCCGGATCCACCGGTCGCGCTGGAGACGGCGCTCGTCATGGCACTGGACATCGTGCCGGCGCCGCCGGATGCGGCACTGCCGCCGCTCACGGCAGTGCCGCTGCTGCTGGACATGGCGCCACTGGACATCCCACCGCTGGACATCGCACCGCTGGACATCGCACCGCTCGACATCGCACCGCTCGACATCCCACCGCTCGACGTCGCGCTGGTAACTGGCGCCGAACTCGCGGCGTTAGTGCTGGCGGGTGCGGCACTGTTGGCCGCGGCGGACGACCCCGTGCTGCCGGTGTTGGCAGAGCCACAGCCGGCCACGGCGAGAACTGCGGCAACGCCGACAGCTCCCAATACTGCGATTCGTCTTGTGTGCATCACGACTCCTTTGTTGTGACAACTCTTCTGTGACGGTCTCAAGTTCTGAAGGTCTGGACTTCGTGAACGTCTGAATGCCGGATTTCGTCGATTCGCTGCTAGGCCCGACCCCCTTCGGGGTTCGCCGGCTGCGGATCGCCGCTGTCGGCGGTGGTCGGGTCGGCAGCGACAGTGGCGCCGACGTTGTCGGAACCGACCGAGCCCCGCCCTGGTTCATTGAGCCCGGCTGCGACAAGGGTCGGTCGTCTTCGGAACGTCCGCTTGATCCAGGAAGCCAAGTCGGAGAACAGCTCCGGGCGCTGGATCACCACGGCCAGCACCACGATGACGCCCTTGATGATCATCTGCCAGTTGTCGCTGACGCTGTTCAGCCCCAGCACGTTGTCCAACAGCGTCAGGATCAATGAGCCGACGAAGGTGCCGATCACCGACCCTCTGCCGCCGGCGAGACTGGCACCGCCGATCACCACCGCTGCGATCGCGTCCAACTCATAACCCAACCCCGCCTGGGGATCGGCCGACGCGTTGTAGGCGGCGTTGATCGGTCCGGCGATGCCGGCCAGCATGCCGCCGAGAGTGAAGACCGCGATCGTCACCCCGATCACGTTGACGCCGGAAAGCCGTGCGGCGGTGGGGTTTCCACCTACCGCGTACACATGCCTGCCGAACTTTGTCTTGGCCAGGATCAACTGGAAGATGATCACCACGGCGACCAGCGCCAGCACCGGGAAATAGCCGATCACCCTGGCGCCGCCCAGCACATTGGTGCCAGGTGTGCCCAGCTCCGAGAACACCTGAGAGGGCCTGGTCGGGTTGCCATCGGCATTGATGGCGATGGTGCCGATCGAGACGCTGCCACTGGCCAGCCGCACGATGCCGCGGGCGATGGTCATCATTGCCAGCGTCATCACGAACGATTGGATCCGCAGCAGCGCCGTGCCGGCCCCGTTGACGACGCCGAACACCGCACACACCAGCATGCAGATCGGAACGATGGCCCACGGGCTCATGCTGTGATCACGCAGCAGGATCGCGGCGGCCGTCGCGCCGACCGCCAGCAACGATCCGACCGAGAGATCGATGCCTCCCGCAATGATCACCAGCGTCATCCCGACGGCGAGTATGCCCCGCGGCGCGAAAACACCGACGGCATTGGTGAAGTTCGTCGGGTCGGCGAAATTGCTGCCCTGGGTGACGACGCCGATGATGATTACCAGCACCAAACCGATGTAGCCCTGCATCGAGCCGAGCAGCGGCATGATGCGCCGAATGCGTCCGGGCGCCGCCGGGGTCACGGCGCCGCCACCAGCCGGGCCGGAACGCGGTGTGCTCACGCAGCAGTCCTTTTGTCGGGCCTGGTCGATGAGGTGCAGGAATTCATGATGCCGCTCCTGATACGACGCTTCCCCTTGCCATGGCGGCGTGCAGAATCCTTTCCTGGTCGGCGTTCTCGGCGTTCATCACGTCGGTCACCCGGCCCTCGCAGAGCACAACGATCCGGTCGCACATCCGCAACAGCTCCGGCAGCTCGGACGAGGCGACCACGAAACTCACGCCCCGGTCGGCTAGCTGGTTGACCAGTTCGTAAACCTCGGACTTGGCACCGACGTCGATGCCTCGGGTGGGCTCGTCGAGCAGGATCACCGACGGCTCGGTGAGCAGACATTTGGCCAGCACCACCTTCTGCTGGTTCCCACCGGACAGCGTGCCAATTCGGGAATTGATGCTCGGGGTCTTCACGCCCAGCTGTTTCACCTCGGCGGTCACCGCCACCCTCTCGGCTCGGCTGCGCACCCAGCCGAGCGTCAGGAATTTGCCGAGCGCCGCCAAACTGGTGTTGAACTTGACTGTCGCACCGAGCACCAGGCTCTGTTGCTTACGGTCCTCGGCCACCAGCACGATGCCGTTGTCGATCGCATGCCGCGGCGATAACGGGCGGTACCGCCTGCCGTTCAACAGGATCCGGCCCGTCACTGCCCGGCTCTGGTAAGCGCCGAAGATCGACTCGAGGGTTTCGGTCCGTCCGGCTCCCATTAGGCCGGCCAGCCCGACGATCTCGCCCGGCCGCACGTCGAAGCTCACGTTCTGTAGGGCGACGCGGCCGGCCCGTGCGTCCGGCTGTAGCCCGAGACCGTCGACCTGCAATCGGATCTCCTCGGACGCCAGGTGGTCGCCACCCTCGCGCCGCGGCAGATCGGCCACCGAGCGGCCGACCATCATTCTGACCAGCTCGTCCCTGCTGGTGCCGGCCATCGTTCTGGCACCGATCCAGCGGCCGTCCCGCAGCACGTTCACCGAATCGGCCAGTTCTTCGAGTTCCTCGAGGCGGTGCGAGATGTAGACGATGGCAACGCCGTCGGCGGTGAGGTTCTTGATCACCTGGAACAGCCTGCGTACCTCGGCATCTGCCAGCGCCGAGGTTGGCTCGTCCATGATCAATACCTGGGCGTCGATCGAGAGTGCCTTGGCCACCTCGATCAATTGTTGCTCGGCAACCCGGCACTGTCGGACCAGCCGCCGCGGGCTGATCTTCAGGCCCACCCTGGCCAGCAGCTCACGCGCCTTGGCGTTGGTCTCCGCTCGGTTGACAAGGCCGGTGCCGGCCCGTCGTTCCCGACCCAGCCATATGTTGTCAGCCACCGACATGTCGGGCACCAGATTGAGTTCCTGATGGATAGTGCTGATGCCGAGTCGCTGCGCGTCGGACGGGGTGTGGATGGAGACAGGTGCACCATTCATCAAGATCGATCCGTCGTAGCCGGGAAACACCCCGGACAGCACGTTGATCAGTGTGGACTTGCCGGCGCCATTCTCACCGAGCAGCGCGACCACCTCGCCTGCCCTCACGTTCAGGGAGACGTCCTGCAATGCGATGACGCCGGGGAACGCCTTTCCGATACCCCTCATCTCCAACAGTGGAGGTGTGGGCGTCGACGCCGTCGTCATGTGTTCGCTCTCCCGTCGCTGCTCCCCTGCCGGCCGCAAGGCTCAGCCGTTAGCGCGCTGAAATCGATTTCTTAGCCGCGCCGACACTATGACGCCCGTTTCCAGGTGTCAAGCATTGGGCAGACACCCGCGGGCCTTCTGACAGACATCAGCGTGGATGCCGGTTCACCGCTCGGCTGCCGGGCGGTGTTCGCGGGTGACCGACTGCTCGGGGCGCCTGGCGGTATGTGCGGGATTGGCGGCCCGGGGCGGGCGGGCGGTGTGTGCGCGTGACCGGCGGCCCGGCCAGCGGCTAGGACGGCCGACCGTAGCCCTCCAGCAGCCGCAGCCAGATCTCGCTGATAGTCGGATAACTCGGCACGGCGTGCCACAAACGGGACATCGGCACCTCACCGACAATGGCGATAGTGGCTGCCTGCACCAGTTCTGCCACATCCGGCCCGGCGAAGGTGGCGCCGACGATCAGCTGGCGATCTTCGTCGACCACGATTTTGGCGTGGCCGGTGTAACCCTTGGCGTGCACGGTGGCACCCGAGACGTTGCCGATCTCGTAGTCGACGGCTCGCACCCGCATGCCGGCCTCCGCGGCCTCTGCTTCGGTGAGGCCGACGGCGCCGATCTCGGGGTCGGTGAAGACCACCTGCGGTACGGCGGCGTGATCGGCGGTGGCCACATGGGTGCCCCACGGCGCGTCGTCGACGGCTGTTCCGTTGGCCCTGGCCGCGATCACGTCGCCGGCGGCCCTGGCCTGATATTTGCCCTGGTGGGTGAGCAGTGCTCGATGGTTGATGTCGCCGACGGCATACAACCATTCGCCGGATAGCGGGTGGCCGCCATCGTCGAGCACCAGCATGGTGTCGTCGACGGTCAACCACGATCCGTCTTGCAGGCCAACACTTTCCAGCCCGATGCCGCCGGTGTGCGGGGTACGGCCGGTGGCAATGAGGACCTCATCGGCTTCCAGCGGCTCGCCCTTGCTGAGCGTCAACCGCACGGCGCCGGTTGCGGTCCGTTTCGCGGCCGTCACCTCGACGCCGTCGATCAGCGTGACCCCCTCGTCGGCCAGTGCCTTGGCCACCAGCTCGGCGGCGAACGACTCCACCCGCGGCAGCAGTCCGCCGCGCAGCAGCATGGTGACTTCGCTGCTCAGCCGACTGAAGGCGGTGGCCATCTCGGCGGCCACAACGCCCCCACCGACGATGGCCAGTCGCCCCGGAATCCTCTTCGCGCTGGTCGCCTCCCGGCTGGTCCACGGCGCGACGCCGGCGAGTCCGTCGATGTCGGGGATCAGTGCGCCGGTGCCGGTTGCGATGGCTACTGCGTGACGCGCGGTGAGGGTGCTGGTGCTGGCGTCCGTGTGCACCACCTCGACCTTCTTGGGGCCGGACAACCTTCCCTTGCCGCGATAGAGCGTGATGCCGGCACCGTCCAGCCACTTCACCTGGCCGGCGTCGTCCCAGTGCGAGGTGAGGTCGTCCCGGTTGTCCAGCACCGCGGTGACGTCAAGGTCGCCGGTCACCGCTTCACGGGCACCGGGCACGGCCAGCGCTGCGTGCCGCACCGATCCGGGTCGCAGCAAGGCCTTCGACGGAATGCAGGCCCAATACGAGCACTCGCCGCCCACCAGTTCGCTTTCGACGATGGCGACCGACAGTCCGCCTTGCACCGCACGGTCGGCGACGTTCTCTCCCACCGGCCCGGCTCCGATGACAATGAGGTCGTACTCGGTCTCGCTGACTGTTCTGCTGGATTCGCTGGTCATAGGGGTGATTGTGCTCCGGGCTGTGTTCGAGTGCGTGCGCATGTTTCGTGGGGGCTGAGCAATACAGTTCCTGCCGCGGACCATCTGCGATCTTCGGGCAACTCAGGCAGCACCGGCGGGGATTGCTGGGGGCCGGGCGAAAGTTCGGCCGGGCGGCCCGCGGGCCCCAAGTCACGCGGCCGGCGCTGCCGAGTGGGACGCACGCCGGACGTACTTGGAGATGCAGCCGGTGCCCTATCGTGACTCTCCGATCCGGCCCGGCCTACCCCAGGTCGCCAATGAACTTAATGCTGATGAAGCCGTGACCCAGGCCGTGTCAATCAGACCGCAGCGCATGTAATCGCCAACGATGAAGTGCGCGTGCAACCCGTGCCCGGCCTTGTACCACTCGGGCACCAACATGTAGGGGAACGGCTTCCCGCCGGTCGCCTCTCGCAAGGACCTGAAGAACGCGCGCATGATTGCGCGTATCAGGTGCGGGTCGTGGCACCCAGGCGGTCGACATGTCAACTTGCCGGACCGATTCAGGCCATTGGCAACACCTAAGCGGCGAACTTTGCCTCGTGAGCGTCGACCGGCCTCAGCGCGAGCTCGCTTCGGATCTGCTGCCTGTCCACGTACACCGACGCGTGCGCGGGCCGATTTGACAAACTGAAGCAGCCTCCGGCCTAGGGGGTGTCAGGTACACCGTGAGCGACCAAACCGCATCAGGGCGGACCGGGTCGAGAGATCGTCGGATCGAAAGTGCGGCACGTTCGGGTTCCGAGCAGGCCCAGTGACACAGGCTCGATCGGTTCGGCCGCCGCCTCGTAGCCGCCAAGCCGTCGCTGTGCCCGTCAGATTCGCGTGTGCGTTTCGGGCGAAACCCGGGGATGGTGCGGCGCCCCGCCATATTTGCCATCTTCTGCACTAGGGAGCCCGCTTGTCACCGAACGACCCTCCCGAGCTCCCTCGGGCACGCATCGCCGCCTGATCCTGCCAAGCCGGAACGCCACGGATCACCGGGAGGACGACACTCAACCGAGTTATGTTGCGATTTCAAGTCAGGGAGCTTACCTGCGGTTCGCTACGATCTGCCGATGCCCGTTCCCGATTTCCAAACCGTCATGCGTCCAGTATTGCTAGCCCTCGACGACGGCCGGGCGCACACGATCCAAGAAGTCCGTGAGGCCGTCGCGACGACTCTTGGTGTCAGCGACGACGACCAACAAGAGCTTTTACCCAGTGGTAAGCAGACGACATATTCGAATCGCATCGCCTGGGCGCTGACTCATATGGGAAAGCCGGCTTGGTTACCCGACCCGCCCGCGCCAATTATGCACTCACACAGCGCGGGCGTGACACTCTCGCGAATCACGCCGAACGGGTGGACATGAATGTCCTGTTCGTGTTTCCCGAATACCGAGCTTTCAGAGAACCCAAAACGCTGCCCTAATCACTCAGGGAATCGACATATCTGCGGCGGTAGATGAACTGTCCCCGAGTGAAGCCGTAGGGCAAATAGTTCAGGCGGCAGATGTTCGTGTCGCGAATGACCTGCTGGATCGCATATTGGCTCAACCCCCCCGCGTTCTTGGAGCGGCTTGCGCTGCGCCTTCTCAAGGCGCTTGGTTATGGCGGCCGCGAGTCACTTCTTGAGCACACCGGAAGAAGCGGTGATGCGGGCCTGGATGGTCTGGTCCGTCAGGACGCCCTAGGTCTCGAACTCGTTGGTGTGCAGGCAAAGCGCTACGAAAGAGCCGCAGCGGTGCAGCGCCCGGAACTGCAGGCATTCGTCGGGGCACTTCAAGGTGCGCAAACGACCAGGGGCGTCTTCGTTACCACAGCTCGTTTCAGCGCGGGTGCGCGCCAATTTGCAGACGGGGTAGCAATGCGCTTGGTGCTACTAGACGGGGAGGAATTGACTCAGTTAATGGTACGGTATAAAGTTGGCGTTACAATCAGGGAATCTTTCGATCTGAAGCAGATCGACGAAGAGTTCTTCGAGGACTGAGGCGGAAGTAGTGCATGAGCGAATGAAAGCAGTCTACAAGATTACCTACCCGAACGGGAAGATATACATCGGCATGGACCTGACCGGGACGTTAACCTATTTCGGTAGCCCGGAACCCTCCCGAATTGCAGCTGATTTCACCGACGAGCAGCGTCGTGACTTCACCGTTCGGAAGCAAATTCTTTGGGAGGCGAATGCGACGGATGCTGAGGTGCGCGACAAAGAAGTCGAGCTTATCCGTCTGCACCGTTCTAACGATCCTGTGATCGGTTACAACCGATGGCCCAAGCGACTCGACTGATCCACTCGGAGTCCCTACCGAGGACTGAACCGCCGCCCTAACGGACAGGGCACTTCTGGGCGGGGGGGTATCAGCGACTCGGCGGCGAGGCAACCGGTGGCGGGCCAGCAGCGAGCAACCGATCACGACGCGGTGGCGAGGCACCGATGGCAGGCCAGCAGATCGCGCAGGACAGGGCCGTAGATGCGGCCGCGGCGCTGACCAAGTGCACGACCGCTACACCGAGTTCGTTGCCGATTGTCGTTGGTAGGTGCCGGGACTTCGGTCCCACAGCACTTGCCCGTCAACAATGGTGCCGGCCAACAGATCGCGGTGCACGATGGTGTGGTGGCGCCCGCAGAGCAGGGCGGCGTTGTCCAGGTCGGTGGGGCCGCCGTCGAGCCGGTGTTTGAGGTGGTGGGCGTCTGTCCAGTGGGTGGGC
>JALYXB010000100.1 GCA_030947305.1 Actinomycetota bacterium | reverse complement strand
TGCGGCAGCGGCCGACGTGCTGCCGCAGTGGACGGTGCCGGCGACCGCGCCGGTCGGATCGGCGGTCGGCCGGGTGGCCACCCCGAAAACGGTGCCGCTGGTGCCCAACGAAACGATCGCATCGCCGGGTTCGGCGCCCAGGCCCAGCGCGGCCCCCATGTTGTCGCCGGTGCCTGGGCCTATCGCCGCGCCCGACCTGGTCGTCCCGACCTGCTCGGCCGGTCCGGCGATCCGCGGCAGCGCCGGTCGATGTCCGAGTGCGCGCTCGGCGAGCTCGGGCAGGTAGGTCCGTGTCGCCGGGGAGAAGTAGCCGGTACCGGAGGCATCTCCGGCATCGGTAACCGCATCTGCGATGGTCGGCGGTGCGCCGGTGTTGGTCGCAGCCAACCGGCCGGTAAGCCAGTCGTGCGGCAGCAGCACCGCAGCGGTGCGGGCGGCGTTGTCTGGCTCGCAGCGCGCCAACCAGCGGAGCTTGCTGATGGTGAAGCTGGCGCCGGGGACGCTGCCGGTGGCGTTTGCCCATTCCCGAGCGCCCAGCTCGGCCACCAGATCGTCGGCGTCGGGCGCCGACCGTAGGTCGTTCCAGAGCAGAGCGTTGCGGACGACGGAGCCGGTGTCATCCAGTGCGACCATGCCGTGTTGTTGTCCCGCAACGGATATCGCGTCGGCGTGGTCGAGTAGACCGTCAGAGGCGCTGGAGAACGCCGCCCACCAGGCCGCCGGATCCACCTCGGTGCCGTCCGGATGGTCTGCCCTGCCGGTGGCCAACACCTGCCCGGAGTCGGCGTCACACAGCACGACCTTGCACGACTGGGTGGACGAATCCACCCCGATCACCTTCCGGGCCGTCATCCTCCACATCCTCCCACCCCGGCGAGGATCAACTTCGTCCAGGAGGATCTGATTGTTCACTCGTGTCACATCGGCCACACGGGGTGCCAGCGTTCCTCGCCGGGGCCGGGCCGGTGTCGTGCTCAGGGGACAATGCGGGGGTGACGGAACCGATCGACCTGCTGGCGGTGCTGCGGCGCGCAGTGCCAGCGTGGGAGAACCCCGTCACCCACGTCGAGCAGCTGCCTGCTCGCGCCGGACGAGCCGTCGACTGGCCGGACTGGGTGCCAGATCTGCTACGACAAGCGTTGGCCGCCAAGGGAATCGCTCGGCCGTGGCAACATCAGGCGCAGGCCGCGCAGCTGGTGCACGAGGGCCATCACGTGGTGGTGGCCACCGGTACCGCTTCCGGCAAGTCGCTGACCTTCCAGCTGCCGACGCTGGCCACCCTGCTTGCCGACCCGAAGGCCTGCGCGCTCTACATATCCCCCACCAAGGCGCTTGCCGCCGATCAGTTCGGTTCGATCGACGGGCTCGAGCTGCCGCGTATCCGGCCCTCGCTCTACGACGGCGACACTCCACTGGACGAGCGGGACTGGGTGCGCGACCATTCCAGGTTCGTGCTGACGAACCCCGACATGCTGCACCGCGGGGTGTTACCCGCACATCACAGGTGGGCCAGGTTGCTGCGACGCCTGAACGTGGTGGTGATCGACGAGTGCCATGCCTACCGCGGTGTCTTCGGCTCACATGTAGCGCTGGTGATCCGGCGGCTGCGCAGGTTGGCGCAGCGGTACGGATCCGACCCGGTATTCGTCCTCGCCTCGGCGACCGTCGCCGCACCGGAGGTGGCGGCCGCCCGGCTCATCGGTTCCCCCGTCATCGCGGTGACAGACGACGCCGCCCCGAGGGCGGCTCGCCGGTTCGTGCTGTGGGAACCACCGCTACTGACCGACTCCGACGACGTCACCGGCGAGAACGGCGCGCCCGTCAGGCGATCCGCGCCGGCGGAGACGGCCAGGATGCTGGCCGATCTGGTCGGCGCCGGTGCCCGCGCCCTGGCGTTTGTGCGGTCGCGGCAGAGCGCAGAGCAGGTGGCGCTGACGGCACAGCGACGGCTGGAACGCACCGATCCCGCCCTGGCCCATCGAGTGGCCGCCTACCGGGGCGGCTACCTGCCGGAGGAGCGGCGGGCGCTGGAAAAGGCGCTCGGCAGCGGCGATCTGCTCGGCGTCGCCTCCACCAATGCGCTCGAGCTCGGCATCGACATCACCGGCCTGGACGCGGCGTTGCTGGCCGGCTATCCGGGCACCCTTGCCTCCTTGTGGCAGCAGGCCGGCCGGGCCGGCCGGTCCACCGCTGACCAGGAGGCACTGGTGGTGTTCGTGGCCCGCGACGATCCGCTCGACACCTACCTGGTGCATCATCCGCAGGCGGTGTTCGGCAAGAGCGTCGAGGCTGCCGTCATCGATCCGCAGAATGCACACATCCTGGGACCCCAGCTGCGCTGTGCGGCAGCCGAACTACGCCTCACCGAAGACGACCTGCCGCTGTTCGGGGATCCGGAGCTACTCCGCCCGATCCTGGCAGACCTGGTGCGGCGCAGGCTGTTACGGGCTCGCTCGCAGGGCTGGTATCACGTGCTGCCTGGTCATCCTGCCGATGAGGTGGACCTGCGGGGCGCAGGAGCGGCACAGGTCGCCATCGTCGAGACGGACACCGGCAGGGTGCTTGGCACGGTCGACACTGCCCGCGCACCGGCCGCCGTCCACCCAGGAGCCGTCCATCTCCACAGGGGTGAGAGCTATCTGGTGGACAGTCTCGACCTGGACGGCGGTGTCGCACTGGTGACTGCCGCTCGGCCGGAGTGGACCACCAACGCCAGCACACTGTCGACCGTCGAGATCACCGGAACCGATGCGGTACAACACCTTTCCGGCGGGGTAACGCTGTCGCTCGGCCCGGTCAGGGTGACCGAGCAGGTGGTCGGTTATCTGCGCCGCCGGCCGCGCGGCGACCTTATCGACATGGTGGCCCTCGACATGCCGGAGCAGGTACTTCACACCCGCGCGGTCCGGTACACGATCGAGCCGGAAGCACTTGCCGCGAAGGGCATTCCGGAAGACGCCGTCGCCGGATCGTTGCACGCGGCCGAACATGCGGCGATCGGACTGCTGCCGCTGTTCGCCGGCTGCGATCGGTGGGACATCGGTGGCCTGTCGACGAATCTGCACCCGGACACCGGAGTTCCGACGGTGATCGTCTACGACGGCTTCGCCGGTGGCGCGGGATTCGCCGACCGCGGCTACGCCATACTGCCGCAGTGGCTGACTGCCGTGCGCGACGCCGTTGTCGCGTGCGAGTGCCGCTCGGGGTGCCCGTCGTGCGTGCAATCGCCCAAGTGCGGCAACGGGAACCACCCGTTGTTCAAGGACGGGGCCGTGCTGGTCCTTGACCTGGTGCTGGCTGCGGCGAACGGCCTCGTTGGTCGCAGCGTGCGGCGGCACGGCGAGCCAGGGATGTCGAGCAGATCCACTCAGTGGTGAGAATCGTGAGTTCGCTGGCGGGCACTGCACGGTGGCGGCGGTGACTCGCTGTGCTGCCCAGGATTGCGGCGCTCGGCTGGGCATCGGTCACTCGAGGTGCCCTCACGGCCAGGCCTGGGTGGCCGACCACGCGGAAGCACCGTCACGATTGGAGCGGTACTGGGCCGGCTCGCGCGCGGCCGGTGGCTGAGCCACCGAGCGGGCCGAGTACGGCGTCCAGCCACACCGTCACCCGCAGATCAAACCCGACCAACTCGCAACCGTCGAGCGCTGCGCCGTTGGCTACGGCGATGGTACGGGCCATCTCGCACGCGGCCTGCTGGCCGGCCAACACCCTGGCCGCGCCGGCCAACGCCGCGAGGTCGGCCGCCGATTCTGCCCGGTGTCTGGCAATCACCGCTCCGGCGACCTGTAAGCCAACAGCGAGCACCACGATCAGGGTGGCGACGCCGATGGCGGCCA
>JALYXB010000095.1 GCA_030947305.1 Actinomycetota bacterium | reverse complement strand
CCTTCGAGGTCCGAACATCGAGCTTTTGCAACAGGTCTGCGCGGCCACCGATGCCCCGGTAGTCGCCTCCGGCGGAGTGTCGTCGCTGGCCGACCTGACGGCGTTGGCGGCGCTGCAGTCGGCAGGTATCGAGGGTGCGATCGTCGGAAAAGCGTTGTATGCCGGGACTTTCACCCTGCCGCAGGCTTTGGCGGCAGTGGCATGATCGGCGGGGTGAACAACATGCCCGACTTCTCACCGGCGGCCCACCGACACCGCGACGACCTCGCGAAGGCTGCATTGGCAGCCTGGACGCGATGGAGTCGGCGGCCGGCCCCGACGGCTGGGACGTGGCAGAACGCCGGTGCGCCACCGCTGGGACTGGACGACCTGCGACGGGAGTTGGCCGCTCTCTAGGTCGGGCAGTCCGCTCGGGCGAAAGCCCCGCCACCGGAAGGGCCGCCGGGGTGAGCGGTCGACTCTCGGCCTTCAGCACGTCCCGTTCGGGGCTGCCACGTAGGCTGTCGCGGTCCTCTCACCATCACAGTCAGGGAGTTGCATGCGCCGCCGTTTTCCCGGGCGTTCCGTCGGGTCCCAGGTCGTCGCCGGGTTCACCCTCAGCGCGCTGCTCCTTACTGGGTGCACCACCGCTGCCGGACAAGCGGGGACGGCGACGGCCTCACACTCCAGTGTGAGCTCGAGCCGGCAGCAGACGCCAACGCTCGCCGGAACGCGGACCAAGCCCGCCACTGGGTCGCCGTCGGGCACCTCGTCCCTGCCGCCCACGCTGGCGACGTCGTCCACGGCCACTCGGTCAGCGACGACCAAGGGCACCACGACCAACGGCCCGACGACCGAGGGCACCAAGACCAACGGCACGACGACCAAGAGCACCACGACCAAGAGCGCGACGAGCGTGAACACGACGACCAAGAGCACCGACAGTGAGAGCACGACGAGCTCGACGAAGGCGACGAAATCGACCAGCCCGCCGCCGCCGACGTACAACAACGGACTGCCGGCCGCCGATTGCAGCGTCGGTGCCCAGGCGGCTGTCGCGGCCGGCGCTGCGGCGGTCAGAGACGTGGACCCGAGCGTCGCGGTCGGAATCGTCGTGGTGAACAGGGACGCCCCGATCTGCACGGCGTCCTACGACGGGACCGAGACCTTCCCGACGGCCTCCGTCGTCAAGCTGCTGATCGCCATCGACGTGCTGCAGACGAAACGCGACAGCCCGAAGACCGCCGAGACCGTGCAGCACATGCTCTCGGTGAGCGACGACCAGATCGCCAGCGACTACTGGGTGCACTACGGCGAGGGCGAGATCATCACCAGCATGAAGCGGCAGATCAACCTACCCAGCCTGTCGCCGCCAGACAGCCCTAGCACCTGGGGTTCCACCCGTATCGACGCATTCGACGTCGCCAGGATTTGGCGTTACATCCTCGAGGTGGCGCCGGCTGACGTCAGAAACCCGATTCTCGCCGGTACTGCGGCGGCCACCGAGATCGGTTTCGGCGGCTTCCGTCAATACTTCGGCATTCCGGACGGACTACCCGGTTCGACCTGGTGGATCAAGCAGGGCTGGGGAACATCGCGCGGCCGCCGCATCATCAACACCACCGGGTTGATCGGCAAGAACAAGGACAGCATCCTGGTAATGCTCACCTCGCACCCGCTTGGCGTCGGCTACGACGGGGCCGCCGAATCAGCCACCAGGGGGGTAGCGGCGCTGGCCGCGGCCGTCGGCGAATCCTGAGGCGGCGCAGCCGGCGACGCGAGGTTCGTAGTCTGATGTCATGACGGTGGCAATCAGGGTGATCCCGTGTCTTGACGTCGCGGGCGGCAGAGTCGTCAAGGGCGTCAACTTCGTAGACCTCACCGACGCCGGCGACCCGGTCGAGATGGCCGGCGTGTACGACGCCGAGGGCGCGGATGAGCTGTGTTTCCTGGATATCACCGCCACCAGCGACAACAGGGCCAGTGCCTACGAAATGATCGCTCGCACCGCCGCGCAGGTGTTCATCCCGTTGACCGTCGGCGGCGGCGCTCGCACGGTGGGCGACATCAACGCGCTGCTGCGGGCAGGGGCGGACAAGGTGTCGATCAACTCGGCAGCCGTGACCAGGCCGGACTTCCTGTCGGAGGCGGCCGATCGGTTCGGCTCGCAATGCGTCGTGCTGGCCGTCGATGCCCGCCGCGCCGACCTGCCGACCTGCCCGTCCGGCTTCGAGGTGACGACGCACGGAGGCCGTACCGGCACCGCTATCGACGCGGTCGACTGGGCGCGACGCGGCGCCGAGGCCGGGGCGGGGGAGATTCTGCTCACGTCGATGGACGCCGATGGGACCAAGCAGGGCTTCGACCTGCCGATGCTGCGCGTCGTGCGACAGGCGGTCGGGGTACCGATCGTCGCATCGGGCGGCGCCGGCCACCCCGACCATTTCGTGGCTGCGGTGCAAGCGGGCGCGGACGCCGTGCTGGCCGCCTCGGTCTTCCATTTCGGAACAATGCGGATCGCCGAGGTGAAGCGGGCGTTAGCGGCCGCTGGCTACCCGGTGCGGCTGGTAGATACGGCCGTGAACTGATGACGGGCAGGTATGGTGTGGCACCGGAAACGTTGCAGTTCAATGAGTCCGGGCTGATGTGCGCCGTCGCGCAACAGCATGACACCGGCGAGGTGTTGATGGTTGCCTGGATGGATGCGGAAGCATTGCGTCGCACGCAGGCGACCGGGCAGGCAACGTACTGGTCGCGGTCGCGGCAGCAGTACTGGGTCAAGGGCGAGACGTCGGGCAACACCCAGCGGGTGGTTGAGATACGGCACGATTGCGACGCAGATGCGTTGCTGCTACTGGTGGATCAGACCGGTCCGGCCTGCCATACCGGCACTCGCAGCTGCTTCGATGCCGGCCGCACCATCAGCTGACCGCGGGCGATTCCGAACCCTCGGGTGTCGTCGCGGCGTGTTCTTCCAGCAGCTGCACCGTTCGGAGTACGGCGGGGTGATCACGAACGGATCGTTTAACCCGGACCATGATCCGGCGTCGCGGCTCCGGCTCGACCACCCGGATCGCCCGGACACCGGCCGGCAGCGACAGCGTGCCGAGCCGAGGCAGCACAGTAATTCCTACTCCGGCCGCCACAAATGCGATGGCCGACGGGTAGTCGTGTGTCTCCACCTGAAATGTCGGGGTGAATCCGACTGTGGCACAGGCGGTCAGCAGCACCTGCCGGCATGGTCCCCGGGAGAAGTCGTTGTCCACCCATGATTCCTGGCGCAACTCGGCGAGCGCCACCTTGGTGCGGTCCGCCAGCCGATGCCCGTCCGGCACCACCACCAGGTAGCCCTCCTCGAGCAGCAGGCGTACGTCGTAGCCGTCGGTCTCCGGCAGCTCGCCGACTGCCGGGATCGCTCCGGCGATGAACACCTCGACATCAGGCACGTACGGCGCCTCGCCGGCCAGCTCGATCAGTCGCAGGTCGAACCGCAGCAGTGGGAACTCCCCGGCAAGGATGGCCACTACCGGCGGGATCCAGGCCGCTCCAGCCGAAGCGAAATAGCTGACGGTGAGCTTGCCCACCCGGCCCTCTCGCAGATCGCCTGCTACCGATTCCAGAGCGGCCAGCCGTTCCAGTACCGGGCCGGATTCGCGGGCGAAGGTCAACCCGGCCGAGGTGGGTTCGATGCCGCGGCCGCGGCGCTCGATCAGCGTCAGGCCGGTCTGCTTCTGCAGCGCCGTCAGGTGCTGGCTGACGGCCGAAGCCGTGTAGCCCAGACTGGTCGCCGCGCCATTGATGGAGCCGCTGGCCACAACGGCGCGAAAGATCCGCAATCGATGAGCGTCGAGCATGCACAGATACTATAGCGAAACTGAATGATAGTGAAGAAACAATCGCTTGTGCTGATGAGTAGGTCTCGCGAATGATGAGGGGATGACAACGCCGGAGATTGATCAGGTGGTGGCGTCCACTTCTCCCGCAACCCCGCCCCCGGTTCCCGATCCGGGTCCGGCAGACAATCCGGGTCCGGCAGGTAACTGGAAGCTGCCGGCCGCGGTGGTGGTGGTCTTGCTGCTGTGGGCTTCGGCGTTCATCGCCATCAGGGCGGTCGGCGATACCTTCTCACCGGGTCCGCTGGCTCTGGGCCGGTTGACCGTCGGCACCGTTGCGCTCGGCGTCGTCGCACTCCGATATCGCCGGCCATTCCCCCGTGCCAAGGGACTGCTGATGGTGGCGACCTACGGCGTGCTGTGGTTCGCCGGCTACACCGTGGTGCTGAACTCCGCCGAACGCCATCTGGACGCCGGCACGGCTGCCATGTTGGTGAACATCGCGCCGATCCTGGTAGCGGTGGCCGCCGGCCTGTTCATGGCCGAGGGCTTCCCCCGGCTGCTGGTGATCGGCATAGTAGTGGCCTTCGCCGGGGTCCTGACCATTGCCGTGGGCGGCGTCGGCGTGCACAGCGACGGCGCCGGGATCGTCCTTGGCGTCGTCACCGCTGTGCTGTACGCGGCCGGCGTGCTCACCCAGAAGATCGCGCTCCGAACGGTCGATGCGGTGTCGGCGACCTGGGTCGGCTGCGCGGTGGGAACAGTTGCGCTCACGCCGTTCTTGCCGCAGGCGGTGCGCCAGTTCTCGCACGCCTCCGGCGGGGCCATCGCCTCTGTCGTCTATCTCGGCATCTTCCCGACCGCGATCGCCTTCAGCCTGTGGGCTTATGCGTTGAGCAGCAGCAGCGCCGGCCGGCTGACGTCGACGACGCTGGCCGTACCGGCCATCGTGGTGCTGATGTCCTGGATCCTGCTCGGTGAGGTGCCGACCCTGCTGGCGATGGTCGGCGGCGCACTGTGTCTGATCGGCGTCGCCCTCAGCCGCCGCAAGCAACGAACCGGCAAACCCGCTGTGGCCCAACGGGAACAACCGTACCCAGCCACCACAGCCTGACCGGGGTGGACCGGAGCTCAGCTGCACCAGCCGGCGACCGGCAGCTCCCGCCGAGCGGAGCGTTCAGCCGTGACCTCGGCCACCGCCACCGACAGGTTGACCGACGTTCGCCCCGGGAGCCGGCTGGCCGGCGGCCGGCGGCAGAATGACGGACCATGCCCATCACCGCGCGACGGCTCGGCGAAACCTTCCCGACCCGTGATCAGTTCGCGGCACTGGCCGCCGAAGGGCGGCGCGTCATCCCGGTGGCCCGCACCCTGCTCGCCGACACCGTCACCCCGGTCGGGTTGTACGCCACACTGGCTGCGGATCGTCCGGGAACCTTCCTGCTGGAGTCGGCGGAGCACGGCAGGTCGTGGTCGAGGTGGAGCTTCGTCGGAGCCGCCAGCGTGGCCGCGCTCAGCGAAACCGGCGGCGCCGCAACCTGGATCGGCCAACCGCCGCTCGGCGTCCCGATCGACGGCGACCCGCTCGAGGTGCTCGCCAAGACGCTGGCCGGCCTGCACACCGAAACCCTGGACGGGATGCCGCCGCTCACCGGGGGGATGGTCGGTTACCTCGGCTACGACATCGTCCGGCGACTGGAGAAGATCGGCGGGCACACCGCCAGCGAGATGCGGGTGCCGGAGCTGGTGATGTTGCTGGCCTCCGACCTGGCGGCGCTGGACCACCACGAGGGCACCGTCACGCTCATCGCTAACGCCATCAACTGGGACGGCACCGACGCCCGCGAGGACGACGCCTACTCCGGCTCCGTCGACCGGCTCGATGCCATGCAGGCCGCGCTGGCCGCGCCGGTGAACCTGCCGGCCGCCACCTTCGCCGCGCAGGAACCGGCATTCACCCGCCGCACCAGCGCGACCGACTACCGGGCCGCCGTCGAAACGGCGAAAGAACACATCAGAGCGGGAGATGCCTTCCAGATCGTGGTGTCTCAGCGCTTCGACGCGCCCACCGCCGCGCAACCGCTGGACATCTACCGGGTGCTCAGGGCCACCAACCCGAGCCCCTACATGTACCTGCTGAAATTGCCGACACCCGGCGGACGCGAGGGACAGCCGCCGGGCGATCCGATCAGCATCGTCGGATCGTCTCCGGAGGCACTGGTTACCGTGCGGGGCGGTCAGGTGACGATGCATCCGATCGCCGGCACCCGGCCGCGGGGGATCGATGCCGAGGACGACCAATTGCTCGCCAAGGACCTGCTCGCCGACCAGAAGGAACGCAGCGAGCACGTGATGTTGGTCGACCTCGGCCGCAACGACTTGGGCCGGGTATGCGCGGCCGGCAGCGTCAAGGTCACCGAGTTCTTCACGGTCGAGCGCTACAGCCACGTGATGCACATTGTCTCCACCGTGACGGGACGGCTGGCAGCGGGCCGGTCGGCGTTCGACGCCCTCACCGCAGCTTTCCCAGCCGGAACGCTGTCCGGCGCTCCCAAACCGCGGGCAATGCAGATCATCGAGCAGCTGGAGCCGGCCAGCCGCGGCATCTACGGCGGCGTTGTCGGTTACCTGGACTTCGCCGGTGACGCCGACACCGCGATCACCATCCGCACCGCGTTGGTCGCCGACGGCGTCGCGCATGTCCAGGCGGGGGCCGGAATCGTCGCCGACTCGGTGGCTGCCACCGAGGATGCCGAATGTCACCACAAGGCGGCGGCGGTACTGCGCGCGGTGGCGACCGCGGGAACCCTGCGACCGGTGACCGGCCAACCGGCGGCGGGCGACCGGGGGTGAGCAGGCGCGCTCTTGTCCCACTGTTGGTGGTGCTCGGCGCTGCCGGCATCGCCGGCGGCGCATTGCCTCGTTGGTGGACGGTGCACTGGACGCATCCGTTGCTTGGCACCCAGACCGCGACGTTCACCGGACGCCAGTTGTCGCCCGCGTTGTTCGCCCTCGCTCTCGTCGCCCTTGCCGGTATTGGCGCGGTGGCCGCCGCCCATGGGCCGCTGCGCAGGACCATTGGGGCGCTGCTGGCGGCGGTCGGCGCCTTGACCGTTGTCACCGTGGTGTCAGCGTTGTCGTCGATCCCGTCAGCGCTAGTGCGCGAGGTAAACCCACAGGTGGAGCGGATCG
>JALYXB010000055.1 GCA_030947305.1 Actinomycetota bacterium | reverse complement strand
GAGTCGAGCCTTGCCGCGTAGCTGCGGATCACCCCGCGTTCCTCCAGCCGCCGAACCCGTTGGTGGGCAGCAGATACCGACAATCCGACCTGCTCGGCCAGGTCGGTGTACGACCGGCGCCCGTCGGCGGCAAGCGCGGCCGCGATCTTCGCGTCGACGTCCTCCAGCACCTAGCTCGCCGACCCGTCGAGGGTGATCAGTTCGGTCGGCGCCTCGTTCAGCCGTTGCGGAGCGCCGTCGTCACCGACCACCACGATGTCTTCGATTCGGACGCCGAACCTGCCGGGCAGGTAGATACCCGGCTCCACCGAGAAGGCCATACCCGGCTCCAGCGGCCGGGTGTTGCCGGAGACCAGGTAAGGGTGCTCGTGCACCTCCATGCCGATGCCGTGGCCGGTGCGGGTGACGAAGTACTCGCCGTACCCGGCAGCAACGATCACCGATCTGCTGGCCTCGTCCACCGCCGCGCAGCTGGTGCCGGCGGTGGCGGCGGCGGCCCCCGCTTCCTGCGCCCGTCGGACGATGTCGTAGACCGCGGCCGCATCAGGATCCGATGAGGGCCCGACGAGATAGCTGCGGGTGCAATCGGAGAAATAGCCGGCGGGTGTCGGGCCGCCAATATCGACGACGACCATGTCGCCGACGTTGACCCGCCGGTCCGACGCGTCGTGGTGCGGGCTTGCCCCGTTCGGTCCAGAGCCGACGATGACGAAGTCCGCCTCCGCGTGCCCCTCCTCGACGATGGCGGCGGCGATGTCGGCTGCTACCTCGCGTTCGGTGCGTCCCGGCCGCAACCAGTCGCCGATTCTGCGTTGCACCCTGTCGATGGCCGCACCGGCGGCGGCCAGCGCAGCGATCTCGGCTGGGTCCTTGCGCATCCGCAGTTCCCCGATGGCTCCGCCGGCCAACGCAAGAGCCGACCCGGTGACCGCGCTCTGCATGCCGAGCGCGTGCACCGCCGGCAGGTAGTAGTCGACGGCGAGAGTCCGCGCCCCATCCGGCAGCATCGCCGCCAGCGCTGCGTATGGATCCTGACCGTCGTTCCAGGTGGCGATATCCATGCCGAGCGACTCGACCGAGGTGCCGTTCCACCCCGGCCGCTCCAGAGTCGGCACCAACAAAGTGGCGGCACCCCCCGGTGTCACCGCCAGGCAGGTGAACCGTTCGTGCGAGGACACCGAATGGCCGACGAAGTAACGCAGGTCGGCGCCGGGACCGATCAGCACCACGTCCGCACCGGCTTGAGCGGCTTCGTCGCCCAGCCGCCGGATCCGGTTGCCGAGCACCTCCGTCGGCGTCGGCGTGGTCAATGCCGGGTCGTGGGCGGTCGGGACGGCGGGTGCGGTCGCTGCGGACATAGCGGGGAGCCTAGCTGTGGGGTTGTCGGCGGTGCCGTCACCGGCATCGCCGGGTAGCGTCCGCCCCATGTTGCAGCTGCTCGATCTGGCCGGCATCTACTTCCGAGCGTTCTTCGCGGTACCGGCGTCGACCGTCGGGCCGCACGGGAAACCCGTCAACGCGATCCGCGGCACTCTGGACATCATGGCCAGGGTGATCGGGGAGGCCAGGCCGACCAGGGTGGTCGCCTGCCAGGATTTCGACTGGCGGCCGGCGTGGCGGGTGGAGCTGATGCCGACCTACAAGTCGCACCGGGTGCAGCAGTCGACGCCCGGCCCGGATCAGCCGGATGTGGAACTGGTCCCCGACGAGTTGTCCGCACAGGTTCCGATCTTGCTGGACGTGTTGGCCGCCATCGGTATCGCCGCTGTCGGCGCCGACCACTGCGAGGCCGACGACGTCATCGGCACTATGGCGTTTCGGGAGTCGCGGGATCCCGTCGAGGTGGTGACCGGTGACCGGGATCTGTTCCAGGTGGTCACCGACGGACCTCCCGCCGTCACAGTGCGCTACATCGGTGCCGGGATGAGCAAGGCCATGGTCTACGACACCGCCGCCGTCCAGCACCGGTTCGGGGTGCCGGCGTCCGGATACGCCGACTACGCCACGCTGCGCGGTGACGCCTCGGACGGACTGCCGGGTGTCGCCGGCATCGGCGACAAGACGGCGGCGGCGCTGATCACCAGGTTCGGCTCGATCGCCGGAGTGCTGCAGGCGCTGGATAGTGCGGACAGCGCGCTGGCCTCCGGCCCGCGCCGCAAACTCGAACTCGCCCGCGACTACCTTGCCGTCGCGCCCGCGGTGGTGGCGGTGCGCACCGACGCCGACGTGCAGCTCATCGGTGACGGCGCGCTGCCAACCAGCCCCGCCGACCCTGATCGGTTGGCGCAGTTGGTGGCCGATCACGGGATCGGCGGGTCTACCCAGCGGTTGCTGGCGGTGCTGGACCGATCCTGAACCTGCTGAGCGCATACCGCCGCGATCCGGCCGCCACGGATGGCACAGTGGAAGGTGGCGGCCACGACCATCGTGGCCGCCGTCGACCGAGCCGGCGGAGGTGTGCGATGACGGCACCGTGGGACGGCACCGGCCTGCCACCGTCGGCGATCGATCGGCTGGAGCGGGCGCGCACCGCCACTCTCGCCACCTCGCTGCTCAGCGTCCCGTCGGCGGCCGGTCTGCACGCTGCCGGTCTGGAGCCGGTCGGCGAGGTGATGGGTTGCGCGGTGTTCCGGTTCGGCTGGCAGCAGGCCGGCTACTGCGGCATGACCAGCCAGGTGCTGCGGGCCAATCCGTCCTACGAGCAGGCGCTCCGCGACGCATGGGGTGCGGCTGTTTTCCGGCTGACGGAAGAGGCGCAGTCGCTGGGGGCCGCCGGGGTGGTCGGAGCGGCCAGGACCGTCACCCGGCTGGACAACGTGACGCAAGAGTTCGTGATGCTGGGCACTGCGGTGCGGTTTACCGGCATCGACAAGCCGTTCGAGCGGCCGTTCATCGCCGAGCAGTCGGGCACCGATGTGGCGAAGTTGATGTTGGCAGGTTGGCTGCCGATGACTCCGATCCTCGGTCTTGCGGTGCTGCTGCGGCACGACGACTACCGCACGAGATGGAACAGCGGATTGTTCGCCCCCAACGTGGAGATTCCTGGGTACACCGATCTGGTGTCCCAGGCCAGAGCCGTTGCCAGGCGCGACCTGGAACTGCAGGCCGGTCGCTGGCGGGGTGCTGAAGGTCTGCTGATGACGAGTCAACAGCTCCGCATCCATCAACGCGAACCGACCGAGAACCACAAGGACCACATCGCCGAGCAGACGTTCTTCGGTACCGCGATCAGCAGGCTTCCGGCGCGTCTGCGGCCGAAGATCGACGGCGGGTTGTCGATCACCACCGTTGCCACCGACCGGCGGTCCGGCGCCACCCGCACCGACCCGCTGCGGCCACAGCCCATCATCGCGGTCCGCTGAGGCGCGGCCCCCACACACCCCGCACGGGCAGAACTATGACAGAGGCGCGATGAACGACGGCGAACTGCAACGAGGAGAGCGATGACGACACCAGATCAGCTCGGGATACCGGAAGATGCGCTGGCGCGGCTGAACTCGATGCGGCCGGGCACCCCGACCGCGCTATTCACCTCAGATCTGTCGGTCAACGAGTTCCTGTTGGTGCGGGAGGCCGGCTTCCGGCCGGTCGGCCTGGTCTTCGGCTCGAGCATTTATCACGTCGGATTCCAGGTCGGCAAGTGGAGCAAGAACCAAGAGCTGGACACCCTGTCACAGGCGATGTATCACGCCAGGGAGCTAGCGATGACGCGGATGGAGGCCGAGGCCCAGCAGCTCGGTGCGCATGGCATCGTCGCCGTCAGGTTGGACATCGAGTTCAAGGAGTTCGGCTCGGATATCGCCGAGTTCACCGCCGTCGGCACGGCCGTCGTCGCGGAGTCGCCGAACGCCCCCGACGGGTTCAGCTGGATCCCGAACACCGGTATGCCATTCACCTCCGACTTGTCCGGCCAGGACTTCTGGACGTTGTTGCAGGCCGGTTACGCACCGCTGGGCATGGTCATGGGTTCGTGTGTGTATCACATTGCGCACCAAGGCATGTTCAAAGCGCTGGGAAACGTCGGCCAGAACGTGGAGATCCCGCAGTTCACCGAGGCCCTGTACGACGCCCGGGAGTTGGCGATGAGCAGGATGCAGGCGGAGGCGGCATCATTGCACGCCGAGGGCGTCGTGGGCATGCAGCTGTTGTCGCTGCCGCACCGGTGGGGCGGGCACACCACCGAGTTCTTCGCGATCGGCACCGCCGTCCGACCGATCAGACCGGATCACACCATCCAGACACCGCAGCTGGTGCTTCCGCTGACGGACAAATGAGCGAGTTCCCCACCGGCGCGGCCGGCCCTGACGGCAGTGCCAGCGGTCCCGACGCCGGCTCCAGCGGTCTCGGGCCGCTCGGCGATCTACAGCTGCTGGCCGGCATGCTGCGCGCTGATCACGACGATCTGCCCTCCTACGTGCGGCTGCTCGCCGGCACCCTTGGTGAGGTGCTGCCGGCCGGCATGGTGGATGTGGAGTACGACCGGTCGATGGGCGATCGCCTGGCCGGCCGTGACGGCACCCCGAAGCGGCTGGTGGTGCACGGCGCCGACGGTGACTTCGAGTTGGCCGCGGAACGGCGCGGGGTGACGGGGCAACTGCGGCGCACGGTGAACGGTGTGGTGATCGCGCGGAAGCCGATCAATCCCGCCGAGTGGGTACAGCTGTTGGCGCAGGAGCTTTCCGCGGTCGCCACCCGCGACAAGGCGGCGCGCGAGGCATTGTCACGGCTCTTCGGCGGTTGATGGCAGGCGGTCGGCTGCCGGCCGCTGTCCGCCGAACGGCACCCCGAACCGGCCGTTGTGCACGACTTCTGAGCTCGGCCGTCGCCGGCGGGTCCGGGTGCTGCCACTCGGCTCGGTATCGGCCGGGTAGCCGAGCGCGATGACGCCGATGATGTTGCGGTCCGCCGGTATGCCGAACGCCGTCTTGACAGCACTGAGCTGCTCCACCATGACGCCGAAGAACAGTGCACCGAGGCCAGCATCGACGGTGGCCAGCAGCATGATCATCGCAGCCATTGCGGCGTCCATGTCCCAGTACGGAACCGGCCAATGCATCTCCTGCAGGTCCTGCCACGGCTTGTCCGCCTCGGCGTACCGCCGCAGGTAGGTCTGCTTGTCCGAGCAGCACAAGATCAGCACCGGCACCTGCTTCAGGCCGGTCAGCCAGTCGTCGTCCGGCCCATCCCGCTCCGCTGTAACTTCCCAGAACTGTTGCACCGCAGCGGGTTCGGCCAGCACCACGAAGTCCCACCCTTGGCTGAATCCAGCGCTCGGCGCCCGCAATCCGAGCTCGACGATGTTCTGCAGGATGTCGGACGGCACCGGGTCGGGTAGATATCGACGGATCATTCGGCGGCGCCGAACGGCGTCGGTCAGCTCCATTGCGGCATCGTCCCACAGCGCTCGGCCGCAGGCCCACGACGGATCGGCAGGTCGAGGGTCGGCCCGGCTACCTGCTGGTTCGGCCGTATCCCCGGGGACGGCTGCCCGGCCTGGAACCGTTGCGGGACGGTTGTTTCCGGTCGAGCAACCGTTCTTGCCCGCGGCCGGCGGCGTGTCACGGCGACACGCCGGGGCGTCACACCAGAATGTGGGGATGGTCCGCCGGACCTCTTGCGTTGAAGTTCGGCCGTCGAGTAGAAATTCCCTACGCACTTCCGCAAGGGAGAGCGGATCGGTAGGCGATCGAGGTCTTTTCCGGCGGAGCGATCTGCCGGGCCCGCTGAGACGAAGCGGGTGGACCAGCGAGCCGGCCGATGTTTGCAGGTCGTTTAGCTGCAAACGCCCCGAGCCCCGGCCAACTCATACTTGGCCGGGGCTCACCTATATCTAAACCGCGCTGCCTCGGTCGGCGCGTTAGCGACACGCCACTACGGCCGCCGGACCCGGACGCCGGTGAACGTGCACATCATCATCATTCGATGGCGTTGCACGTGCCGGGAGGCCGATATGAGAACCACCATCGCCCTGGACGACGATCTTGTCCTGGAAGCGCAGCGACTGACCGGGACAACGAGAAGGGTGCGCTTGTCCGGCAGGCACTGGGCGCACTGATCGAGCGCGAGAGCGCCCGGCGGCTGGCTCAGCTCGCAGGCAGTGAGCCCGACGGCAGCATCTGGCATCGCGCGGTGTCATCCAACGCCGACCTAGGTCTCTTCCGGAGGCAATGGCTGTACCCTCGAGTTTGGGTCGATAGTTGTTGCGCGGCAGTGGTTTTCGGGCGCCGGCGATTCTCGAGACCCTTGCGACGGCGTGTCACGGCGACACGCCGTCGGGGTGAGGAAAAGCTCGGGAAAGTTCGGTGAAACTCTTGCGCGGCTCGCGCTCACTGCCGTAGACATTGCT
>JALYXB010000036.1 GCA_030947305.1 Actinomycetota bacterium | reverse complement strand
CCATATAGGTGATACCCATGTTCCAATCACTACACTAGGTTACAAGGTGGCGAGGCTATTCGGTATACCCCGAACGGTCCAATTTGCCCCGATCGCTCCACTTTCGGTCGGCGCCCTACCCTTGCGGGCATGACCATCCGCCCTATCGTCATTTGTGGCGAGCCCGTCCTGCATCGACCCTCCACCCCGGTCACCGTTTTCGGCGAGGAGCTGGCCCGACTCGTCGACGACCTCTTCGACACCAATGCCGCCGCCCACGGTGCCGGATTGGCCGCGAACCAGGTGGGGGACGAGCGCAGGGTCTTCATCTACGACTGCCCGGACGACGATGGCGTCCGGCACCGCGGATACATCGTGAACCCAGCGATCGAGACGTCCGAAGTCCCCGAGACCATGCCCGACCCCGATGACGACTACGAGGGTTGCCTGTCGGTGCCAGGGGAGAACTACCCGACCGGGCGGGCCTCCTGGGCGAGGGTGACGGGCGTCGACAAGGCCAATACGCCCATCGAGGTGGAGGGCACCGGTCACTTCGCCCGCTGTCTGCAGCACGAGACCGACCACCTCGACGGCCGCCTCTACCTCGACCGGCTGATCGGACGAAACGCCAGGGCAGCCAAGAAGATGATCAAGGCGAACGGCTGGGACGTGCCGGGAAACAGCTGGATGCCTGGGCGCGATCCCGACCCGTTCGGCCATTGAGCGGCAACGCGCGATCGATGCACGCCCTGGGCACGCGGCTAAAGTCAGGGCGTGAAACAACATATCGACAACGCAGGGACCGACGCTGACAACAGCACCACACGGCCGCACATCCACCAGAACGAGGCCTCGGCCGACGACCTGTCCGACATGATCGTCGTCGCCAATCGCCTACCGTTCGACCTCAAGACACTTGCCGACGGCAGCACCGAGGCCAAGCAGGCACCCGGCGGCCTGGTCACCGCGCTGGCCCCGATTCTGGCCAAGCGGGAAGGTGCCTGGATCGGCTGGGCCGGCGACGCGGACGCCGACCTGCACCCGACCACCACCAGCGGGCTCACGCTGCATCCGGTGCCGCTGTCCGCCGACGAGATCTCGGCCTATTACGAGGGTTTCTCCAACTCCACCCTGTGGCCGCTCTATCACGACGCCGTCGCCGACCCCGAATACCACCGACACTGGTGGGACTCCTACCAGCACGTGAACAAGCGCTTCGCCGAGAAGGCCGCAGCGGTGGCGGGACCCGGTGCGATCGTCTGGATCCACGACTACCAGCTGCTGCTCGTTCCCCAACTGCTACGAGATCTACGTCCGGACGTGCGGATCGGCTTCTTCCAACACATCCCGTTCCCGCCGGTCGAGTTGTACATGCGGCTGCCCTGGCGTAAGGAGATCATCACCGGCATGCTAGGCGCCGATCTGATCGGATTCCAGGTGCCCGGAGCCGTCCGCAACTTCCTGCGGCTGGCCCGCACCTTGGCCGGGGCGGAGGTCACCGGTTCAATCCTGCATTTCGACGGCCGCAGCATCAGGGCCGGCGCCTTTCCGATCTCCATCGACTCCAAGAACCAGAGCGAGTTGGCAGCACGTCCGGAGGTTACCGAGACGGCGGCCACCCTACGGTCCGACTTGGGCAACCCGCGCAAGATCATCCTCGGCGTCGACCGCCTCGACTACACCAAGGGGATCAACGTTCGGCTGCGGGCGTTCAGCGAGCTGCTCAACGAGGGTGACCCAGCGGACGACGGCGTCGTGATGGTGCAGATCGCCACCCCGTCACGGGAGCGGGTCGGCTCGTACATGCGGATGCGCGCAGAGATCGAACAGCAGGTCGGCGCGCTGAACGGCGACTACGGACGGATCGGCCACCCGGCAGTGCACTACCTGCACCAGTCGTTCCCGCGGGAGGAGCTGGCCGCATTCTATGTAGCTGCCGACGTCATGGCGGTAACTCCGTTGCGAGACGGGATGAACCTGGTAGCAAAGGAATATGTCGCCTGCCGGTCCGCCGGCGACGGTGTGCTGTTGCTGAGCGAGTTCACCGGTGCAGCCGGCGAATTGCACCAGGCGCTGCTGGTGAATCCGTACGACACCAACGGCGTCAAGGAGGCCCTGCGGACAGCGCTGCAGATGCCGCGGACCGAGCAACGCAAGCGGATGCGGACGCTACGCCAGCAAGTCTTGACCAATGACGTCGATGCCTGGGCTAAGACGTTCCTGTCCACCCTTGAGGACACCAAGGACCCGGTTGCGGCCGCCCTTGGACGGCTGCCGGACGAGGTGGTGAGCGCCGTACGGAGGTTGGCCGAGGAACCATACCTGTTGGTGGGCACCGACTTCGACGGTGTACTGGCACCGATCGTCGACGACCCGGCGGCGGCTCGCCCGCTGTCGGCATCCGTCGATGCGCTGCGCACTCTCGCGGTACTGCCCAATACCTCCGTTGCGGTGATCTCCGGCCGGTCATTGGAACAGCTGCGCAATCTGCTCGGCGAAGCCGGACCTCTACACCTGATCGGCTCGCACGGCGCGGAGGACGCCGGCATCGCCGGGCTGGTGAAGTCACTCACTCTCGACGATCCAGCGCCTCCGACGATCACCGAGGCCGAGGCTGCGCTGATGAAACGCATAGAGGCGGCCGTCGGGGAGCTGGCGCTGCGCTTCCCGAGCATCAGGCTGGAACCCAAGCCAGCCGGGATCGCCATCCATCTGCGGGGTGCTCCCGGCCAGGTCGAGGACGACGTCACCGCAGAGGTGACGAGCGGGATCGCCACCTGGGAGGGGGTATACCTGTTGCGCGGCAAGAAGGTTCTCGAGCTTACGGTGGTGACGGCGAACAAGGGCAAGGCGCTGGCGGGCCTGCGGCAGACGCTCGGCAGCACCGCGACGATCTTCATCGGCGACGACGTCACCGACGAGCACGCCTTTCGAATCCTTGACAGTTCCGACATCGGGGTAAAGGTCGGCGCCGGAGAGTCGGCTGCCACACTGAGGATCGCCACGCCGCAGCAGGCAGCTGATCTGTTGACCGCGCTGGCCGCGGCTCGGCGTCAACAGGCCACCCTGTTTCAACACTGACCCTTGCGTTCAACACTGACCCTTGCGTTCAACACTGACCCCTTGCGTTCAACACTGACCCTTGCGCCAAACGGTTCGGTCCGGGCCACCGATCGGGTGCCGCCCGATTTGTGGCGGTCGTCGGGCGCGCCTACTGACCCTTGGGCAGCCGATCGGCCGCCGGACTACACCCGCGGCGGTCCCGTCGTCTCGCCGATCAGGAATGTGGTGGCCAGCATCGCGCGCCTGGCCTGCTGACGTTGGGCAGGGTCGAGCAACATCCGGCCGGCCTGCCTGCCCTTCTCCACTACCGGCTGCGCCACCGTCGTCAAACCAGCGGCGATGGCCGCCCTGATGCCGTCGAACCCGGTGACCGATACGTCCTCCGGCACCCGCTGCCGACGGCGCTGCAGTTCCTCGATCGCGCCCAGTGCCAACACGTCCGAGGTCGCCACCAGCGCGGTGATTCCCGGATCCAAGCCGAGAACTTCCGCCGCCGCCGATGCCCCGGCGGCTAGCGAATGGTCGAACCGCTCCACCACCGGGATGCGGTCCCAGGCGACCCCAGCGGCCTCGAAGCCCTCACGCAGCCCGGCCAGCCTGTTGCGTTGCACGTGGTACGCCGCGGATCCCTGTCTCGCCAGATCGGCCGGGCCGTCCGATCGATTCCGGCCCAACCGCATACAGATGACCCCGACCCGGCGATGCCCGAGGTCCACCAGATGTTGGGCGACCCCACGGATGGCTCCCTTGTCGTCGATGCCGACCAGGTCCGCGTCGTCGAGTGCCGGCTGATCACAGATCACCGTCGGAACCGGCCTGGCCAGCATCGCAGCCAAGTGAGGGTCGTCCTCCGGCATCGAATATGCGACGAACCCGTCGACCGCGGCACTGGACACGCTCAGCACGTCCTCGGATCCGGGACTGGCAGGTACCAGCAGCAGCCCGATCCTGGCCTGGTCGCACTCCAGCGTCAGCCCCTCCAGAAAGGCCACCGCAGCCGGGTCTCTGAATGCGTAGGACAGCTGTTCGGTGAGCAACAGACCGATCGCGCCGGCCTTGCGGGTGCGGAGCGAGCGGGCCATCGGGTCCGGGCCGGCGTAGCCAAGCCTGGTCGCCGCCGCCATCACCCGCTCGCGCAGCGCAGGGGACAACTGATCCGGCCGGTTGTAGGCGTTGGACACCGTGGTCCGCGAGACGCCGACGTCCTTGGCCAGCGAGGCAAGCGTTGCTGGCTGGCTACTCCCCCGGCGGCGCTCCATGGGAGCACCGTAGTCGAGCGGGCACGGCAACTAGGCCAAACGGGCTGGACGACGGACCGTTTCGGGCGTCCGCGGTCCAAACGGGCACCTCGACGGGTCGGCTGCGGCCACCCCGGACGGTGGGATCTTGTCTTTCCTTGGAAAGCGCTTTCCATGTTTCCCTTCCCAACGTGGTGCGCCGCGGCTAGTGTCGCCATCAGGCCGGCAGCAACGATGCCGCCGGCAACCAGTGGTGGTGGCAGCACCTGCCGCCGCATCAGCAACAGGAAGGACACTCGATGGCAGAGGTCAGCTACGACGAAGCGTCCCGCATCTACCCGGGAAGCCCGGTGGTCCGTGCGGTCGACAAGCTCAGCCTGGACATCACCGACGGCGAGTTCCTGGTATTGGTCGGCCCGTCGGGTTCTGGCAAGTCCACCGCGTTGCGGATGCTGGCCGGACTCGAGGACATCAACGAAGGCCGGGTGCTGATCGGTGGCCGCGACGTCACGAACGTGCCGCCGAAGAACCGCGATATCGCGATGGTGTTCCAGAGCTACGCGCTGTACCCGCACATGACGGTCGCCGAGAACATGGGCTTCGCACTCAAGCTGCGCGGCGTCAACAAGTCCGAGATTGCCACCAAGGTCAAGGAGGCCGCCGGTCTGCTCGACCTGGAGAAGTACCTGGACCGCAAGCCGAAAGCATTGTCCGGTGGCCAGCGGCAGCGCGTCGCAATGGGTCGAGCAATTGTTCGCGAGCCGTCCGTCTTCCTGATGGATGAGCCGCTGTCGAACCTGGACGCGAAACTCAGGGTCGAGACCCGCGCCAACATCGCCGAGCTGCAGGCCAGGCTGGGCACCACCACCGTTTACGTGACGCACGACCAGGTGGAGGCCATGACCATGGGCCACCGGGTGGCTGTGCTGAAGGACGGTCTGCTGCAGCAGTGTGACACTCCTAGGACCCTGTACGACAAGCCAGCCAACGTGTTCGTCGCCGGCTTCATGGGCTCGCCGGCGATGAATCTGATGTCGCTGCCGGTCAGCGGCGACGGCGTTCAGCTGGGCGAGACCAACGTGCCACTTCCGCGTGACATCCTGGCCGAGGTCAGCTCCGATGGCCTCAAGGAGGTCACCTTCGGCGTCCGGCCGGAAAACCTGCTGCTGGGCAGCCAGGGCATCCCGGTGACCGTCGACCTGGTCGAAGAACTGGGCGCCGATTCGTTCATCCACGGGCATGGCCCGAATGGCGAGCGTCTGGTGATCCGGACCGACGCCCGCGTCTCGCTGAGCCAGGGTGCGACTGTGCGCGCCACCGTGCAGGACGGCGATCACGTGCACGTGTTCAACCCGGAGAGTGGCGAGCGGCTGAGGTCGTCCAACGCAGTTCCGCCGGATGCGTCGCCAGCCGCTGGCGTGGGACTTGATCCTGGCATCACCTCGCTCAACAAGTAGCGCAACACCTGCAACAACCATGGGGCGGGTCCGAGCGATCGGACCCGCCCCTTGGTCTGTCCTGCGTCGCGGGTCTTGTCCAATCGACCGGCTACCGGCCGGAACAGGGCTGACTAGCGGCCGAATCGCCGGTCGAGACGGTGGATCAGACAATTTCTTGCTCAGGCCGCCTGGCTGTGCCCCCCCGCGCCGAGGCGGCGGGTGCCCGCCTTCGTTCGGCTACCCCAAGCGCACGATGATGGTCTGCACCAGCGGTGGCTGCAAAGGCGTCAGCGAGATCGCGCAGCGCAGCGATCCGGTGGCACCGGGAATAGTCCAGGCCAGTTGGGCGGGAGAGGTGCTCGACGGCGAGGATTGCTCCAGCGGGACCGGCTCCGCCGTGCCGATGCCGGCGACGCGGGCCAGCTCAGCGATCGCGGATCTTCGGTGCTCGACACTGTCGTCGAACTCGACATTTTCGGCGAACAAATCTGCAGCCACTGCTGGATCCCACTGCCGCACCAGTCTTTCCACCGTCGCCCTGGCGGCCAGTGTCTCCGGCCACAGATCGAGCGCCGCCGCGGGAACCAGCGTCTCGTCCAGGATGGTTGCCAGTGCGGTGGTGGCCGGAAGGTCTGGGCCACTGTAGGTGGCGTTCTCCATCGCGACGATCCCGATTCCGCTGTCAACCTGCCACCGCATGTGCGCGCCGAACCCTGGGTAACCGCCGGAGTGCGACACGACAGTGCCGTGCAGCAGCGTGTCCTCGGCGATCAGACCGTAGCCGTAGCCGCGTGGGTGGACTGACCCCTCGATGGGTGTCCTACTCGTCTGCATTTCTCGGCGCGAGCTTGTTGCCAGGATCTCGTCGTCGTCGGATCTGTCCCACGCGGCCGCGAGCCAACGCGCCCAGTCGGCCAGCGCCCGTGGTGTCGCGAACAGCCCGCCGATCGGCGAGAAAGCCCCCGGGCGGGAGAACCCCACTTCGATCCATTCGCCATCCAGCCGGCGATACCCAGCAGCCAACCCGTCCGTAGCATGAACTGTTGTGTCGTAGTCGATCTCGTTCAGCCCCAGTGGCCGCAACAGCTCGTTCGTGACGAACTCGATGTAAGGCATGCCGGCGGCCGCCTCGATGACCTTGCCCAGCATTGCATACCCGAGATTGGAGTACTCGAACTTGATTCCTGGACCTCGGACGAACCTGATTCCGCGGGCCAGCAGAGCGTCGAAACCCTTGCTGCTCAACGACTCCTGCCGGTCCGCCCACGGATCGTCGCCCGGCAGGCCGCCGGCCATGCTGGCCAGCTGGCCGATCGTCGGCGGCACCGGCCCGGCACCGATCAACGGACTGGCTGGCATCATTTTGTCGATGGTGTCGGCCAACGAGAGCAGGCCACGATCGCGCAGCACCAGCAGTGCCGCCGCGGTAAAACTCTTGGTGCAAGAAGCGATTCGGTATCCGGTATCGATGGTCGGCACGGCATCGCCGGCACCGCGCACCCCGAATGCGTTGCCGTACACCAGCCCACTCCGATCGAACACGGCGTACGCCGACGACGGTGCTCGCAGTTGACCGATCCGACGAGCAAAGATCTGGTCGACGGCTCCCTGCGTGCTGGCCAGACGATGTGTCAGGTAGTCCACGGTGTTCCTCATCGATCCGACGGTGCCAGCGGCCGGGCATGCTCGGCGGCACCTGGTGAATCTAACTAGAGCGGCTTGCCAGATGCTCACCGACCCACCGGCCCACGATCTGGTCAAGAACAACCAACAGCGGCGATGACCCCATCCCGCGCGGCGATGTCGCGGGCCACGCCGACCGTGGCGGGCCTGATACTGTGAATGGGAACCGTTCCCATTAACCTACGGAGGCGTCCATGTCCCGCCCTCCCGGCACCCGGTCGCCCAGAGTCGGCCGATCGCTGATTCCGTTGACAGTCAGCGGCCTGCTGCTGGCCGGCTGCGGCTCGTCGGCCGGCAACCCTGCCGGAAACCTCAAGTCGAGCCTGCCGGTGTCCGCCGCGGCCGGCTCGACCGTGTCGGTGGTTGCGACCACCAATGTCTATGCGGCCATCGCGACGGCGATCGCCGGCCGGGACGCCCGGGTGACGGCGATCCTGTCCGATCCGTCTGCCGATCCGCACTCGTTCGAGGTGTCGGCGCAGGACCAGGTGACGATCGCCAAGGCCCAATTGGTGATCGCCAATGGCGGCGGTTATGACGACTTCGCGAACAAGATGGTGGCAGCCGCCAACCCCGCACCGGAATTGATCGACGTCGTGCAGCTCTCCGGCCATGACCAGCACCCGAAAACCGGCCAGTTCAACGAGCACGTGTTCTACAACTTGGACACCATCACCACGCTCGGCACCACGCTGGCGGTCAAACTCGGCGCACTCGATCCCGCCGACAAGCAGACGTTCACCGCAAACGCTGCCACCTTTGCCGGCAAGCTGGCAGCGCTGAAAAGGCGGGCTATCGCCGTCGGCGCGGCGCGCCCAGGGCTGAAGGCGATCGTCACCGAACCGGTCGCCGACTACCTGCTGCAGACTGCCGGGATCGCCGACGTCACCCCTGCCGGGTTCTCCCAGGCGGTCGAGGAGCAGAACGATCCGGCACCCGCCGATGTCGCGCAGGTCGACGACCTGCTCAAGAACAAGA
>JALYXB010000027.1 GCA_030947305.1 Actinomycetota bacterium | reverse complement strand
GATAGCCGATGGTCCCGCGTAGAGTGACCTCTCGGCGCGCATGTCGGGCCGGTTCGCTGCTGGGCATGTCCGCCGGCGGCGATCCGAACCCAGGGCCTCATCGCGCATCTTTCGGGTAAGCGTGCGGCAACAGCCGCGCACGCCGCACCGGGCAAGAAGTGTTGGGCTCGCCGGCTCCCGCGTCGCGTTCGCCAGAACGTAGCCGAACGGGCCGGATGTGCGTGCGAGCGGGTCTCCCATCAGGGAATATCCACTCGCTCGGTGCTGTTCAACGACCGGCACGAAAACGAAATACCGAGAAAAGACAGATTGCGGAGGATATGGCGAAGAAGGTCGGAGCCATCGAGGTCGAGGGCCGCGTGGTCGAGCCGCTCCCCAACGCCATGTTCCGGGTGGAGTTGGAGAACGGGCACCGCGTGCTCGCGCACATCAGCGGCAAGATGCGACAGCACTACATTCGCATCCTTCCCGAGGATCGAGTGGTCGTTGAACTCTCGCCCTACGACCTGACCCGCGGCCGCATCGTCTACCGCTACAAGTAACCGCGAGACAACCACTCAGCACGTTGTCGAGCGCATCAGATAAAGGAATGCCATGAAGGTTCAGCCGAGCGTCAAGAGGATCTGCGACAAGTGCAAGGTGATTCGCCGGCACAGCGTCGTCATGGTGATCTGCGACAACCCTCGCCACAAGCAGCGTCAGGGCTGACGGTTAACCGCCAGCTGTGACGTCGCCCGGGAAGCCGGGCACGCCCGGGAGACCGGGCACACCATCGCGTCACCAGCTGGCCGACTCGGCGAAGTTGCTGAGTCGGACGGAGTGCCCCCGGACTACAGGCCGGGGCCCGGAATCCTCCGGGACGGGACGCGACCGACACCTGTAGCGCCATTCCCGCTCGTCGGGAAGAACGGAGTACCTGCCAGATGGCACGTCTCATGGGCGTCGATCTTCCCCGCGACAAGCGGATGGAGGTCGCACTCACCTACATCTACGGCATCGGGCACACCCGCTCGCTCGCCGTTCTAAAGTCCACCGGGATCAGCCCGGACCTGCGATCCAAGGACCTCAGCGACGAGCAGGTCCTCGAACTCCGCGACGCGATCGAGGCCGGCGAGTACAAGGTAGAGGGCGACCTGCGCCGCGAGGTTCAGGGCGACATCCGCCGCAAGATGGAGATTGGCTCGTACCAGGGCCTGCGGCACCGCCGCCACCTCCCCGTCCGTGGCCAGCGCACCAAGACCAATGCCCGCACCCGCAAAGGTCCCAAGAAGACCATCGCCGGCAAGAAGAAGGCCAGGTAATCGACTATGCCTCCGAAGACTCGTACTGGCACAGGCGTCAAGAAGGTGCGCCGCAAGGAGAAGAAGAACGTCTCCCATGGGCACGCTCACATCAAGAGCACCTTCAACAACACCATCGTCTCGATCACCGACCCCACAGGTGCGGTCATCAGCTGGGCCTCAGCCGGCCACGTCGGCTTCAAGGGCTCCCGCAAGTCGACCCCGTACGCCGCCCAGATGGCTGCCGAGAGCGCAGCCCGCAAGGCAATGGAACACGGCATGCGCAAGGTCGATGTATTCGTCAAGGGCCCGGGTTCGGGGCGCGAGACCGCAATCCGCTCCCTGCAGGCCACCGGCCTGGAGGTAGGCGCGATTTCCGACGTCACTCCGCAGGCCCACAACGGCACCCGGCCGCCCAAGCGGCGCCGGGTCTGACGGGGAGAAGGTACACATCATGGCTAGATACACAGGTCCCGTCACCAAGATCTCCCGGCGCCTCAAGACCGACCTGGTCGGTGACGACCAGGCCTTCGAGCGTCGGCCGTTCCCCCCTGGGCAACACGGCCGAGCGCGTACGAAGGAGAAGGAGTACCTGACCCAGCTGCAGGAGAAGCAGAAGGCCAGGTTCACCTACGGCGTCATGGAGAAGCAGTTTGCGCGTTACTACGCGCGGGCCACCCGCACCAAGGGCAAGACCGGTGAGGCGTTGCTGGTGATCCTCGAATCGCGGCTGGACAACGTGGTCTACCGCGCCGGCTATGCAAGGACCAGGCGGGCAGCACGTCAGATGGTGACCCACGGTCACTTCGAGGTCAATGGTCACCGTGTCGACGTGCCGTCCTACCGCGTCGAGCAGTACGACATCGTCACCGTGCGGAAGCAGTCGCTTCAGAAGCTGCCCATTGAGCTGGCGCGCCAGACTCAGGGTGACCGGCCGACCCCGGCCTGGTTGCAGGTCGTCCCTGACACTCTGCAGATCATCATCCATCAGCTGCCGGTGCGCGCTCAGATCGATTCGCAGATCAACGAGCAGCTCATCGTCGAGTACTACTCCAAGTAAGTGCGACTCCGTCGCCCCTACTCGGGTCCACAAGTAAGTGCGACTCCGTCGCCCCTACTCGGGTCCACAAGTAAGTCCACAAGTCGTTCGTAGCAATCACAGTCAGAGATCTGACGCAGTGCCCGGCCGGTGGGAAAGGATCCCCGTTTCCGGCCGGGCATCGGCAGGCCGCAGTCGCTGCGGTGCTGCCGGCAGTACAGCAGTACATCCGTGACGTCATATAGCGGTCGTCACCTGAAAATCGGAAGAGGAATTCCCTGTGCTGATTTCCCAGCGCCCCAGTTTGTCCGAGGAAAGCGTCTCTGAGAGCCGTTCACGGTTCGTCATCGAGCCGCTGGAGCCCGGATTCGGTTACACCCTTGGCAACTCGCTCCGGCGGACCTTGCTCTCGTCCATCCCCGGCGCCTCTGTCACCAGCATCAGGGTCGACGGCGTGTTGCACGAGTTCACCACCGTGCCCGGCGTCAAGGAGGACGTCACCGAGTTGATCCTGAATGTCAAGGAACTTGTCGTCTCCAGCGAGGATGACGAACCCGTCACCATGTATCTGCGCAAGCAGGGCCCGGGCGACGTGACTGCCGCCGACATCGCACCGCCGGCCGGGGTGACCGTGCACAACCCGGATCTGCACCTGGCCACCTTGACCAAGAAGGGCAAGCTCGAGATCGAGCTGGTGGTAGAGCGTGGCCGCGGCTACGTGCCGGCCGCCCCCAACAAGGTCGTCGGCGCCGAGATCGGTCGCATTCCGGTCGACTCGATCTACTCGCCGGTGCTGAAGGTCACCTACCGCGTCGAGGCCACCCGTGTCGAGCAACGCACCGACTTCGATCGGTTGGTGCTCGATGTCGAGACCAAGTCGTCGATCTCACCCAGGGATGCGCTGGCTTCGGCCGGCACCACGCTGGTCGAGCTGTTCGGGCTGGCCCGTGAGCTGAACGTTGACGCAGAGGGCATCGAGATCGGCCCGTCGCCGGCCGAGGCAGATCACATCGCGGCGTTCGCGCTGCCGATTGAGGAGATGGACCTGACCGTCCGCTCGTACAACTGCCTCAAGCGAGAGGGCATCCACACCGTCGGCGAACTCGTCGCGCGGACCGAGGCCGACCTGCTGGATATCCGGAACTTCGGTCAGAAGTCCATCGACGAGGTCAAGGTCAAGCTGCACCAGATGGGTCTGGCGCTGAAGGATTCGCCTGACGGCTTCGACCCGACCGCGGCCGCCCTGGCATACGGCAACGACTGGGGCCCGTCCGGAGCCGACAGCAGCGCCGCAATCGACGACGCCGGTACCGACGACGACTACGCCGAGACCGAGCAGATCTGATCCAGCGCGTTGCAGCGCAGTCAGCACGACCGATACCCGTCAGCTGATGGGTCACCCTAGGAGCACGACATGCCCACCCCCAGTAAGGGCCCAAGGCTCGGCGGATCGCCGCAGCACGAGCGACTGATCTTGGCCAACCTTGCCACCCAGCTGTTCGAGCACGGCAAGATCATCACCACCGAGACCAAGGCCAAGCGGCTGCGTCCAGTGGCGGAGAAGCTCATCACCTCGGCCAAGCGCGGCACCCTGCATGCCCGTCGCGAGGTGATGAAGACGGTTCGCGACAAGGACGTCGTTCACAAGCTCTTCGCCGACATCGCGCCCAGCTTCGCCAGCCGCAACGGTGGCTACACCAGGATCATCAAGGCAATGCCCCGCAAGGGTGACAACGCCCAGATGGCGATCATCGAGCTGATCACCGAGGAGACCGTCACCGCGCAAGCGTCAAGGGCTACCCGCCGGTCGGCCTCGCAGCGCAAGGCGACAACGGCCGACAGCACCGCGCCGGCGGCCGATACGACCGTGGGCGGCGCTGCAGACGCTGATGCTGATGCTGATTCCACCTCGGCTCAGGCTGAGGCTGCGGTCACCGAGGCGCCGGCCGAGGGCGCCGCAGCCGAGGTTCAGGAGAGCGCCTCCACCGACGACGCTCCCTACGGAGCCGACTCGCACGCTCCGCTCGAGGATGGATCGGAGCCGGAAGGCTTCCCGATCAAGGGCAACGCCGATTCGATGCTCTACCACGTCCCGGACAGCGCGTTCTACAACCGCACTGTCGCCGAGGTCTGGTTCACCTCGGCGGAGGCCGCCGAGGCCGCGGGCTTCCAACTGCCGCCGTCCCAGCGTAACGACGATGCCGATAGCACCGAAGGCGCCGGAGACGACCCAGGTGACGCCAAGGCCGACAGCTGAGTGTCGGTGTCCTCGGCCACAGCCGGCCCGCGCTCCAGTGACAACGGTCCCAGTAAACGATCCAGTAACGACGATTCAGTAACGACGATCCAATGACAACGACCAGCGGGTCCGTCCCTTCCTGTGCGGAGGGCGGGCCCGTTGTTCGCATTCGGCTGGACATCTCCTACGACGGAACTGATTTCGCCGGTTGGGCCATCCAGCCGGGGTTGCGCACCGTGGCCGGTGTGCTGGGCGAGGCGTTGGCCCTGTTGTTCCGTGGCAGAGTCCCGTTGGTAGTGGCCGGACGCACCGATTCCGGTGTACACGCGGTCGGGCAGGTGGCCCACATCGACGTCGATCCGCTGATGCTCGACACCCTGGCTTCCCGCCCGCGACGCGGTGCGCCGGCAACCGAGCTCACCATCGGTGACGGACCGGCCGGCCTGCAGCGTCGACTCGCCGGATTGTTGCCGGCGGATGTCAGGGTGCGGTCCGCCCTGCCGGCTGCTGAGGGCTTCGACGCCCGCTTCTCGGCGCTGCGTCGGCACTACCGCTACCTGATCGGCACCGCCCCGTGGGGCGTTGACCCCATGGGGCGGCACGCTGTGCTGGCTCTCGGGCACCGGCTGGACGCCGACCGGATGAACAGGGCAGCGGCGACGCTGGTCGGACTGGCCGACTTTGCCACTTTCTGCAAACCGCGGGTGGGGGCGACCACCATCAGGGACCTGCAAAGGCTTGAGGTGAGTAGCGCCGGCGACGAGGTGACCATTGACGTCACCGCCGACGCGTTCTGCCACTCCATGGTCAGGTCGCTGGTCGGGGTGTTGATCGCGGTCGGCGAAGGCCGGCTCGGCATCGCGGGACCGGCCAGGATGCTTGCCGGACGTCGACGGGCGTCGGACGTGTACACCGCGGCCGCTCGCGGGCTGACGCTGGTGGCGGTGGATTACCCCGCGGACGCCGAGTTGGCGAAACGGGCCGCGCAGACCCGCGCCGTCAGACAGGATGGGCAGCAACGGCGCCAGCGCAGCGAGGGGGGTAAGCCATGACGGGCGGGGTCGAGGGGGTCATCTGCCCACCGGACGCTCCCGATGCGGCGTGTTACTTCACCGGTGCCGTCGACCTGAGCTACGTAACAGGACCAGGGCCGGCGGACGACCGTCGATTACCACGAATCGAAGAGGGCCGTGAGTATGCGAAACGTTCGTAAGTCCCGGCGGGCCGCGATGGCAGCGATAGCCGCCGCTGCCGCCGCCGGGATGCTGTTGGCCGGCTGTGCGACGACGGTGTCCGGCACCGCTCAGATCGGCAGCGACACGCCGGGGGCGGTAGTGAGCAGTAACGGCAATCCTGACAGCGGATCGGCAGCCAGTGCCGCGCCGTCCTCGGCCAACCCGTTGACCGACGGTCCGCCGTCGTCGGACGCTCCGACGCCGTCGGATGCTCAACCTTCGTCGGGTGCACCGTCGACGTCCGATGGCTCGCCGCCATCGCCCACCTCTGACGATCAAGGAAGCTCCAGCGCGCCGCCCGACAGCACGTCAGCAGGAACGTCGGGGCCGCCGGCAGGGGATCTCAGCGTCTACCCGATCAAACCGCGACACATCGAGAAGAACCCCTCCTCTCCCCAGGAACAGTCGCTGGTCGAGGGCAGGAGACTGGCCGCCTACGTTCCGGTGCCGACGGCCATCGACCCTCAGTACAGCGAAGGCGGAGACATCAGCACGTTGCCGCTCAAGGGCCCGACAGCCATGGGTATTTTGTTCACCGACCCTGTGCCGGCGGTGGCTCAGCGCGCCGGCATGTACGCCGGGTTCAGCTCCGCCCAATCTACGTTCGGCCACACCGGCTCGCTGCTGACGGCGGCGTTCGTTTTTCCCGACGCGGCAGCCGCTACGAAGGCGGCCCTCTCGCTGTCAGCGGCGGCCAAGAGCAAGGGCGACAAGCCGCTGGCGATTCCCGGCCAGCCTAAAGCTCTGGCATCCATTTCAGCAGGCACCGAGCCCAGCGCCCAGGCGTTCCTTGCCATCGGCCCGGTGGTCGGCTACGTGTACGTCTCGGCCAAGGCCGGCAAGACCGCAGCCTTCCCCAGCACCGCCGCGAAAGCGCTGGCTGCGGAGGCCAAGTTGCTGGCGGCCTACACACCGACGCCCAAGGCCAAGTTGGCCACCCTGCTGGAGGACCCGGACGGTGTGCTGGGACGGACATTGCCCGAGCTAGCGGGAAACGGGACCGTCGTCGACGGGTCGTGGACGCCGACAGCGTTCCTGCACTACATGATCGGCTACGCCAGTTCGGCCGCGCTGTTCAGCAAGATCAAGGTTGACGCTGTGGCTGTCGGCCGGTCGACGGTGTACCGGGCTGCCGATCACCCAGGTGCGCTCGAGCTGGCGGTCACGAACGTTCAGCAGATCGCGGGAACCTATCCCAAAATGAAGCCCTACCCGACACCGGGCGGTACCGCCGATACCACCTGCGTCGCGGATAATCTCGGCGCCAAGTACTACTGCTCGGGGGCCGTGGGCCGCTACACCTTCGAATACTGGGCAGACAGCGAGGCCGACATGGCGCACTCGGTGGCATCACAGGTCACGGTGCTGACGGCCTGACGAGTGCCGGTCATCGGGCCGCCAGTCCCTCATTTTGACCTGGCCCGAGTCGGCGCGGTAATCTCGAGTCCTGTGCGCCGCGCGGGGGAGTTGCGGCGTACCACCACCGGGGCCAGTGCAGTACAGGCTGCTCACGCCGCCGGGACTGCGTTGCCCAGCCAGACGTTCACCCATGTAAGAGACGAAGAGGCAGACCTGTGCGCACGTACAGCCCCAAGCCCGGCGATGTCACCCACGCCTGGCACGTGATCGACGCGACGGACGTCGTGCTCGGCCGGCTGGCCAGCCAGGCCGCTCAGCTGCTGCGCGGTAAGCACAAGGCGATCTACGCCCCGCACGTCGACACCGGCGACTTCGTGGTGATCGTCAATGCGAGCAAGGTCGCCATTTCCGGTAATAAGCGGGACGGCAAGATCCTGTACCGGCACTCCGGCTACCCGGGTGGACTGCGTTCGCAGACCGTCGGCCAGCTGCTGGATTCGCGGCCGGACAAGCTGGTCGAGAAGGCCATCATCGGCATGCTGCCGCACAACTCGCTCGGCAGGTCGATGGCCCGCAAGCTCAAGGTTTATGCCGGCTCCGAGCACCCGCACAGCGCGCAGAAGCCGCAGCCGTTCGAGATTGTCCAGGTTGCCCAGTGAGCGAGGGCGGAGCGGGCATCGAAGGGGCGGAGCGTGGGGGCACCTCCCGCGAACGGAGCGAGTGGGGGAGGACGAGCGCAGGCTCGAGGAGCGGAACGACCCCGAGCGAACAATTCAGCACAACGAGCGACGCGACCCCCAGCGAAACCACCGAAATGAGCGAATCAGTGAGCGAGACCCCAGAGATCACCGCCGCCGAGGTTGCCGTCGACACGGAGTCGACGCCCGGCGCCGGCATCACCGCCGCCGACGCTGCGCCGGTCGCCGTGAACGCCGCTCCGGTCGCTGAGGACGCCGCAGCCGCTGAGGTTGCCGCTGACGATGCGCCGTCCGGGCCCGCTGCCGACGACCAGGCGCCGGACGTTGTCCCGACCGCGACCGTTCACGTTGCTGTTGATCGTCCGGTGCAGACCGTCGGCCGGCGCAAGGAAGCCGTCGTCAGGGTCCGGCTGATGCCGGGCACCGGCCAGTTCACCCTGAACGGCCGCACCCTCGATGGCTACTTCCCGAACAAAGTTCACCAACAGCTCATCAAGGAGCCGCTGGTCAATCTCGAGAAGGACGGCATCTACGACGTTTTCGCCAGCCTTTCCGGTGGCGGCGTCACCGGCCAGGCCGGCGCGTTGCGGCTCGGCATCGCCCGTGCGCTGATCGAGCTCGAGCCGTCCGACCGGCCGCCGTTGAAGAAGTCCGGCTTCCTCAAGCGCGACCCGCGCGCCAAGGAGCGGAAGAAGTACGGCCTGAAGAAGGCCCGCAAGGCCCCCCAGTACTCCAAGCGCTGACCAGCGAGCGAGAGCCCGGAATGGGTCGGCTCTTCGGAACCGATGGGGTGCGAGGTCTGGCCAACGCCGACCTCACCCCAGCGCTTGCCCTGCGACTGGCCACCTCGGCCGCCCAGGCGCTCACCGAGCACCGGGTGGCCGCTGTGTCTGGCGCCGAGGTCGAGGCGCGGACTCGTCCGCTGGCGGTGATCGGCCGCGACCCCCGGGCCAGCGGAGAGATGCTGGAATCTGCTGTTGCCGCCGGCCTGGCCTCCGCAGGGGTGGACGTGGCCCTGCTCGGCGTGCTGCCCACCCCGGCCGTCGCCTATCTCACCGCTGAGCTGACTGCCGACCTCGGCGTAGTGATCTCTGCCTCCCACAACGCCATGCCGGACAACGGCATCAAGATCTTCGGGCCGGGTGGCCGCAAGCTCACAGACGAGCTGGAAGATGCCATCGAGTCCGGGATGGACGTCCAGCGCACCCTGCCGACCGGCGAGGGAGTTGGGCGGATCTACCGCGAGACGGACGCCGTCAGCCGCTATACCGACCACCTGTTGGTCTCGACGCCGCACCCCCTCACCGGCCTGAAGATCGTCGTCGACTGCGCACACGGGGCATCGTCGAGCATCGCTCCTGAGGTCTATCGACGAGCGGGCGCCGAAGTCATCGTGATCGCCGGTGAGCCGGACGGACTCAACATCAACGCCGGGGTCGGGTCGACCTACCTGGACGGTCTGCGGGTGGCGGTGCTGGCCAATGGGGCTGACCTCGGTATCGCCCACGACGGTGACGCCGACCGCTGCCTGGCCATCGCCGCCGACGGTTCCGACGTCGACGGCGATGCCATCCTCGGCTTGCTGGCGATGTCGCTGCACGAGCGCGGTGAGCTGAACTTCGGCACCGTCGTCACGACGGTGATGGCGAACCTCGGCTTCCACCTGGCGATGAAGAAGGCCGGCATTGCCGTTCAGACGACACAGGTCGGCGATCGGTATGTGCTGGCCGAGATGGCTGCCGGCGGCTACTCGCTGGGCGGCGAGCAGTCAGGACATGTGGTGATGGCCGACCACGCCACCACCGGTGACGGACTGCTGACGGCGCTGTATCTAATGGCTCGGGTGGCCTCTACCGGGATCGCCCTTGGCAACCTGGCCAAGATCGTCACCAAGTTTCCGCAGGTGCTGCTCAATGTCAGGGTTGCCGACAAGGCGGCGGTTGCCGGCTCGGCGGCGGTCCAGCGGGCGGTGGCCGAGGCCGAGGCCGAACTCGGTGATTCCGGCCGGGTGCTGCTTCGGCCTTCCGGCACCGAGGCGTTAGTCAGGGTGATGGTCGAGGCGTCGACGAGCGAGACGGCTCAGGCCGTTGCCGAACGGGTCGCCGCAGCTGTCGCCGGGTAGTCACCCGGCCCGCCCTCAGCGACACCATGATGCACGGTTGGTGATGTTATGATGCAACCATGCGCACGACGGTCAGCATCGATGATGAGCTACTGGCTCAGGCGCGCTTGATCGCCGCTGGCACGCATCGCACCATCGGGTCCGTGCTGGAGGACGCACTGCGGCGGCTGATCCACGAACGTTCGCTCGACTCGCAGGTTCCGTTCGAGCTGCCGAGATTTTCCTACCAACGGCCAGGTTTGCGTGAGGGCATTGACCTGCTGGACCGGGAACAACTAACAGAGTTGTTGGGCGACAACGACTATCGATCGATCTGAGGGTGCTGTTCCTCGACGTCAACATCTGTGTCGCGGCCATCCGGCCCGATTCGTCGGATCAAGCCAACTCGGTTCGAGACTGGCTGGAACCGAAGCTGTCCGGGCATGTCCCGGTGGGGATCAGCGATTTCGTGCTATCCGCCATGGTCCGTATCACCACTCACCCACGGATATTTGCCACCCCCACGTCGCCCGGCGAGGCGATGACATTCGCCGACGCACTGCGGACGGCTCCGGCGACGGAGACAGTTCGCTCGGGCCAACGGCACTGGTCGATCTTCCGGAGTCTGGTTGCCGAGCATCGACTGCGCGGCAACGATGTGCCGGACGCCTACCTCGCGTCGCTGGCTCTCGAGCACGGAGCGACGTTCGTCACCCTTGACCGAGGATTCGGCCGATTCGCCGGTCTCAAACTGCTCGATCCATTGGCATGACTGCCGTCTGCCGCTTACCCGGAGCTTGCTGAGTGTGCAAACCTCGTTCGACGGCAGGTGCGTGTTCGACCCGGTGGATCCGCATTCGTCAGGCGGAACTCCACTTCGGGTCGTCCAGATCGATCACCGAGGTGCCGGAGACCTTGCTGTCGAGTTCGTCCGCGAGCTGATCCTGGCCGGCGATGTGCCGCAGCAGGAACGCGGTGGCCAGCGTCCTTGTCGCCTGCTGGATCCGCTTCTCGGCGCCGTTACCGGTGATCGCCGTCGTCCAGTGCCTGCCCTCGGCCAGGCCGAGGTGCTGAGCACCCTTCACCTCGCGTAGTTGCACCGGTCCCGCCCACGACCTGGCCAGTTCGGCACCCGCGTTGTCGCTCATGGCGTCGGACGCTCCGACCAGATGCAGCCCGGGAACGGTGACGTTGCCGGCTGCCCGCAGCGCCTGCTTGGTGGCTGCTGCCGTCACCGTCACCACCGCCTTGATGGCCGGGTCGCCGGCCGCGGCGAGCACTGCTGCTCCACCACCCACCGAGTGTCCGAGCACCCCGAGCCTGCTCCGGTTGCCGGTCACGACACCGCCGGCCAGGCTGCCCGTGACCACCGCGCGCAACGCCCTTGACAGGTCGGCGCCCAGACCCGAGTGGGACGGAACCGGACCGCGCTCGGTGGCCGGTGCGATGGCGATGAAGCCCCACGAGGCCAGGTACTTCAGTGTTTCGGTGTAGCGCCGGACCGGCTGCAGCCAACCGTGGCCCAGTGCCACCACCGGCAGATCGCGACCACTGGTCGGGGCGTAGACGACGCCGGGAATTCCGGCCGCGGCCAGGTCGCCGGAGGCGATGCGATGCGGGCCGAGGTGCGAGAGATATTCCAAGGTCGGCGATTGCACCGTCGGCGACGACTTAGCAGCCATCTGCCCTCCTCTTGTGCGGTCCGCTTCCGCTGTGCCCGGCTGGCAGCTGGGCGCGGTGCCCTGCTGATCACCGGTGCTCCGTACAGTATCGCCCAGCGTCACGTTGCCGCCCGATGCGGCCGCTTACCGGAGGGACCCGCAGATGGCTGCCGACGACACCCGAGCGGGGGCCGCTGCCTTCGCGCTCAATTTGCGGCGGTTGATCCGCGCCCGATTCCCGCTGCTCAGCATTACCACCGCAGAGGAGAGCAGGGTGCTCTCCGAGATCGCCGCCGTGCTGGGCGACCGCAACCAGGTGACGCCGCCCAGGCAGGTCTACACCTGGTCGACGTCGACCGGACTGGCCCAGCTCGGGAAGCCTGGCAATCCCGATACCCGCACGCCGCATGCCGCACTGATTGCCGCGAACGCGCTGACGGCGCCAAGCGCCGTGGTCATGCTGGACCTGCACCCGTGGCTCGGCAGTGCCCAGGTGCCTCCTGACACCCAATTGATGCGATCGTTGAAGGACACCGTGCGGTTCTTCAAGGACGGCTCCGTTCCACGGACGTTGATCCTGGTGTCCCCGTTGATGAACATGCCGGCAGAGCTGGAATCGGTGGTCACCCTGCTCGATTTCCCGTTGCCGGACGACGAGTACCTGCGCGGGATGCTGGACCGGATGGTCACCCGCAATACCACAGCAGGGGCGCTGACCTCGGATTTGGGCGACGACGGTATCGAGCGGCTGGCAAAGGCAGCCATCGGGCTGACGGCGTTCGAGGCGGAGAACGCGTTCGCCAGGGCGATGGTCGACGACGGCCGGCTGACGATCGAGGATGTCGCAGTCGTTGCCGACGAGAAGGGCCAGATCATCCGCAAGTCCGGGGTGCTGGAGATGGTGTCCTCCACCACCAGGTTGGCGGACATCGGCGGCTTGGGCAACCTCAAGACCTGGCTGACCAAGCGCAACGGTTCCTGGCTGGACGAGGCGGCGGCCTACGGCCTACCCGCCCCCAAGGGCGTGTTGATGACGGGAGTCCCTGGCTGCGGCAAATCGCTGACGGCCAAAGCGATGTCGTCGGCCTGGGGGTTGCCCTTGATCCGGCTGGACATCGGTAGGGTGTTCGGCGGACTGGTCGGCGCCAGTGAACAGAACATGCGCACCGCCATCCGCACCGCGGAGGCAGTGGCCCCGTGCGTGTTGTGGATCGACGAGATCGAAAAGGGTTTCGCCTCAGGCGCTTCCGGCTCCGGCGACTCGGGAACGTCTGCGCGGGTTTTCGGCACCTTCCTGTCCTGGATGCAGGAGAAGACCGCAGCGGTGTTCGTGATGGCGACGGCCAACAACATCGGGTTGCTCCCGCCGGAGTTTCTGCGCAAGGGCAGATTCGACGAGATCTTCTTCATCGACCTGCCGACCAAATCCGAGCGTAGGGACATCTTCCGGCTGCACCTGGCGGCCAGGTTGAAGGCGGGTCCTGCGCTGGGGGAATTGGCCGTCACCGACGATCTGCTGGACGTACTCGCCGGGGCGACAGAGGGCTTCTCCGGCGCCGAGATCGAACAGGTCGTGATCTCCGCATGCTTCGATGCGTTCGACGCCAAGCGTCAGTTGACCGGTGACGATCTGCGGCGGGAGATCGGCAACACCGTGCCGTTGTCGGTGACCCAGTCCGAGGAGATCACTGCCCTGCGCGAGTGGGCGGATGTGCGAGCGGTGGCTGCCTCCGCCTCCGAGGATCGGGCCGGCTACACCACCCC
>JALYXB010000015.1 GCA_030947305.1 Actinomycetota bacterium | reverse complement strand
TATAGCGAAGCATTGCCACAGGAACGGGCGAGCAGAGCGGTCGATGATCCGGCACCGACGGGCGCCGGTTCGCTGGTGAATCAACGCAGGGCGGCAGTGCTGGCGGCGCTCGGGGAGGTCGGTGCGCGTCGCGTGATCGACCTGGGCTGCGGTGAGGGCGCGCTGCTGAAGGAGCTGCTGGCCGACCCGCGGTTCTCCGAGGTGGTCGGTGCCGATGTGTCGGCACGGGAGTTGGACTGGGCGGCCCGTCGGTTGAACCTTGATCGGCTGTCCGACAGCCAGCGGGCACGACTGACCCTGCTGCAGTCCTCGGCCACGTATCGGGACGCGCGGCTGGCCGGGTACGACGCCGTAGTACTGATGGAGGTGATCGAGCATCTGGACATCGAGCGGCTGCCGGCGCTAGAACGCAATGTGTTTGCCGCTTCCCGACCCGCGGCGGTGGTGGTGACCACCCCGAACGCCGAGTACAACGTTCGCTACGCCGCCCTGGCGGCCGGCAGCCACCGTCACACCGACCACCGGTTCGAATGGAGCAGGGCGGAATTCGAGGGCTGGGCGACAGAGGTGGCCGGCCGCAATGGCTATGCGGTGACGTTCCGGCCGATCGGCGACGTCGATACTGAGGTGGGATCGCCCACCCAACTCGCGTTGTTCCGCCGCACCACATCCGTCGACGATCACAGTCCGGCGGTGCTGGCATGAGCACGCTGGAGGTCCCGGAATTGTGTCTGGTGGTCTTGATCGGTGCGTCCGGATCGGGCAAGTCGACCTTCGCCGCGGAGCATTTCGGACGGTTCGAGGTGATCTCGAGCGACTTCTGCCGGGGCCTGGTCGCCGACGACGAGAACGACCAATCGGCGACGTCGGCAGCCTTCGAGGTGCTGAACGTGATCGCTAGCAAGCGTTTGGCTGCCGGCCGGCTGACCGTCATTGATGCCACCAATGTCCAGCGCGACGCCCGCAAGGAACTCATCGAGCTGGCCAAGGCGCACGATGTGCTGCCGGTGGCCATCGTGCTCGATGTCCCGGAGTCGGTGTCGGTGGCCCGTAATCGCGACCGAGACGATCGGTTGTTCGGCACCCATGTCGTACGGCGCCAACACGATCAGCTGCGGCGATCGCTGAAAGGCCTTGCCAGGGAAGGCTTCCGGAAGGTCCACGTGCTGCGCGGGTGGAGGAGATCGAGTCCGCGAGCATCGTCCGGGCCAAATTGCTGAACGACTTGCGTGACGATCACGGGCCTTTCGACGTGATCGGCGATGTCCACGGCTGCCGCGCCGAGCTGGAGGAACTGCTCGACCGACTCGGCTACACCGTCGACAGGGACACCGACGGCCGACCGGTCGACGCGACCCACCCGGAGGGGCGCAAGGTCGTCTTCGTCGGCGATCTGGTGGACAGGGGACCGGACTCTCCCGGCGTGCTGCGACTGGCGATGGGGATGACGGCCGCCGGCCATGCCCTTGCCGTTCCCGGCAACCACGAGAACAAGTTGATCAAGGCCCTGCGTGGCCGCGCCGTTCAGGTCAGCCACGGGCTGGCCGAGACCCTCGAGCAGCTGGCCGTCGAACCGGAGGACTTCAGTGGCGCTGTGCGGGAATGGTGCTACGGCCTGGTATCGCACCTGGTGCTCGACGACGGCATGTTGGTCGTCGCGCACGCGGGGCTGAAGGAGAGCTACCACGGCAGGGCGTCCGGCCGGGTGAGATCATTTGCGTTGTACGGCGACTCGACGGGGGAGACCGACGAGTTCGGCCTTCCAGTGCGCTACCCGTGGGCCAACGACTACCGCGGCCGGGCGATGGTGCTGTACGGGCATACCCCTACCCCGGACCCGTTGTGGGTCAACAACACTCTCTGCCTCGACACCGGCTGTGTGTTCGGCGGCCACCTCACTGCCCTGCGCTATCCGGAGAAGGAGATCGTGCAGGTCGCGGCGATGAAGGTGTGGTACGAACCGGTCAAGCCCTTCCCGACTGCGGCCGACGGTCCGGGAGCAGGAGCGGGCCGTGCCGACGACGAGCTGGACATCACCGACGTGCTGGGAAAGCAGATTATCGAGACGGCGCACCACGGCCGGGTCTCGATCCGGGCCGAGAACGCCGCGGGTGCGCTCGAGGTGATGAGCCGGTTCGCGCTGCATCCGCGCTGGCTGCCGTATCTACCGCCGACCATGTCGCCGGTGGCGAGTTCGCCGAGAGAGGGGTTCCTGGAACACCCCGACGAGGCGTTCACCGCCTATCGCAGCGCCGGGGTGAGCGCGGTGATCTGCCAGGAGAAGCACATGGGCTCTCGGGCGGTGCTGCTGGTGTGTCGCGAGGGCGACGTTGCGGTTCGACGCTTCGGGGCGGGCGCAGGCGAGACGGGCGCGATCTACACCAGAACCGGCCGTTCGTTCTTCCCACCGGTGCTCACCGAGCAGCTGCTGCACACCGTGCGGACGGCCATCACCACAGCGGGCTTGTGGGCGGAGCTCGGCACCGACTGGCTGCTGCTGGACGCCGAGGTGCTGCCGTGGTCGCTCAAGGCCGACGCACTGCTGCGCGAGCAGTATGCGTCCGTGGGTGCGGCTGCCCGAACGGCGCTGTCGGCCGCCGTCGACAGTCTCACATTGGCCGCCGAGCGCGGACTGGACGTAGGAGAGTTGTTGCAGCGCACGACCATCCGCGCCGGCGACGCCGACGCCTTCACCGCTGCCTACCGCCGGTACTGCTGGCAGGTTGACGGCTTGACCGGGGTGCAGGTTGCCCCGTTCCAGCTGCTGGCCGGTGACGGTGTCAGCTGGCACGACAGGGATCACCTGTGGCACCTCGAGCGTATCGACCGGCTGGTGCGGGCCGACCCGGTGACATTCCGGCCGACGCGCCGGCTAACGGTTGAGCTGGCCGCGGAAGCGTCGAAGGCGGCTGGGGTCGCCTGGTGGCAGGACCTCACCGAGGCCGGTGGCGAGGGCATGGTGGTGAAGCCGCTGGCGAACCTGGTACGCACTTCGAAGGGCCTGGCGCAGCCCGGTATCAAGGTCCGCGGGCGCGAATATCTGCGCATCATCTACGGCCCCGACTACACGATGCCGGGACACCTCACCAGGTTGAAGGATCGCAACCTGGGCCAGAAAAGGTCGATGGCATTGCGGGAGTATGCCCTCGGGCTGGAGTCACTGGAGCGAGCGGCCCGCGGCGAGCCGCTGTGGCGGGTCCACGAGGCAGTCTTCGGCGTGTTGGCGCTGGAGTCGGAGCCGGTCGACCCGAGGTTGTGATCGAGCCCGGCAGGTCGCCAGCGGTGCCAGCTACTTCTTAGACTGCGGCCATGGACCGAAGGTTCGTCGGCATCGGGCTGGTGGTGGCGGCGCTGCTGGCCGCCGCGATTCTGCCGGGGCTGACCGGCAGGAGCAGCGTCGGGACGCCGATGGCCGCGCACGATGTGCCGGTAATCGGCGGCTGCGTACTGGCGCCGGACGGTGTGCAGCCAACGGCCGTCGACCTTCGCAAGGGCACTCTGCGGATGCAGCCGGCTCGGGTAGCGGCCTGCGACATCGCTGGCGCCGCCCGAGTGCTCGATGTGAAATTCGGCCGGTCGCTACCGGCCGGTGAGAACCCGTACGCCTGGTGGTCTCATTCATGTGATCAAGCACTGGTCGTCGCCGAAGGGGGCTCAGGCGCCAGTAGCTACACCTGGTGGGGGGCGACCACGTTCGCTGTGCTGAAACCTGTCTTTCGGCTGCAAAGCGAGATGGTGGGCCCCGTGCCAGGCGCCACAAGCGCCGGTTGGTCCTCGTGCGTGGCCGCCGATTACGACGGCAGTGCGGTGGCCCTCGACCTGACTCAGTCCTCGTCATGGTCCGAGCTCACCTATTGCGTCGCCGCCGGCGACTTGCAGAGGTATGTCGGCGATCCGACGTACGACATTGGCAACGGCGCGTCGACCTGTGCTCAGCCGCACGTCGCCCAGGTCCTCGGCGAACAAGGCCAAGGTGGCGGGGTCCTGAAGCAGGCAGAATATGCGGCAGCCTGCCTGGCCTTCGCGCAACGGGCGACCGGCATGGCCGACCCCACAGCGGGCGGGCAGCTCGTCGTCCGGCCGTCCGGCGCCGCCGACTGGGCGCACGGATCGGGAAGATGCCTGGTGGTCGCCGCCGACCACAACAGAACCCTGAGTGGCTCCCTGTACGGCATCGGTGCCGCACCGCTGCCGTGGGGGAACTGACTGGCAGTCCTGTTACCGCAGCGGCCGCCCGGTCCTAGACTGCAGTATGGATCGGCGGTACGTCGGCATCGGGCTGGTGGTGGCGGCGCTGCTGGCGATCGCGGTCTTGCCCGGTGTCATCGGCAAAGCTGTGACCGGAGCGGCGGCCGTCGACCCGACTGTGCCGGTGGTCGGGGGCTGCGTCGTGGCGCCGAACGGCGTGTACGCGCCCTTCGACGGCGGGACAAAGGGAAACGTTGCGCCGTTGGTGCCAAGAGCCAGGGTCGGCCCCTGCAATTCCGCCAAGGCGGCCACGGTGCTGGCCACCAGTGTTGGGCGGGTCGAATTTGGGTTCGACCAAGCCGGCAGCACCGACATCGACACTATCGCCATCACATCCTTCGAATACAGCGACGCAGAGGACCGCATCTGTCCAGACCCGGTGAGCATGACGCGCCCGCACATCCCCACCAGCTACCAATGGCAATCCGGCTCCGTCAGGGTCGAGCTGGAACCAATGGTCAGGCTGCAAACTGCCTTGGTAGCAGCCGAACCTCAGTCAGCGTCCGGTTCGTGGCTGGCCTGCGTTGCCCAGTCCGGGAGCGGCGAGCCGCTGCGGGTTGATCTCACCAAACCGGCCGGCTGGGCCGACCTCGCCGCCTGCCTTGATGCCGCAGGGCTGGCCGCCTCCCGCAGTCCGATCTCCACCAGTAGGTGGGCGAGCTTCGACGGCTGCGCCAGGCCGCATGTCGCGCAGATCCTCGGTGGTTGGCGTTCCACCGGGGGTTCGCCAGGCCCGGCCAGCTTCCAAGCAGCCTGTCGGGGCTTCGCCGCGGCCGTCACACGCATGGCGGACCCGACCGCCGGCGGTCTGCTACGGCCCGAGTGGTCGCAGGGGTCGGGCCTGTGCCTGTTGACCGTCGTCGAGCCGAGCAAAAGGACCCTCACCGGCTCGTTGTACGGCATCGGTGAGGCACCGTTGCCGTGGAGCCACTGACCGTCCATCCCGTTGTGGTCAGGTGCTGACGAGCACACCGCCGCGCCGCGGAGTCAACACGAACGCCAGCAGGTAGAGGCCGGCGACCACGATCAGCAGGTTGCGATACCCGGTGAGCAGGGCGCCGTACTCCATGCAGCCGCCGACGATGGCCCCCAGCAGGTTCAACCCGAAGGCCGCCTGAGCATTGCCGGTGGCCGCGAACCGTTTGGCAAAGGCGATGTTGGCCAGGTAGATCGGCAGGAACGACACCAGGATCGCCACGATCAGCCTCGGCCAGAACGGCCAAGCGAGCAGCCAGTCGGGGTTCACGATCCAGCCGATGGCCAGCGCCACCATGATGGCCGCCCAGACCACGGGTAATCGGGGCGTCTTGATTCGTCGGGTGGTCTCGACCGCGGCCAGCACGATCACCAGCACCCCGGTGAACACCATCGCGTTCACCAACCAGGTGGTGCCGAACATCAGCGCGAACGTCGCAATGTTCTTGGTCTCCAGCAACATGAACGCGGCGCCCATGCAGAACAGGTCGGCGTATGGACGCATCGACCGGAAACTGCCGCCCAGCAGCCGAACCGCGAACAACGAGATCAGCAGGATGCCGGCAAGGGTCCACAGGTACATGGCCGGGATCGCGCCGCCTTCGAAGTACAGGAACGGCCGGTCGTCCGTCGCCGGCGCGATCACCGGCCCGGCGGGTTTGTAGCTGGTGACGCACTTCTGGTTCTTCTGATCCAGCGCAATCGTCACCACCGCCTGGTTGTCGACCGTCTGGTCAACGCACGGTTCGTGGCCGAAGGCGGTGGCCGCGGTGCCGGCCAGCCGATCGATCAACCACGGCTCGCGGTAGTAGTTGTACATCGCGAAAACGCCGTCCGGATTCAGATGACTCTTCGCAGACTGCAGCGCCTGTTCGGTGAACAGGAACGACTCGAGCCGGATCTGGGAAGCGCCGTTGACCAGCGCCAACGAATCCGGCAGCGCAAACAGGATCAGGTCGTACTTTGCGTTCGTCGTCTGCAGGAATGCCCGGCCGTCGTTGACGTGTTCGGTCACCCGCGGGTCCTGATAGGGATGGTCGGAATTCCGCTGCTCGCCGATCTGCAGGATCCGCGGGTCGATGTCCACCGCATCGATGTGCTTGGCGCCCTTCGACAGGGCGATCGCCACGTCGGATCCGGAGCCGGCCCCGACGATCAGCACGTTGTTGAGATTGTTGGTGTTCGCCCGCTCGTACGGTGTGCGGTACTGGGCTTCAGCCTGAGTGAGCTTGTACTGCGCGGGCCCCATCAACTGGTGCGGGACGCCGTTGACGGAAATCTTCAGCAGCGTGCTGCCGTTCCAGGTGCCGGCGTCCTCGGTCAGGATCTTGTAGTAGGGCGACCAGCTGATGCCAGGTGTCAGCGTCTCGGCCAGTAACACCAGCACGATGCCGAGGCCGGCCAGCGCCGACATGACTCGGTAGCCGCGTCCGGACAGGATCGCCAGCACGACCGCAGCGATGATTCCCCAGGCCACGGAGGGTGCCCGCAGGAACGACAGCAGGGTGAACGTCAGGATGCCGATCAGTGAGCCGATCAGGTCCCAACGGTAGGACGTCAGCGGCTTCAGCTTGCCGAAGCAGCGGCCGACTACCTCGGCGGGTCCGGCCAGCAGGATGGCGACGGCAACGAAGATCAGCGGCAATACCAGCCACGCTGGCGGTCCCGTCGGATTGGCTGCGGTGAAGTAGATGATGCTGGTTCCGGCCTTGTCCTCGATCGAGACCGGAAACAGGTACACGCCGACCACCAGCAGCATGAGCAGGCCCGACGACCACGGCAGCACCGACCAGCTCTTGCGGGAGATCATGAATCCGCAGCCGATGCCAAGAAAGGAACCGAGCAGCACGAAGTTGGTGAAATACGACAGATGCAGCACGTTCGAGCCGAGCCAACGGATCAATGCCAGCTCGATGAACAGCATCACCGAGCTGCCGAGCACCAACCGGATGATCACCGATTTGTCGGAGCTATCGGCGTCGGCGGTCCGGCGCGCCCGCACCCGAGCCGCGGCATTGGTGGAACGCCGACCGTCCGCAACGGCGCCGGTATCGCCGGTGTCGTCGACGTCAATGGTGTCCCTGGCGGTGCGGCGCTGGCTCATCAACATGTCCCCAGACGGGCCGGCCGATGCCGGCCCAACGGTGCGGTAGTCGCGGAAGTGCCTCGCCCCGCGCGCTCGTTGGGCGGGACCGGTGCATCATGCCACGGCGACCGTGGGCGTCGGCTACAGCTGCTCGGTGGTCCCGTTGGCCGGGGCCACCCAGCGCATTCCGGCCGGTCCCATGTTGGCCAGCCGGTCGAAGTACATCGGGGTGAAGTTCCCGAGCATGCTCTCATGGATGGGCAGGGCCGCCGATGGGGCGACCGCCCGTTCGTAGTCGACCGCTTCCTCCAACGCCATCCACGGCGCCATCACCGGCACCGCAAGGATTTCCACCTGCTTGTCCGGAACGGTGAGCGCGTCGCCCGGGTGGAACAGGCGCTCGCCGATCAGGAAGCCGACATTGGTGGCCCGCGGCAGATCCTGGTGGATGACGGCGTGCAGCTCACCGACGGTTTCAATGGGGGTGCCGACGTCGTAGGTCTGGCCTGCGGTCGCCACCTTCGCGGTCCTGACGCCGGCCTTCGTCATTTCCTCCGCGGCCGCCGCGTCCGCGTAGATCGCAGCGTCCGGGTTGGCGTCGACCAGCGCCGCGATCCTGGCCGGATCCAGATGGTCGGCATGGACATGGGTGAGAAGGATTGCCGTCAACCCGGTCAACGTTTCGAAGCCGGCCGAGAACGTACCGGGGTCGATCAGGATGCTGGCGTCGCGGTCGGTCACATGCAGACACGAGTGGCCGTACTTGGTGATCTCCATGCAGCTGACTGTACGACCGGGCTGACGGCGGGCCTTTCGGACGGGTGCGGACGAGCGTCGGCGTCGGGATAGGCTGGCCGGACCGAACCCGGACCCTTTCAGGAGCTGCGCTCATGGCCCGTGTGGCTGTCGATGTCGTCATCAAATCCGAGATCCTCGATCCCCAGGGCAAGGCGATCATGTCGGCGTTGGCCAGGACCGGGCACCCGGGCGTTCGCTCGGTCCGACAGGGCAAATACTTCGAACTCGAGGTCGACGATTCCGTTTCCGATGCGCACCTGGAGCAGATCGCCTCCTCGATGCTGGCCAATCCGGTGATCGAGGAATGGTCGATCCACCGGCTGTCGTCATCGCAGCAGCCGGTCGCGGGGAGCGCCCAGCAGTGACCGCCAGGATCGGCGTCATCACCTTTCCCGGGACGCTCGACGATGTCGACGCCGCCCGCGCCGCGACGCGGGCCGGCGCCGAAGCCGTCTCGCTCTGGCATGCTGACGCGGACCTCAAGGGTGTCGACGCGGTCGTGATTCCCGGCGGCTTCTCCTACGGCGACTATCTGCGAGCCGGCGCCATCGCTGCCCAGGCGCCGGTGATGCAATCTGTGATCGACGCCGCCCGCTCCGGGCTGCCGGTGTTGGGTATTTGCAACGGTTTTCAGGTGCTGTGCGAGGCGAGGCTACTGCCCGGCGCGTTGATGCGTAACGCCGGGCTCAAGTTCATCTGCCGGGATCAGCGGCTGCTGGTGGACAACGCCGACAGCATCTGGACCGCCGGCTACCCGGTGGGCCAAGAGATCGTGATCCCGATGAAGAACGCCGAAGGGCGTTACGTGGCAACCGAATCCGATCTCGATCGGTTGGAGGGTGACGGGCAGGTGATCCTGCGCTACGCCGGTGAACCGACCAACTCCTCCGGGCCGGCCGGCGGCAACCCGAACGGTGCGCTGCGGGGTATCGCCGGGATCTGTTCGGCCGACGGACGGGTGGCCGGACTGATGCCGCACCCGGAGCATGCCATCGACACGCTGACGGGGCCGGGCACCGACGGGCTGGCGATGTTCACCTCGCTGGTGGCGGCGATCACCACCACCGCCGCAGCGTCGGCATGACGACGGCAGCGGACGCCCTGGTCGTCGCGCAGGACACCGTCGATCAGGCGGGCGCCACCCCCGACCTTCCGCAGCCTTTTCGCGAGCTCGGCCTCAAAGACGATGAGTACCAACGCATCCGGGAGATCCTCGGCCGACGACCCACCGCGGCGGAGCTAGCGATGTACTCGGTGATGTGGTCCGAGCACTGCAGCTACAAGTCCAGCAAGGTGCACCTGAAGTACTTCGGCGATACCACCACCGGCGAGATGCGGTCCAAGATGCTGGCCGGCATCGGCGAGAACGCCGGGGTCGTCGGCATCGGCGAGGGCTGGGCGGTGACCTTCAAGGTCGAATCGCACAATCACCCGTCCTACGTCGAGCCCTACCAGGGTGCGGCCACCGGGGTCGGCGGCATCGTGCGGGACATCCTGGCGATGGGCGCCAGGCCGGTGGCGGTGCTGGACCAGCTGCGCTTCGGCCCCGCCGACGCCGCGGACTCGCAGCGGGTGGTTCCGGGAGTGGTGGCCGGCATCGCCGGCTACGGCGACTGCCTCGGCCTGCCGAACATCGGTGGGGAGGTGATCTTCGATGCCAGCTTCGCCGGAAACCCTTTGGTGAACGCGGGTTCCATTGGTGTGCTGCGGGCGGCGGACATGTACACCGCCCAGGCCTCCGGGGCCGGCAACAAGGTGATCCTGTACGGCTCGGCGACCGGCCTCGACGGCATCGGCGGGGTGTCGGTTCTGGCGTCGGAGACGTTCTCCGGCGACGAGACGACCGCCGGACACGGGTCGGACCCTGCAAGCAGGTCCTCAGCAAGGAAGAAGTTGCCGAGCGTTCAGGTCGGCGACCCGTTCGCGGAGAAGGTCTTGATCGAGTGCACCCTCGAGGTGTTCGCCGCCGACCTGGTGGTCGGCATCTCCGACCTCGGTGGCGCCGGATTGTCCTGCGCCACAGCGGAACTCGCCTCCGCCGGCGACGGCGGAATGCGGGTCGACCTCGATCAGGTGCCGCGGAGGGCAGCGGGCATGACGGCGGCCGAGCTGCTGTCCAGCGAGTCGCAGGAACGCATGTGCGCGGTGGTGACGCCGGACAAGGTGGACGCCTTCCTGGCGGTCTGCGCCAAGTGGGAGGTGCCGGCCGCGGTGATCGGCGAGGTCACCGGGTCCGGCCGACTGGTGATCACCTCGTGCGGCGAGGT
>JALYXB010000109.1 GCA_030947305.1 Actinomycetota bacterium | reverse complement strand
TGTCCGGTCTGCGGGCGCCGTGGGCCCCGCAGTCATCCTGCCGGCACTAGCAGCATCATCCCCGCCGGCAGCCTGTCCAGCTGCGTGAGCCCGTTGAGATCGCGAATCCGCTCAACGACCAGCCGTGCGTCCTGCCCTGGCGCGGCCGACCGGGCGATCGACCACAACGTATCGCCAACATGCACGGTGACGGAGTGGTTGGCTGCGGCCGGCGGCGGGCCGACCGGCAACCCGCCGGTGGCAAACAGCAGCCCGACAACGAGAACGGACGCGCTGATCGTCAGCCGCGCCCAGCGACCGAGCCGGAACCCCGGGTCCTGACGGGTCTGCACGCATCGGGCTCGAGCTGCTGTCGGCCCCATTGGACGCTGGGCGACCACACCGGAGGCCGGACGTCGGGTAGCCGGCACTCTCGGGCGCACCGAGGAGTAGGGCCGGGTCGCCTTGCCCGGTCCGAGCGGTGCCGGCACCAGGTCGCCGATGGTCGCCCGGACAGCATCGGCCGCCCTCGGCGTCGACGCTCGGACCGGCACTGATGCACGGGACCTATCCAGTCGCACCGTCATCTGCTCACCTCTTGCCTCGGGGCCGATCGCTCGGCCATTCCACGTTCGAACACAGCGTGGCATTCGGCACCGACAGTCGGTCCCGCGTCTGCATCTGCGCTGACATCGAACGGACGTTCTATCGAACATCAGCTCGATTTCTACACCGTCGGTCCGACAGTGGGAAGAGAAATCGGCGTGTCGATCGAACGCATGTTTGAATTGTGATAAATCCCGGCCTAGGCTCGAGGAAGTAACGGCCCATCGCGGCCGACCGACCCGGCGGCTGCCGGATCGGACCAGAACAGGGAGGGGCGATGGTGGCCCGCACCGAGCACGGCTCCGCTAGGAACAAGACTGCCGGCACCGTCGGCGGCACCGTCGGCGGCACCGTCGGCGGGAGCGTCGGCGGGAGCGTCGGCGCCGACGTCAGCGCCCGCGTCAAGGAGTTTCCGGACAAGGACAACGGCCGGCCGTTGACCATGCGGCAGCAGAAGGTACTAAGGGTGATCCGCGATTCGGTCGCCAAGCGCGGGTATCCACCGAGTGTCCGCGAAATCGGCGAGATGGTCGGGCTCAAGTCGCCGTCCTCGGTTGCCCACCAGCTGGCCGCCCTGGAACGCAAGGGGCTGCTCCGCAAGGATCCGAACCGCCCCCGAGCGGTCGACATCAGGACGCCGGAAGAACTCGATCACGACCACGAGATGAACGAAAGTGGTGTCTCAGCGCACCCGACGCCGGCCTACGTGCCGGTGGTCGGCCGGATCGCCGCCGGCGGCCCGATCCTGGCCGAGGAAGCAATTGAGGATATTTTCCCGCTCCCCCGCGAGCTCGTCGGCGAAGGTGAGCTGTTCCTGCTGCGGGTGGTGGGCGAGTCGATGATCGATGCGGCCATCACAGATGGCGACTGGGTCGTGGTGCGTCAACAGCCGACCGCCGATAACGGCGACATCGTGGCGGCGATGATCGACGGCGAAGCTACCGTCAAGACGTTCAGGCGCAAGGACGGCCATGTCTGGCTGATGCCGTCCAACCCCGCATTCGATCCGATTGCGGGCGACCAGGCCACTATCCTCGGCCGGGTGGCCGCCGTCCTTCGCAAAGTCTGACCCGACCGCGGCCGGCTCTGGTCATGCCGGGCGCGGCTCAGCCGGTGAGAGCATCCCGCAGATATTCGATGTCGGCTTGCTGACCGTCCGACGGGGTTTCCACCACCACCGGGCAGCCGGCCGCCCTGACCACCTCCGCGATCTGCGCCGGGTCGAGCAGGCTGGCGGAGAAGTTCGCGTGTCGATCACGGCTGGAGCCGAACTCGTCCCGGGACCCGTTGGCATGGACCAGGTCGATCCTGCCGGTAATCGCCTTTGTCTTCTCCACGATGCCGACCAGATCTTCCCCTGCCGCGTGGGCATGGCAGGTATCGAGACAGAATCCGGCACCGAATTCGCCGACCGCCTCCCACAGAATCGACAGCCGGTCGAAGTTACGGGCCATCGCATTCTCGCCGCCGGCGGTGTTTTCGATCAGCACCGGCACCTCGAACTCCGCCCTGGCAAACAGCTTTCGCCAATTGTCGAATCCAGTGGCTGGGTCGTCGCCGTCTCCGACATGACCGCCGTGCACCACGATTCCACTGGCACCAACTGTCGCCGCCGCCGCCGCATGCGAGGCCAGCAACTTTCGGCTGGGAATGCGGATCCGGTTGTTGGTGGTGGCGATGTTGATCCGGTACGGCGCGTGGACGAAGATTGCCAGCCCGGACTCCCTGAGGGACCCGGCGTCCGGTCGTTCCGGTGGATCGACCCAGCCCTGCGGGTCGGTGAGGAAGAACTGAACGGCGTCGGCGCCTAGCGCACGGGCGGCCGCCACTGGGTCGGCATGGTCGAGGTGAGCTCCGATCGGCAGCATCCGCTCACCGTACCCAGCCGACCCGACAGCCAACTGGCGCTACCTACTCAGGCGTCGGACTACCGGCCGGGCCGCCACCTCGACCGAACTTAGCTCCCGGAGGGCCGGGTCGGGTCGGCGTACTGCTCGGTGTGCGACACCGGCACCGGATCCGATGCTGACTGCTGCACCGGGGGGTAGCCCAACTGGGCCGGCTGCTGCGGCGTTGGTGCCTGCACCGGCTGCTGGTAGACCGGCTGCGGGGCGGGCTGCTGGTAAGCGGCTGGCTGCTGGTAAGGGGCCGGCTGCTGTACATGAGCCGGAGCCTGCCCTTGGTAGGCGGCCGGCTGTTGCACCGGCTGCTGCAGCTGAACCGGCGGAGCCGGAGCCGGGGCTAGTTGCGCGGCCGGCGTCGCTTGGGCTGCGGTGACATCGTTCTCGGCCGGCACGGGCTTCTTGGCGTCCTCCTCGTGCATCGCACTGACCTCTGATTTGAGGATGCGCAACGACCGACCGACACCACGTGCGGCATCCGGCAACTTACGAGCCCCGAACAGCAACACAAAAGCCGCAATGATGATGACGATGTGCCACCACTGGAGACCGCCCATGTCGAAACCTTCCTAGTCAGCCATCGGCGTCAGACCGACGACGAGACAACGGCTTGTGGTTACGAGCCTACCCGGATGTCGTCTGAACATCGCTGGAGCTCACCTGGATCAGCGTCTGATTCCTACCGTAGTTCGGCGCCAGCGCAACCTCGGATGGCTCAGATCCCGGCGATCGCCGGGCTCGCGTAATCGGTGAGCAGGCCCGCCAGGTCGGGCGGCACCTTGGCCTGCAGATGCGTACCGTCCTCGCTGTGCCGCTCGGACAGCACGGTGCCCTGCTGGTGAATTCGAGCCACCAGCGCACCTTCGGTGAACGGCACCATCACCTCGATCGACACGGCCGGGTCGGGTAACCGGCCGGCGACCAGTTTGCGCAGCTCGTCGATACCCTGCCCGGTTTTAGCCGATACGAAGATCGCCTCCGGCATCAGGTGCCGCAGCCGCACCAGCCCCACTTCGTCGGCCGCATCGATTTTGTTGACGACCAGTACCTCGGGAACCTTGGACGCGTCGATCTCGGCGAGTACTTCCCGGACCGCCGTCACGTGGTGTTCCGGCGCCGGGTCGGAGCCGTCGATCACGTGCAGCACCAGATCGGCATCGGCGATTTCCTCCAAGGTGGACCGGAAGGATTCGACCAGCTGATGGGGAAGATGGCGGACGAATCCGACGGTGTCGGTGAGGGTGTAGACCCGCCCGTCGTCGGTCGTCGTCCGCCTGGTGGTGGGGTCGAGTGTGGCGAACAGTGCGTCCTGCACCAGGACCCCGGCGTTGGTCAGCCGGTTCAGCAGCGACGACTTACCGGCGTTGGTATAGCCGGCGATGGACACCGCGGGCACCTGATTCGCCCTGCGTTGCGATCGTTTGGTGTCGCGGACCTTGCGCATGCCGGCCAGTTCTGTCCGCAGCAGCGAGATGCGCTTGTGAATTCGCCGCCTGTCCAGCTCCAGCTTGGTCTCACCGGGGCCGCGGGAGCCCATGCCGGCCCCCGCCGCCACTCGGCCGCCCTGCTGCCTCGACAACGCCTCGCCCCAGCCACGTAGTCGCGGCAGGAAGTAGTTGAGCTGGGCCAGTTCGACCTGCGCCTTTCCCTCCTTCGACCTGGCGTGCTGGGCGAAGATGTCCAGGATCAGCGCCGTTCTGTCGACGACCTTGACCTTGAGTCGGGTCTCCAGGTTGCGCAGCTGCCCAGGCGACAACTCGCCGTCACAGACCACCGTGTCGGCGCCGGTCGCGGTGACGATATCGGCCAGCTCGGCCACCTTGCCCGAGCCGATGTAGGTGGATGCGTCCGGGTGTCGTCGGCGCTGGACCAACGCATCCAGGATCACCGATCCGGCCGTTTCGGCCAGCAGCGACAGCTCGACCATCGATGCCTCCGCGTCCGCCGCCGAACCATCGGTCCAGACGCCGACCAGCACCACCCGTTCCAGCTGCAGTTCGCGATACTCGACCTCGGTAATGTCGGTCAGCTGCGTCGACAAGGTGGAGACGCGCCGCAGCGCGGCCCTCTCGGCGAGTTCCTCCTCGCCGCGGGTCTGCTGCATCTCGCCGCGTGCCTGCGCACCGTCATCTAAGGGTGTCTCGGCAGTGGCTACTGGGTCAGCGACGCTGAACGCTTCGGTAGCCCGGGATGTGGACGCGGCGGCGCGGTTGATGGTGCCGTCAGTGGTCGGCTCTCGGGCTCCGCGCTGGGGAATTTTTGTCATAGGTACCCATCAGAGTGCCACGACCAGCCAATACTTTTTCCACCTTCTTCCATCCACGCGATCCACGCGGCGCGCAACTGGCTAGCTGGGTTCGGGGTGGAATGCCAGGAACACCGAGATCCGCTCGCCGCCCGGCTCGTGCGGATAGGCGGCGTATTCGCGTAGCACATCATCGAGCCGGTGGCGCATTTCGTCCAGGTGCTC
>JALYXB010000257.1 GCA_030947305.1 Actinomycetota bacterium | reverse complement strand
TCGACGTAAGCGAGCCGGCCGTCTGGGGTGATGCCGTACAGCCGGGTGGCCCCGACCACGGGTATCGCGGCCGGGGTGCGCAGCACACCGTCGGTGGACAGCGCCCACGACGCCGCCGACCGCGGATGTCCGTAGAATACCTCGACTCGACCTTCGGCGTGTGCCAGCAACAATTCGATCGAGCCGTCGGGCTGCGGCCGCAGCCAGCCGACCTCCCTGGCGTCGGGCCGCGGGTCGGCGCCGGGCGTCAGCGACCAGATCACCGACTCGAAGCGGAGAAACGGCCGGCCGTCGTGGGATACCACGATCTGCTGCCCGAAGTCGGCGCCGGCCGCGGCATCGGCGCGTGGTTCGTTGCCGAATTTTCCGGTGCCGCGCCACACCCCGACCAGCGGCAGCAGCGGCAGGCAGTCGTGGTGCAGCTGTGGCCCGAGCCGCAGGTTCGCGGTATCGGCTGGCACCGGCAACGGTGCGATGTCGGTGATGTTCAGCGAGCGGGTGGAACCAGCGCGCGCCGCGGCTGCCGCAACGGAGGCGTCTGCACTCCCGCGGGCGACGGATGCGGACCCGGCGGCGGGGTGACCGGCGCTGCCGCCAGACTTGGCTGGATCATGGCCGGTGTGCCCAGAGTCTGCGGGCTCCTCGGCGGTCATCGGTCCTCCCGTACCAGCCGGTAGCTCAGGTATCCCAAGCCCACCGCGATCACCAGCGCGATCACGATCAGCAGCGCGGTGAACATCGCTTGCCACATGCTGCGGACCCTACCCGGCCGCCTTGACCAACTCGCCGACCTTGACGGCGCCTGTCCTGGCCGTCACCATCAGCGATCCAGCTTCGACGGTCGTGGTAGCAGATTCGATCGGGAACGGCAGCCCGGTGAGGGGAAGGTCGATGTTGAGCCCCTTCACCAGGGCGCTGGCGAGGGCAGCCGGCAACGCGGCCGGCGCGTTGACAACTTTGCCTCCGACCAGGTGCAGCACACCGTTGGAGACGCTCGGCTTCACCTCCACCTGCACGGCGAACGACTGGCCCGCCGCCGCGATGCTGGCGCCAAGGCGCAGCACGCCATTGCTGCCTGCGGCGACCGTCAGGTGCCGTTGGCCCAGGACGGTGGACAGCGCGGCGGACGGAATGCTCGCGCGAATGTTCGCGTGGCCGACCGTCAGCGTGCTGACGTTGCCGCTGAGCGCATCGGACAGTGGGAAGGCCACGTCGTACAGGTCGGCGACGGCAGCGATGCCGGTCAGCTTTCCGGTGGACAGGTTGCTGGCAGTCAGCGTGACGTGGCTGTAGTTACCGTCGACCGCCTGCCATAGGAACGACATCCCATGGATGTCGACGTTCGGCGCGGGGGAGATGGCGCCTTGGCGGCCGAGCGCCTCACCGGTCTTGGATTCGGCGATCGCCCGGCCGGCGAAATCGAGTCCGACGACGATCACGGCCAAGACGACGAGGAACACCAGCAGCTTGCGCACCTGACCAGTGTGCCGGTCGCGACTGCCGGCCGATGCCGAATCGGCTATCCAGCACAGCTCCGGTTGCCGTCAATCCAGCTGGTGGAACGGCACGGTGCGGCCCAACTCCGAGCTAGGCCATTGGCTGGCGGTGGCGGTGGCCACGGCCGGCCGACCGGCCGATAGAATCTGCTGGTCACCGGGCGATCCGGAAATTTCGGCGCTACCTGGTGGTTCCCCTCCACCGGGTGGTGCGGGCGCTACCGCGCACTGCCGCCGGTGACCAGGGATACGAGGTGTAGTAGTCACGAGTGGTCCAGCACTGAACAACGACTGTTCGATGCCGACGCCGGTATCCCCCTCGGGCCGCTGCGTCGGTCCGGGAAGGAGGTGGTGGTGGATCTCCTGTTGCTGACGGCCGATGCCGACCCGGCGAGCGTGCTGCCTGCCGTCGATCTGCTCCCGGTGAAATTGCGCGCCGCCGCGTTCGACGCCGCCTCGCTGTTGACGGCCGGCCCTTACGACCTGGTACTGGTTGACGCCAGGACCAACCTGGCGGCCGCCAGGTCGCTGTGCCGGCTGCTGGGCTCGGAGGGGCTGGCGATCCCGGTGATGGCCGTGGTCACCGAGGGCGGCATGGTGGCGATCGGCCCCGAATGGGGAGTGGCCGATGTGGTACTGGCGAACGCCGGCCCGGCCGAGGTGCACGCCCGACTGCGGCTGTTGGCCGGCCGAACCGCGGCCCCCGGCAATGCGGGCCTCACCAGCCTGGGCGATCTGACCATCGACGAGGACACCTACACAGCCCGGTTGCGGGGCCGCACCCTGGAGCTCACCTACAAGGAGTTCGAGCTGCTCAAGTTCCTGGCTCAGCATCCCGGCCGGGTGTTCACCCGCGAACAGTTGGTGACGGAGGTCTGGGGCTACGACTTCTTCGGTGGAACCCGCACGGTCGACGTGCATGTGCGCCGGCTGCGGGCCAAGCTCGGCGCCGAGTACGAGTCGCTGATCGGCACTGTGCGCAATGTCGGCTACAAGATGGTGCCGCCGCGACCCGCGGCACGGGACGAGTCCGCCCACGATGGTGTCGCCCGGGACAACTCGGCAAGCCCGGCGTGACGGCCGGCAGGGCGAACTGGCAGCACGGTCTGACATCGGTTCAGCAGCAACAGGTTCGAGCGATCGTGGAAGCCGCACGGTTGGCCGATGGGGTGGCACCGCTCTCCGGGCATATCGTCGATGCGTTGGCCGGTGACGACGATTTGTATCTGTTCGTCGCGGACTCCCGCCGGCCGGTGGGAGTTGCCGTGCGTCATGCCGACGACCCAGCAGAGTTGGTGGTGCAGACCGACTTCCGCGGTCGTGGCTTCGGGCGCAGCCTGTTGACGGGGTCGCTGCTCGCGGTAGGAAGAGTGTGGGCACATGGCAATCTGCCTGCGGCGCAAGCATTGTCCTCATCGCTACAGCTCAGAACGGTACGCACCCTGCTGCAGATGCGCAGAGCCCTGCCTGCCGACCATCGCTCAGAACTTCCGGCGGGTGTCCGGTTGCGCACTTTCCTGCCGGGACAGGATGACGAACAGTTCCTGACCGTCAACGCCAGAGCGTTCGCCTGGCATCCGGAGCAGGGGCGGTTGGAC
>JALYXB010000241.1 GCA_030947305.1 Actinomycetota bacterium | reverse complement strand
CGGCCGGCGTGGTACTGCTGGTCGGCGCGAGCTGGGGGCTGCTGTGGATGCAGCGGCACCAGGTGTGGCTCACCGGATCGGTACTGTCCCGCCGCGGCGCCTTCGGCGGCAGCAGCATCGACTGCGCCAACCTGACCCGGGCGCAGATCACCGAAGGGCGCACCACCGGCGCCCCTTACTGCACCTTGGAGCTGCGCTCGACCGGCGGGCACCTCGCCTTCTCGCTGCTCACCGACCGGACCAAGACCCGCGACCCCGGCGACCTGGCGGCGCTGGCCGGCGCCCTGCGGGGGAGCCGCAAGGCCGACGGAGTGCAGGCGGCCATCAAGCGGCTGAACGAGCTCGCCGCCGGGCGTGGGCACTACCAGCCGCAGAAGCCGCCGCGACCGCCCGGCCGCAGCCCCACCCGGTAGCGGCCCCCACCCCAGGTAGCGGGAAGCTGACACGACACGCCACGCTGTCCGGCGAGTCCTGACAAGGTTCCGCTACCGGGTGGGTGGTGCGGGCCGAGCGCGGACGGGGCGTTCGATTGGCGCTCAGCCCATGGTCTTGGCGCCGTCCAGCGCCTCCCTGATGATGTCGCCGTGGCCGGCATGCTGAGCGGTCTCGGCGACGATGTGCAGCAGGCAGTGACGAGCCGACCAGTGTGCGCCGGATTGGAACCATGGTGCATCCGGCAGCGGCTGGCTGGAATCCAGGTCTATCGTCACCACCAGCTGGTCGGTCCGTTCCGCCACCTGCTGGTAGTGCTGCAGGACGCCGGCCAGCGTCTCATCCGGCTGGAGTTGGAAGCTGGCTGCGCGCTCGGCCCACTCCTGCTCGCCCCACTCGGTCCAGTCCTTGCCGTTGCTCAACATGGCGCTCGGGCCGGTCACGATGAATTTCGCCCAGCCTTCTTCGGTGTCGGCCACGTGCTTGACGAGGCCGCCGAGGGTGAGCTCGCTGGCGGTGGTCCGGAGCCTGGCCTGATCGTCGGTCAGGCCGTTGGTGGTCTGCCGCAGGAAGCCGCGGCGGGTGGCCAGCATCTCCAGCAGGTCGGCCCGCTCGCCGGTCGTTGGGGTGGTCTCTGATGTCTCGAGGGTCGCCATTTGTCTGCCTCCGTCGTGGGTTTCCTGACCGGAACGACGTTAACCGCAATAGGTGCCACTTTCTGGCCTGAAGTCAAGGAAGATGGCAAATATGGCGAGCACCAGTTCCCGTACTTTGCGGCTCCTGTCGCTGCTGCAGGCCCATCGGCACTGGTCTGGTGACGACCTGGCCGGGCGGCTCGAGGTGTCTATCCGCACCCTGCGCCGCGACATCGACCGGCTGCGCGACCTCGGCTATCCGGTGCGGGCTAGGCGCGGGGTCGACGGCGGCTATCAGCTGGCGCCCGGCGCCGCGTTGCCACCGCTGGTACTGGACGACGAGGAAGCAGTCGCACTGGCCGTCGGACTGCACAATGCCGCCGAGGGCGGACTTTCCGGAATTGCCGAGGCATCGGTGCGAGCGTTGACCAAGGTGGTGCAGGTGATGCCGCCGCGGCTGCGCAAGCGGGTAGAGGCACTCCAAGCGGCAACGGTGTCCACCGGCTGGGGTTCGTCGGGCCCTCCGCTGGATCCGGCGGTGTTGGTCGCCATCGCGCAGGCCTGCAGGGACACCGAGCGGATGGAGTTCGACTACACCGCGGCCGACGGTGCTCGGACGAGTCGACAGGTCGAGCCGCTGCGCTTGGTGCCGGTCGGACGACACTGGTATCTGGTCGCCTACGACGTCGAGCGGCACGATTGGCGCAGCTTCCGATTGGACAGGCTCACCGCTCCGGTCGGCAACCGCACGCAATTCCGGCCGCGGACCCTCCCGGCCGACAACGCGGGGGCATTCGTCACCGAGCGACTCGGGCATTCGGCGATCAACCATTCGGTGGAAGCCGTTGTGTACGAACAAGAATCGACTGTGCGCGGCAAACTCGGTCGGTGGGCTGAAGTGGAGCGCCGCGACGACACCAGCTGCCTGGTGCGGATGCGCGCAGACTCCCTCGACTGGCCGGCAATGGCGCTCGGCACCTTGGGGGCAGACTTCACTGTGCTCTCGCCGCCCGAGTTCGTCGATTACCTGCGAGGCTGGGCGACGCGATTCGCCCGGAGCATTTCCGCATCGCATCAAACCTGATGTGTAGCAGTCACTTCCACCGCCGCTCCGCCGGACCCGGCTCGCCATCGCTAGATGATGACCTCAGCCGAGACGGCCCCAGCAGGTAGCGGAACGCTGACACAACGCGCAGTACAACCCCGGCGCGTCATGACAGTTTTGCGCTACCTGCGGGCGCAGGGGGACCGGACCTCGCAGCCCCATCAAGCCGTCTGATCAAGGACAGATCAGTCCAGCAGGTCGTGCAGCACGATCGTCTGATCCCGGCCCGGCCCGACGCCGATCGCCGACACCCTGGATCCCGAGAGTTCCTCGACCCGGCGCACATAGCCTCTCGCGTTGACCGGCAGATCATCGAACTCACGGCAGCCACTGATGTCCTCGAACCAGCCGGGCAAGTTCTCGTAGACAGGCGTCGCATGGTGGAAATCCGTTTGGGTCAAAGGCATCTCGTCGTACCGGGCACCGTCGATCTCATACCCGACACAGATCGGAACCTCCTCCAACGAGCTCAGCACGTCCAGCTTGGTGAGGAAGAAGTCGGTGATCCCGTTGACCCTGGCGGCGTAGCGAGCGATCACCACGTCGAACCAACCGCAACGCCGGTCGCGGCCGGTGTTCACCCCGACCTCCCCGCCGGTCTTGCGCAGGTACTCGCCCCACTCGTCGGTCAGCTCGGTGGGGAAGGGACCAGAACCCACCCTGGTGGTGTACGCCTTCAGGATGCCCATCACCGAGGAGATTCTGGTGGCGCCAATGCCGGCGCCGGCCGCCGCGCCACCCGAGGTCGGGTTCGACGAGGTCACAAACGGATAAGTGCCGTGGTCGACGTCCAGCAAGGTTCCCTGCGAGCCCTCCATGATGATGTGCTCACCACGAGAAATGGCCTGGTCCAACAACAATCGAGTGTCGGCGATCCGATGGGCGAACTGTTCACCCTGGGCGAGCACCTCCTCGACGATCTTCCGCGGATCGAGCGCCTTGCGGTTGTAGACCTTCACCAATATCTGGTTCTTGAGCTCCATCGCCGCTTCGACCTTCTGCTGCAGGATCGACGGATCGAGAAGATCCTGTACGCGCACACCCAGCCTGGCGACCTTGTCCTGATAGGCAGGTCCGATGCCGCGGCCGGTGGTGCCGATCTTTGCCTTGCCGAGATAGCGCTCGGTGACCCTGTCCATCGCGATGTGGTAGGGCATCACCAGGTGGGCGTCGGCGCTGATCAGCAACCGTGACGTGTCGACGTCCCGCTTCTCCAACTCGCCCAGTTCCTCCAGCAGCGCCAACGGATTGACCACGACGCCGTTGGCGATGACGTTGGTGACGCCCGGGGTGAGGATGCCGGACGGAATCAACCGGATGGCGAACTTCTGACCGTCCGGCAGTACCACTGTGTGCCCTGCGTTGTTCCCGCCCTGGTATCGCACCACCCACTGCACCCGCTCGCCGTACAGGTCGGTGGCCTTACCTTTGCCCTCATCGCCCCACTGGGCTCCAATCAGCACCATCACCGTCATGGCAGACTCCCCTTCTCAGGGCTCGCAGGGCGCACCGCGTCGACCGGGAGCGCTCGGCAAGAAGGGTAGCGGGCACGGGATGGCACTGGACGAGGCAGCGTTCACCGTGATCTGCGCGCTCCAGGACGCCACGGTGGCGGCCAACGTTGCGGCAGCGGCGCAGGTTCTGGCGGCGCTGCAAGGGCGGCCGGTCCGCTTCGTCGGGCCGCGACCCGGCAAGGAAATCGACCCACTGCTGACCGGTCGGATCTTGCTGATTGGTGACGACGCCGACCTGGCCGCGGTGACCAGGCGGCTGAAACGGGGCGACCTGCTGACCGACGTGGAAGTGGTGTACGCACCGACCAGCCGGACACCGGCCGCCGAGCGATGGTCGTTGCCGGTGGGCGCCGGGGCGGTGAAGCTGGCCAGGCTCGGTGAGCCCGACCTCATCCCGGTACTCAGTGACGACACCGGCGGCGTCCTGATCGGCGAGGCGACCTTCGGACCCATCCACGGCACCGTGTTCGTCGACGAGTACAAGGTGGTGCCGGCATCCGCCCGCGGCCTGATCGTCCAACCGGACGACAGGAACGGCCTCAACCTGACCGTGGTGAGCCGACGAATCCTCGGTTTCGGCCGCCGCTCCCGCACCCACTACGGCAGGGCCACCGAGATCACCACCAGCTCAACCGGATTGATCGCCGACGGGGTGCGCAGGTCGTCCAACATCGAACACTGGACCTACTACACGCACACCCAGCAGCTCCGGCTGGTCCGCGGCGTCGTGGACTGAGCCGACAAAACCCTACCCGGGCAACAACTCTGACGGAAGGTTCGGATCGGCATCCAGCAGGAAACCCCGCACCCTCGCCACCTCGTCCCGTTCGTCGATCTGGGCCGCTGCCTGGCCGAGGGCAGACAACGCCCGCAGGAATCCCCGGTTCGGCTCATGCGAATACGGGATCGGCCCAGCGCCCTTCCAACCGTTGCGCCGCAACAGATCAAGGCCGCGGTGATATCCGACCCGGGCATAGGCATAGGCCGCGACGTCGTCGCCGGCTTCGAGCGCAGCCTCGGCCAACGTCGCCCACGCCAGTGATGATTCAGGGTGCAGCTTCGCCTGCGACTCGGCCGTTTCGCCGGCTGCCAGCGCGGCCGCGGCCGAATCCTCCGGCAGCAGCACAGGGTCGGGACCGAGCAAGTTGTGCGTCATCCCCCCATCCTGCCCGGTCCCGTTTTGGCGCCGACGAGCGCATCGCGGTCGGGCAATGACATCAATCGCTGTGCTCGCCCCCGGTGAGCGATCAGCCAAATTGTGCGGCCAATCGCGCGTCCACCGCCCGGTACTGCTCGCCGGCCTGCGCCACCAACGCGGCAAGATTCTTCAACGCCAGCTGCCGGTCGTCGGCCGCCTTCGTCCAGCGCACCTTGAGCGCCCGGTAGGCCATCAAGGCAGCCGAGTTCATGTC